>QCGW01000001.1 GCA_003279775.1 Pelagibacteraceae bacterium AG-390-A23
ATTTCTTATCTTAAGAAAAAACAAAAAGTTTTATTAGAAACTTTAAAAAAGAAAAACATTAGGGGTACGATAATTGTTTCTAAAGAAGGGGTAAATGGAACTATTTCTGGCAAAGCTGCAGACATTAAATTCACAATTAACAATTTAAAAAGAACTCTTAAATTTAAAGAATTTAACAGCAGCAATGTTTCAAAAAGCTCATTTCAACCGTTTCATAAACCTAAAGTTAAAATTAAAAATGAAGTTGTTCCAATGAATTTAGTTTTAAACAAAAGAATAAAGAAAAAGGATAGCCATGTAGATCCAATTAAATGGAATAAGCTTATTAAAGAAAAGGATACTGTTCTTATAGATGCGAGAAAACCATTTGAGTACGATGTTGGAACATTTAAGGGAGCAATTAATCCTGATATTGATAATTTTAGAGATTTTCCAAAATACCTAAATAAATTAAAAAAAAATCAACCTATAGCTATGTTTTGTACTGGTGGAATTCGTTGTGAAAAGGCATCTGTATATTTGGAGAAAAAAGGTTTTAATAATATTTATCAGTTAAATGGTGGAATTTTAAATTATCTCAAAAAAACTAATAAGAAAAAAAGTTTATGGAGAGGTGAATGCTTTGTTTTTGATAACAGAATTAGTTTAAAACATGGTCTAAAAGTTGGTTCTTACTCGATGTGCAGTGGTTGTAGGAAGCCTGTATCTCGTAAGGATAAAAAATCAAAAAAATATGAAGAGGGTGTTTCATGTCCAAATTGTCACGACAATCTAACAGATCATCAAAAATCGAGATTTAGGATGAGACAAAAACAAATTAATCTTGCTAAAGAAGCAGGAAAAAGACATATCTTCCAAAAAGAATATTAACAAATCTTAAATTAATGAATTTATTAAAAGATGAAGTTTCGTTATTAGTAAGAAAACTTGCTGTACCAGCAAGTGTAGGAACCTTATTCCAAACACTTTATACAATTGTAGATACTTTTTATGCAGGAAAAATATCTCCAGAAGCCTTATCTGCTTTGAGTAAGTCTTTTCCGATATATTTTTTGATTATTGCGACATCCATTGGAGTTACCGTAGCGGGAACATCATTGATTGGCAGCAGTATCGGAGAAAAAAACGAAAAAAATGTTTTGAGTTATTTTGGAAATGTAATCATTTATTCGATTATAATCTCGGTATTTGTATCTATATTAGGATTTGCTTTTGGTGAAAAGATATTCTTATTAATGAATTCCTCCCAAGAAGTAACAATTCTTGGACTAGAATATATAAATGTAATTTTTTTAGGTACGATATTATTTATTTTAGTAGTAGCACTAAATTCATTCTTACATGCAGAAGGAGATACTAAAACTTACAGAAATGTACTTATATTTTCTTTTTTCTTAAATATTATTTTAAATCCTATTTTTATTTTCGGTTTTTTATTTATACCACCATTAGGAATAACTGGTATTGGGATAGCAACTTTAATTGCACAATTTATATCTTTGTTGATTATTCTAATAAAAATATTAAATAATCAAAGAATTAAGCAAATAACTTTAGATCATTTCAAAGCTAAATTTTTTTTCTTAAAAAATATATTTTTTCAATCAATGCCAATTACAATTGCTATATTAGGATATTCTATTGCTGCAACAGTTGTTTTTACATATGTTGGATTATTTGGCGAATATGCTGTAGCAGGTTATGGATCTGCCACGAGAATTGAGCAAGTAGTTTTGTTACCAATATTAGGAATTAATACAGCAATAATTTCTATAATAGCCCAAAATATTGGAGCAAAATATTACGATAGAGTGGAGCAATCCTATTTTACTTCAATAAAATACGGTTTATTTATAATGTTAATCGCTGGTGTAATTATTTTTATAAGTGCTGACATTGTTCCAAAATTCTTTTCATCTAATCCTGAAGTAATTATGCATGGCTCAATGTACCTTAAGATTTCTGCATTTATTTTACCTGCTTATCCAATATTTTTCTTATCAAATGGATTTTTTATGGCTCTTAAAAAGTCTGAGAAAGCAATGGTTAATAATATTGCTAGAAACGTTTTGGTTCCTGTTTTTTCGTTTTACATCGCAAAATATATAAATGCTGACTTTAAAACTTTCTTTTATATTTGGGCAATCTTTCAATGGTTGATATCTTTGATCTTACTATTTTACGTTAAATATTATATTAAACATAAACTAGCTAGTATTTAGAATTATTTAAAAATGTTTTTTACAAAAACAAAAGCAATATTATTATTTATAACATGTTTAATATTTTTCTTTCTAACTTATCAGGATGTTAAATCATCAGAAATTACATCTGTCACAGGTTATGCCAAAGTTACAGATGGAGATACTATAAAAATAGATACATTTAAAATAAGGCTTGATGGAATAGACGCACCTGAAAAGAAACAAAAATGTAAAAGACCATATTTAACAATTTTCATGTTTACATTCTATGAGGATTATTTTTGTGGTCAAAAATCAACTGAAGCATTAATTAAGAAAATAAATAATCAAAAGGTTACATGTAAAATTTCTGATATTGACTATTTTAAAAGACTCATAGGCGAATGTTATAAAAAAAAAACGAATTTAAATGCATGGCTAGTCTCAAATGGACATGCAGTCGCTTTTCGAAAATACTCTAAAAAATATGTTTCAGATGAAATATTTGCTAAACAAGAAAAAAAGGGGATGTGGCAAGGAAAATTTGAAATGCCATGGGATTATCGAAAATCTAGTAAAAATTAAATTACAGGATAAAAGATTTGTAAAGTTAAAATCAAATAAAGTAATCCACCCCAAATTTTAATTAATTTATTTATTTTCATAATTTTCTTTTGATTTGTAGCAATAAACTTGCTGAAACCGATACTTAGAAACACAGGTATTAAACAAAATATATAGGATAATAAAATAAACCAATCAAGATCGGTCAAATATTCTAATTTAGGAATATCATCTTGGAATACAAAGTTATAAGCAATCAATGCTAATAGAGCTATTATTGATGTATTAAGTCTAGCTTCATATTTTTCAGTTGGTATCCACAAAACGTACCATGCAACACAAAGAATTAAAAATACTGGCAACATTATCTTTAATAAGTAATGCTGGAAATTTCTCTCAATGTTTATTTCTATATCAAGAACATTTTCTGTTCGAGGAAGTATTATTTGATTATAGATATCATATGTGTTTTCAGAAAGGATTTTGCTTTTAACACTGATACCATCATCACTTATTTTCCATGCTTTAAGTTTATTTATTTCAGGATTTAAAAATTTTTGTAAATTTAAAAAAACTCCAGCCTCTGGAGTAATGAATGTTAGTGAACCGCTTTCGCTATTGTCTTCCATATTGATATTTGGATAATTGCCTACACCTGTTTCAATTCTGATCAAAAGTTTTTGAGTATCAAAAGGGAATTTTCTAAAATCAAACGATTGTCTAAAAAAACCAACTCCTTTTTCAGTTCTTAAAGTTCTTAATATGCTTTCATCAATTGTAATCTGAAAAACTGGGTTAGCTAGAAATTCTTTATTTTTAAGACCTTCTCTGACGTCAGCATCATATCTAAATTCATCAAATGTGACGCTTTGTAAAGGCCAATCATCTAAAAGTCTTGCCTCTGGACAGATATTAATTCTATTATTGCTAAATAAAACTGTACCTTTCAAAGTTTTAGCTAAATCATTTCTAATGTTGGTTAATTGAGATGTAAATGACATTTCAAGAATACCTAAAGTTGTATCTATGTTTTGAATACTTTTAATTTCAAAATTAGACAATTTAAAATTGTTGAATTTATAAGGTTTAGATAAAATTGAAACTTTTTTACCGTCAGCTAATTCAAAATTAGTTTTTCCTCTAAGGTAAGTAAGTTTTTCTAAATCTTTATCGCTTAATTTTGATAGATCAAAGTTATCTATTTGTTTTATTACAGTTTTATTTGCAATAAAATTTTTATGATCAAATAAAGAATATCTTACTATAGGAAAATTATTTTTATCTCTTTTAACAATAATTTTATCGATATTATTATCCCAGTGATAATCAAAATGTATTCCAGCATCATTTCTTTTCTCATTATACTCAAAATTTCTTTTATTGTTTTTAGCCTCTTCATTTATAATATGATGAATAACTTCATTACCACAAAGTTTATTTTCAGCAGACGAAATTGATTGAAAAAAAGATAAATTAACCAATACAGTTAATAAAATTATTGCATTTTTAATGTTTTTAATTATCACAAATTTAATTTAATTATTTATAATATGTATGTAAATTAAAGAATTAATATTATGGCTACAATTAGAAAAACCGCATCTATAGAAAACGGTATAATGAGAGTTTTAAAGATTTTAAATGATGAGGAAATTCAAGCAGCTATTGGAAAAACATCGTCATATTTGAGAAAGTGTAGCAACCCCAATGATCCTGATAGACATATAGATCATAACGACTCTATTAAACTTGATATTGCTTGTATCAAAAAAGGGAAAGCACCTCCATTGCTAAGGGCACATGAGTATATAGTTGCAAATGTAGCTGATAATTTAGAATCTCATAAACTTAATGATATTGATGAAATGTTGGTTAAGTCCACTATTCTTCATGGAAAACTCACAGAAGTTGTTAAACAAGCTGAAGATCCAAAAAGCGATGAGGGAGAAGATATATCTAAATTAGAAAAAAAGAAAATAATAGAAGCTATTAAAAACTTAGAGGATAAAATTATGAAAATAAAAATTACTGTAGATCAAAAGTAGTTAAACATTTTCAAATTTATCCCATTCACCATCTTCATTGTAATCATAGGCAATAACATCAGTTTTACCATCTTCGTCTTCATCAATTTCAGCTTCATCAGGATTACCATTTTTATTTGTATCAAATAGAATAACTTCAAAATTTTTGTCTTCATTTTTATCTATAGCTACAATTTCAATGATCCCATCTTCATTCTCATCACCATAAGCAATTTCATAAATACCATTATTATTTTCATCGACAAGCCATGCATCTACAATACCATTTTTATTAAGATCAACTTCTTTTGCGTCAGAAAGATCAACTGATCCTTTTTCAGTTTTCTTCTTTTTCTTTTTTTTTATCCAAGTATTTCCTTTTTCTTTTTTTTGTAAGTATTTACTTTTTTTCTTTTCTATTTTTTTTGGTTTTTCATTGATAAAATCAATTACATCATTAATTGCTATTGCAAAATTCAGATTTTCACCTTCTGAAGTAAATGTATTTAAACCAATTAATTCTTTATTTTTATTAAATAGGGGACCACCTGAGTTCCCAGGATTAATAGCAGCTTGTGTTTGAATTACATTTGCTGCATGACGTGAACCTTCGTATCTCCAATTATAGTTAGGTCTTACTTGACTAATCATACCTGAAGTAAATGTCCAGAGAAGTCCCTCTGGATGTCCAATAGCAAATGAAGTTTGTCCTGGCCGAATTCTATCAAATTTTCCATAAACTACTGGTTTTAATTTTATCGGTAAATTCTCAACCTCAAGCATTGCAAGGTCTTTAGTTTTATTTACTTTAATAAGTTTTGCATTATGTGATGCAACTTGTGAAATTAAGTAATTTTCATCAACCATACTATTTGGTTTTAACCAAACACTTAATTGATCTGCTCCATTGACAACATGCCAATTGGTTATTATTTGAAGTTTACCTTTATTACTAATTACAAAGCCTGATCCAACACCTTTAATTCTATTATTTTTCCTATTTCCTATAAAAACTACACTTGATGAAAAATCATCGTAAATATCTTCGGCACCTTTAAATTTAGGTTGGCTTCTATTTTTATTATTATTAATAATTTCTTCCTCTTTTTCTTTTAAAGCTTCATTTAAATCGATTACATCTTCTAAAAGAATTTCAGCATTCTCTTCATCTACTAAATTAGTATCATTTACAGCATATGAAGCTTTAGACATTACTTTAGCATTATTAACTTCTCTAATATCAAAAGCTGAAACTTGATTTATAATTAAAAAACTAAATAATATATAAACAAATTTTTTAATCATTTAAGATTTTTTTTTGGAATAAATACAAAATTTCCACCACCGTGTTGCCAAGTATCTGGAAAGTACATAAATGGTTTTTGGTATTTTGTATAATTAATTTTCATATAAAGAGCCATTTGCTCAAGACCTAGCGGATAAGATTTTTTATGAAATACATTAAGTTGATTTATTATCGATAGTGCAAATCTAGAGTGTCCAGTACCTTTTACAGTATCTGAAACTTGTCCAGTAGTTCCTGATGATAATACAGATCTAGATCTTAAATCTAATGCTGATTGCATACTCTTGGCATACTTTTTACTGTCATCTTCGTTTAATTCCTCAATATCATCAATTATATTCATACCTTTAAATTTTGAACCAACAAAACATGAGTCTACTAATACTGCTAAATGATGCGCCTTAATCTCTGTTAAAAAAATATCAATTTCTGAAATATTAATCCAGTCACCATTGCCCCATTCTTTGCTACCGTCAGTAGGTATCCAATAAGCCTGTTCTGCTTTGATTTGACCATGTCCAGAATAATAAACTAACACATAATCATTTGTTGTTGTTAATTTAGACAATTTTTGAAAAGCGGAATAAATCTCCTTTTTTGTTCCATTTTCAACTGTAAGAATTTTTTTGAAATTATATTTTTTATTTAGGACTGCTTTAATAGAATTAATATCATTTATTGGTGACTCTAAATTTGACCAACCATTCGTATATTTTGAATTACCAATTAAAAGAGCGTAGTAATTTCCATTAGGATTAAGTATAATTTTCTCTTTTTTCTTTGAGGGTAGTTTTCTTTCAACAACTGTAGTTTTAGTCTCATTATCTAATTTATAATTTTCAAGTTGTGCAATTGCTTCAATTTTAGAATTATAAAATTTAAATTTAATTGAATTACCATCACTTGTTTCACCATCACCTTTTCCAGTTAAACCTACTTGTTTAAAGTCTCCAGTGATATCAAGACCTTTTTTACATTTTAAAACAACTTTTCCTTTTATATCTCCAAAGAGAACACCAATAAAACTATCAATCTCACATCTGTTAGACTTATCTTCAAAATAGGCGACACCATCACTTTTGCTATAGAAGTTTTTGTTATCTACTTTAAAAGTATCAGATTTTTTATCTGAATTCACATAACCATATACATATTTTATTTCTTCATTTTCTAAAGGTTCAATGTATCCAGCAAAATAAAATTCAGCTTTAGGTAATTTTTCAAAAGACTTATGTTTTTTTAATTTTTCTTTAATGTCTTTAACTTTTTCTTTACTTTTTTTAGTAATCCAAGACTTAGATTCTTTAATTTTTTCTTTAACTTTTTTTTTATTTTCTTTGACTTCTTTTTTCTTAATCCAAGAAGTAGTTTTTTCTTTTTCTACTTTTTTGACAGTTTCAGTTTTATCTTTCTTTTTAATCCAAGAAGTTTCAGATTGTGCAAAAGTTATTAAACCTAGTAAAATGGTTAAGGCAATAATTGTATTTTTTAAATATTGCATAACAAATATTACAAAAAAATTACCATGATTTAAATAGTTCTTAATTATTATCTCGGTAGTCTTCCTCCTGAATTAAGACAATCTTCAATTGTATTAAAACTCTCATATTTCTTTGTTTGTTTGTAATATTGTGATCCTTTTTCATGACAAATATTGGCTGATGATTTTTTTACATTTGGATTATTATTTTGAATATTGTCACAAGCACCAAGAAATACAATTAATAAAGCAATTTTAATAATTTTAATCACAAGCTAAATTTTCTCTTAAACCCATTAATACGCCACCCCAAAAACCTGTAACGACGCTATTGGCGTTATCTCTTCTAACATTTTGACATTTAAGTATTTTTCTTGTCATTATAATTTCATTTCTTTTATGATCCAAATTCATTAGACAGTTACTGAACTCTGCAGTATTCATCTGAAAACCATAATGTTTGCAAGTTAAAATATCTTCATTCCTTTGTTTTTCCTTAATGTTTATTTTGCTTTCGGTATTACTATTTGCACACCCATTTAAAATAATAAGAAATAAAATTAAAAATTTTTTCATTTTAATTATTTATTAAAGATAATGTTAGAAGTGTTAATTCAATAATTATTAGTGTTTCAATCATCAGAATAATTTACCTTCACTATTTAACTGAGGTAAATCACTAATTGATATTTTTCTCAGAATACAAATTTTTTTACCTTCTTTATTTGTCCATTCTCCAGTATTACGATTAATTTTTGCACCATAATCAAAAGTTATAAAATCATTTGTGTAACTTGAAATTGTACTAGAGTATCTAAATTTTTTAGTTCTTACATTGTAATGACTTTTCATTGAATATCCTGTTAACTCATAATATTTGCTATTACATTCAAGATAAGTAGGTAGCTCCGAACTATGCGAGTAAGTGGTAGTACTACTTAACAATACTAAACCTGCTAGAAATTTACTATAAGAAAAAAATAATCTTGAAATCGAGGAAAAGATAATTTTCATAATTTAATCTCAATCTCCCCTAAGTTATAGGGGAGATTAATAAAAGATTAGCCATCCTCCTTCCTCATATTTAATAATACTGATCCAATAACACCAAAGATAATAGGTGAGAATCTCGATGCAGAACCCATAAATGGTGTAAGGTTTACACCCATCCAAGATAATGCAAAATCTGCAACCGCAAATATTAAAAATAAACTTCCTAATATCTGTAATACAGAAAAGTTATTTTCCTGTGTTCTTGTTTTTACTTTACTCATTTTTTTTCTCCTTTTGTTGTTGTTTGTCATGAATCATATTTAGATGATTAAATTGAAATAGCTTGTCCAGCTTTAAAAAATATTTTGGACAAATAATCTGTCCTAAAAAAAATTTTATCTTGGACAAGTAATTAAAAATAAAAAAATTAAATTAGAAATATGAAAAAAATAATTATAATAATGTTTTTAATTTTATTAAGTGGTTGTGCAACTGGTACCTACACAAGTAGAGATGGTGATAATTCAAATCTAAATCATGATACCATGTATTGTAAGTCTTTAGCACGATCAAAGCATCCAGGTTATATTTGTAAAAATCCATTGATGTGCGCTCCTGAAGAATTCAATATTGTTATTAATGAATTAACTCAATACGAGGCTGTATTTCAGAGCTGCATGCTAAGGAAGGGCTATAATTATAATTAATTTATGAGTATTCATTTTTTTCAAAATGTGGTTAGTTTAGAGAAATCAGGAATTTGTATGTGGGAAAAATATAGACATGAATCTCAACAAACAATTTGTATTATTGGAGTGCTAATTTTAGCAACTAAATTATGTAAAGCCGATGGACATTTTACAGCTCAAGAAGAAATTGAAATATTAAAAATCATACCTCATGAACCTCAACAAAAAAATTCTTTAATTAGAATTATGGAGGAAGCTAATAAAGATACTAATCCAATAGAGCATGATGCTAGAAACCTGAGAAAGCTTTTAAAAGATGAGCATCCAGAATTTTTGGAATTTATTATAGCCGTTCTCTATAGACTTGCTCATAGCGATGGCGTTTATTCTGTTGCAGAAGACGAAGATATTCGTGAAGTCGCAAAAATATTTGATATTAAAAAAAGCTTTTTAAACTATTTAATTTTTTATTTTAATAAATTGATTTCTAAATTTAAAAATCTATCTCAATCCAGAAAGGTAAAAGTTAATGCCTAATCTTGATAATATTTTTAATAAATTTTTTCCTCAATCTCAAACTGGCTCAAAAGGTAAATTTCTACTTAGAATGGCTTGGTCAGTTGAAATATTAGTTGCATTTATAGGATTGTGTATTGGTATTATTATTATTAGAGGTGCCCAAGGTGCTACAGAAGCATCAGATCTCTTAGCTAGAGGAATTAGTTTGAATGATCTTACCATTGGAATGATATTTATTATTGTTGCAGTGGTTGAGCTTACAAAAATACCATTAGCAACAGCTGTTTATTATTCAGTTAGGTTATCATGGAAAATCGTATTCTTAATTGGATTGTTGCTGGTTAACGTCTCAACCTTTGAAACTATAGTTACTGGTTTTGAAAGAATAAATCGAGAAAGAACAAAAATAGTAGATAAAATGATAGTTGAATATCATAGTATAAAGACACAGATAGAACTGATTAATGAAAATGTTGAAGTTAAAGCATTTGATGTAGATATAAATAATCTTAGAAAACAAAGATCTGAAATTAATAAACAAATAAGTGAAATAACGATTACTGGTCAAAAACGAATACAAGATATTTTAAATACTGGATCTAATAAAGAGGCTATTGATCAGTTAAAGAGTCAAATAAGTACACTTGAAAAAGACATAAATTTTTTAAGCAGTAAAAAAGCTGATTTACCTAATCAAATAAAAAAAATTGGATTATTAAAAACTAATGAAAAATCAATATTAGCTGAGATTGCTGATATAGAAAAAAAAATTGAAAATAAAGAACAAGATAAAAAAGAAAAAGAAAGAAGATTAGATGCTTTAATTAAGGAACAAGGTGTAAATACAGGAGGTCAGATTGATATAATCAAAAAGGAAATTGACCTTGCTATCAAACCATTAAATGACGAACTGGAAGTAATATCATCAAAAATAAAAGATTTAGAAAACAGACAAAAAGGCTTTACTTTAGATGCTAAAGAGAAAGACGAAAAATTAAGAAAATTAAAAGACAGAAAATTAGAATTAATATCTAATTCAGAAGGTACGGGCATTGATGATTTGGCTCCTGATAATCAAGTATTTAGAGTTGCAACATGGTTGAAGGGATGGTTTGTAATTGACTACAATAAAGAAATTAAAAAAATTGATGATCAAATTTTTGAATTAGAAAAGCAAAAAGTAAAATCAATTACAGAAAAAGGTTGGTTCGACAAATTCTTATCTTATTTCAATAAAAACAGTGAATTAGATAATGAAGCTATTGATATGCAAATATCAAGACTTCAAAAGCAGAAATCAGATTTTGAAATAAAAGCTGAACGAGCACTAAATACAGTTGAAGAGTCTGTATACGCAGATTTACCTAGAGGTGCAATTACAGCTGCATTTTGGTTATGGTTTGGAGTTTTAAGTTTTATAATATCAGTTACTGGTACTTTGTTGGCTTTTGCAAGTTTAGTAATGCTTGACCCTAGACTTCATATTATCAGAAACAAAAGAACGGCTCATTGGAAAGGTTTATCGATAAGAATATCAAGATTATTTGTTTTAATTAATAAATATATTTGGGGAAAAATTAAAAGATTTAGAGATCCTAATATTAAAATTGTTGAGAAAGAAGTTGAGAAAGAAGTTGAAAAAATAGTAGAGAAACCTATTGAAGTAGAGAAAATTGTAGAGAAAATTGTGGAGAAACCTGTTGAAGTTGAAAAAATAGTAATAAAAGAGGTTGAGGTTCCAAAAGAAATAGAAACTATTAGAAAGGAAATGGTGTACGTACCATTACCTACAGATGATGAGGAGCTTTTAAAAAAAGGACCTTTTTCAGCACCTGATTACGACAAAAAAAATAAAAATAAATAGTTTATGGCTTATAAAATTATTGAAACAACGAGGCATGACTATGATCCTGTAAATAAATATATTGATGAAAAAGCGAGATTAAGAAGAACTAAAAGTATTTGGAAAAACACAAGATCTGCAGCTTTAGGTTTAATAGCATTTGGCATCTTTTTAATTTTAGCTGCATATGCTTATCATATTTTTAAAAAACCACATCCGTTGACGAAATATAAAGATGAAATTATTTCAAATAATGATGAGGTTGATAAATATAATAATAAAATAGACGATATAGAAAAAAAAATTGAGGAAAAAAATAAAAACTTATCAAACAGTACAAATTCAGAAAAAGACAAAAAAGAAATAGAAAGATTAGAAAATGAACTTGATGAGCTAAAAAGACAAAGAGATAATGTTGTTTATAATGAGACTGTAAGTGTCTTTAAAAGTAAAAACATTGGTATTTACACAATAACTACGGGCTATCAATGGAGTAAAGTAGATGATTTAAGATTTGGTAAAAAACATGAGTCTACTTGGTGTTATCTAGAAAGTAGTCTTACAACAGCAAAATACTATTTTAATAAAGATAATGATCAAACAGCATTGCTTAAAGAATTGAATTTAAGAAAAGAAGAAGCTGATCAATATAAAAAATATTGTAAAACGGGAGCATGATTAAGTGCGAATAATTATAATAATAATTACACTTTTTGTTAACCTCCAATCATTTACTAAAGCTGATGATATTAGGGATTTTGAGATTGAGGGAATAAGTATTGGCGATAGTTTATTAGATCACGTTACTAAAAAAGAAATATTAGAAAATTTATTGAATTATCCTTACGCAAGTGACGAATATTATGCCGTTAATATAAGGAATCATAAATTTTTGAAATTGTATGATGCTATTGAAATATACCTAAAAAAAAATGATGAAAAATATATAATTTTTTCTATTGATGCTGCAAATTTTTATGAAAATAAAGAAGAGTGTCTTAATGATATGGATGAAATAACTAATACCATTTCAAACATTTTTAATTCTCAAATAAATATCAACAAAGAAAAATTTAAAGCTAGAGGTGACCATACAGGTAAAAGTTTTTATTATAGAACTGATTGGGTAATTGGTGATAGAGATTATGTTGCTATTGAATGTTATTTCTGGTCACAATATATGAAAGATGAATATAACAATGGTGATCATCTAAGAATTAGTGCAACAACTAAAGAATTAAATAATTGGCTTCAATACGAAGCATTTAATTGATTAAGAATTGTAATCATTATCTTGCACTTTGTGTTCTTATTGCTGAGCTATTAAGATTAGTTTTAATTATGAGTAAATCTTGACTTATCAAGGTTACAGTGAAAAGATGTTTATTATGAGGTCACTTCTATTAGTTTTAATCTTAATATTGGGTTTTCAATCATGGACCAAGGCTGATGATATAAGAGATTTTGCAATAGAAGGGATGAGTATTGGAGACAGTCTACTTAAATTTTTTAATAAAAAAATTATCAATGATAATAAAGTTTTTTATAAATCAAATAAATTTTATCAGGTATCAATTGATAAACAAAATTTTAAAATTTATGATGGCATAAATTTTCAATTAAAAAATAAAGATAAAAATTATATTATTTATTCATTATCTGGAGTTATTAAAAAAGATATAAAAAATTGTCTTAGAGATCAAAAACAAGTATTAAGTGAAATAAAATCTCTATTTAATAATCCTCAAATAATTGACGAAGGTAAAAGAGAGCACGCTGCATATGAAAATAGTTTTACTTATGATATTTATGTAATGGTAAATACTGACATGATATCTGTATCTTGTTATGATATGGATGACATTAATTTCTCTGATGTTATGTTGATTAATGTTGATACAGCAGAATTTAATGATTTTTTAAACAACGAAGCTCATAATTAAATCTTTAAATTAATTGTCAAAGCACGACTCTAATAATTCTTGGCAGATTTTTTTTGATTAATTAAGCTATAAATATTAATTTCAACTTATTTAAAATCTTGATACAAATAAGTTACATTACGAAAACGTTGAATATGAGGATATTTTTATCAATATTAATTTTAATCTTTAGTTTTCAATCATATGCTATTGCAGACGATATTAAAGAATTTGAAATAGAAGGTTTTAGTATTGGAGACAGTTTACTTGATCATTTTACCAAAGACAACATTGATAAAAAATCTAGTGCTCTATATCCTAATAAAGACATGTTGGCAGCAACATTCCAAACAAATTCTTTTGAAATTTTTGAAGAAATACAATTTCATTGGTTAGCAAATGACAAAAATTATACAATACAATCAATATCAGCAAATATAGATTTTCCAAATGATATAACCAGTTGTTTAGAAAAAAGAAAAAATATTAATAATGATGTTAAATTATTATTTAATAATGCAGAAGAGGAGGACTGGGGTAAAAGAGCTTTAATGAACGTAGATCCCTCAGGTGAAACTTTTGCATATCAAAATATTTATTATTTAAATAATGGAAATATCATAGTTTCATGCAGAGATTTTGGAACAAATAAGGAAAAGAATTCAGGATTTAAAGATTATCTAGCAATTATGATTGACTCTAAAATTTTTGATGACTGGATTAACAATAAAGCTTGGGATTAAGTATATGAGGATATTTTTATTAATATTGATTTTAATTCTAAATATTCAATCCTGGACCAAGGCAGATGATATTACTGATTTTGAAATTGAGGGGATGAGTATTGGTGATAGTTTATTAGACTATTATACAGAAGATGTAATTTTAAATGCTACCACAACTAAATATCCTGCTAGCTCGAAATATTTTGATATTCATATAAATGTTCAATCTACATCAGAAAATTATGATCAAATTAGTGCTATGGTAAAATCGAATGATAAGACATTTAAAATTCAGAGTTTATCGGGTGATAAATACTTTTTTATTAATCAAGGAAAAAATATTGATGAAGAGCATCTATCCTGTTTGAAGCAAAAAAAAAAAATTACTGATGATTTTTTAAAAATTTTAACAAATGCATCGACAAATGAATATGTGCATACCTATTCATCTATTGATGATGGAAAAAGTATTTCTGACATAATTGATTTTAAGTTTAAGGATGGCTCTTCAATTAGAATTTATTGTAATAAATTTACCATAGCTACAATTAAAAAAAGAAATTTTTTTAATGGTCTATCTGTTGCAATTACACCTTCTATAATTACTAATTGGATAGATAATGAAGCTTATTAAAAATTATGAAAATATTTATATTAATTTTAATTTTAATCTTTAATTTTCAATCCTGGACTAAGGCAGATGATATTAGAGATTTTCAGATAGATGGTTTGAGTATAGGTGACAGTATTCTAGCAAATTACAACAAAGATCAAATTCAGAATAAAATAAGTAATCGTAAAGTTTACGATCATAATGGAACTTATTATGAGGCTTATTTTTTACCAAAAGAACAAGATAATTATGATTATATTAAAATTACTTGGAAGCAAAAAGATAAGACTTACGAAATTTTTGGTGTTGGAGGTGTAATTGAATATCCTGATAATTTCAATGAGTGTTTGGTTAAACAAAAAAAAATTATAAAAGAAATAGAAAATTTGTTTGAAAAAGCAAAAAGAAATGATCATGAAAAGCATCCAAGTGTTTATGATTCAACAGGTGATTCATATTTTATTGAGACTAATTTTCAATTTATAAATGGAGATACCGCAAGAGTTTATTGTAGTTATTGGTCCAAAAAAATGTTTGAAGAAAAAGGATATGTTCATACATTGAGTTTCTTATTAAACTCTGATGAGTTCCTTAAATTTCTAGAAAAAAATTATTAATCGAGCGTGGGAATCATATCCTGTTGTCAGTACTTTAATTTCAAAGTATATTTAATTAATTTTAACTAATCCAAAATCTTGACACATATAGGTCACAGTGGGAAAGTAATGATTATGAAAATATTTTTATCAATATTAATCTTAATTTTAAATTTTCAATCGTGGACCAAGGCTGATGATATTAGGGATTTTGAGATAGAGGGAATAACTATTGGTGACAGTTTATTAGAACATTTTGATGAAAGTGAAATAAAATCATCATATAAAAAAGCATCATTTTATAAAAATAATACATTTGCAGTAATTTTTGTCACAAATAAATCCAAAAAATATGACAGAGTACAAATTACCCTCAAACCAGATGACGATAAACATGAGGTTTTTGCCATAGAGGGAATAATAGATTTTGATAAAAAAATTGATGAATGTAAAAAAAAAAAATTATCTATAATTGAAGATATAAATCATTTATTTACTGACCATGAAAGATTAGATGACGATAGCACTTATACAGCAGACCAAACCAACAACTCTTTTAGTTATAACACATATTTTTTTCTTAATACTGGAGGATTTATTTCTGTCAGTTGTACTGAAATGGGTAAAGAAGTGAGGAAATCACGTGGATGGTCTGATGAATTAGCAATAGCTGTAACAAGTGAGGAAATGGAAAATTTCTTAAGAGGAGATCCTTTTTAAATTGTAATTTTTTTAATGAAAATTTTTATATTAATAATATTTTTAATTTTTAATCTTCAATCATGGACTAGTGCTGATGATGTATCTGAGTTTGAAATAGAAGGTATTAGTATTGGAGATAGTTTATTAGAACATTTTAAAAAAATTAATATTGAAAAAGAGATTAAAAGCGAATTTTCTTTCAAGTACAAAAATAAATTTATTGGATTAGGTGTGGGTCAGACAAATGAATTTCCCTTATTTAAAAAACTTGATCAATTTGATGAGCTTGGAATTACAATTAAAAATAATGATGAGAAATATTTAGTTCACGGATTAAGTGGGGAAATGTTATGCTTCAATAATATTGATAAATGCATGTTTATTAAAGATCAAATTATTAATGATCTTAAAAATACTTTTTCTGGAATAGAGGTTAATAGTTGGGAAGCAAAGCACAGAATGGATAAAACAGGAAAATCAATAGTATATGGAAATGATTTGCAACTAAATAATTACGATATAAGTTTATCAGTCTCAGTATATGATATGTCAGATGATGCATATAATGATAGTGTTAAATTATCAATTATGACAAATGAATTGAATAGTTTTATTAAGTTTGAGGCATACAAATAATCATACTGGGGAGTCATAATCTCGTGCCTAGTGCTCTGATTTAAAAGTATAGTTTACTAATTTTAAATATCTCAAAATATTGACACACATAGCTCTCAGTGAGAAGATGTTGAATATGAGAATATTTTTAACAGTTTTAATTTTTATCTTTAATATTCAATCCTGGGCAAAGGCTGATGATATTAGAGATTTTGAGATAGAAGGTATAAGTATAGGGGATAGTTTATTAGATTTTTATAGTAAGAAAGAAATAAAACAAAATATTAATTTAAATTATTATAAAAATAAAAAATATACATCAGTTGAATTCTACAAAGATAAAAATTTTAAAACATATGATGGTGTTGAGTTTAATTTTTTAACTAACGATAAGAAATATATCATTGTGGCGATTGCGGGATTAATTTTTTGTAGTAATGATTTTTCTAAATGTAAGAATTTAGAAAAACAGATTGATAATGATCTTTCTGATCAATTTGTAAATTTATATAAAAATTCATATGAAGGTTCTCATTCAGCTGATAAATCAGGAGAAAGCAAAATTTCACATAATTTATTTGAATATAAAAACGGAGACATGATAGTAATTGAGACGATTAATTGGTCAAAAAAGATTACAAAAAAAAAGCAGTGGACTGATAATATAAGTATATCTTTGAGAACCAGAGAATTTAATAAATTTCTTGGAATAGCTTTTGATTAATAACACAAGATCCTTATAATTCAGGATCTATTTCTTTTATCACTAGGATAATAAACATTAGTTTCAATTTTTAAAAATCTTGACTCACGTAATATACAGTGAAAATATATTTTTATGAGGATGTTAATAGCAATATTAGCTTTAATCTTTAGTTTTCTATCCTGGACTAAGGCGGATGATATTAGAGATTTTGAGATAGAGGGGTTAAGTATTGGCGATAGTTTGTTAAATTTTGCCTCCGAAAAAAAAATTAAATCTTCAATATCAAGTAATCAGTATACAAATGATAAATATATTATTTATATGGCTGATAAATTTATAGATTTAATGAATTATGATTTTCTTGCAGCAACAGTAAAAAAAAATGATAATCGATATATTATCACAAGTTTAAAAGGGGCAATTTTTTATAAAAATTTAGATGAATGTATAAAATTAAGATCAGAAATTAGAAATTTTATTGAGGAGATTATTATTTTTAATGATATAGAGGAAACATCTTATGATAGTCAAGATGGCTTAGGTGTTATTCATGCCTTGCAAATGTACTTAAAACCATATCCTTCAGTTGAAGCAATAGTTTTAAATTGTAATGATTATTTTGAGAACTCTGGATACCAAAAGGATTTGTCAGTTAGTGTAAATCCAGAAGACTATGCATATTTTTTAATTAACGAAGCCTATAAATAATTGGTAATAGCACAAATGAACAAGTGTCTAATTATTTAATCAAATGATCTATCGATTAACTTCAACTATTATAAAATCTTGACTAATATTGTGTGCAGTGAGAAAATATTGTTTGTGAGGATATTTTTATTATTATTAGTTTTAATCTTTAGCGTCCAATCCTGGACTAGGGCCGACGATATTCGTGATTTTGAGATAGAGGGATTTAGTGTTGGAGAAAGCTTACTTAAATATTCAGATCAAAAAGAAATTATTCAAAAAATAAGTCATAAAACATCTTTTCACTATCCAAATAGTAAATTCGTTTCAATTAATTATACAAGAGAAAATTTGAATATATTTGACTCACTTGGTTTTGTTCTTAAAAAAGATGATCCAAAATTTATAATTTATGCAGTTGAGGCAACAATTTATTTTTTGGAAAATAAAATTGACAGATGTTATGAAAAACAACAACAAATTGAAAATGATCTAAAAAAATTTTTTGGAAATAAAGTAAAAATAGAAACTTATGACCTAAAATATGTTGGTGACAAAACTGGCAATAGTAAATCAAGATACGTAGATTTTGATTTTAAAGATAAATCGAATAGTAGAATAATATGCTACGACTTAAGTGATGAAATTAATCAGAACAATCCTGATCAATTATATTTAGTCGCTAATTCTAGAGAGTTTATGATTTTTTTAAATCAAAATATGTAATTTATAATCTTGAAGTACAATCTTCAATCCAATTGTACAAATGCTCAGCAAAAGATCTTCTAACAAATAGATTTACAAAATTTTCATCTTTATGGTGTAGAATTACATCTACATGATTTAAAACTGTCTGAACTGTTGATCCTTTCTTTTCTTTGAATTCATTAAAATTAAAAGGACATCCTGCTGAAAAAATTTCATAGATATTTTTGCCTTTAAGCTCTAATTGAACAAATTGATCTGTCACATCTACAACAGCACCTAAATTTGTTTTTGATATACTATTAAATAACATTTCAAGTAGTTCGTATTTGTCGGTATCTTTACTTACAAACTCATTAGAAACTATCATCCATTCATCCGGGCTAAGCCATATTGCTATTAATTTATCACTTGTTGTTGAAGTGTTTGCCTCTGTTGGTAAGATCATATTAAGATTTTTACCAATATTTGTTAAAAACTCTCTTTTTTTTCCTCTTACATTAATTTTTATTACCGGAGAGATTTCTTTTACAGAAACACTCTCTTGATTAATTTCATTTTTTATAACTGGATTATAGTTAAACATTTAACCTCTTATTTTTCTCATCATAAAATACTGGATTTGCGACAGTGACATTAATATTTTTATTTTCCATGGGCACAAAAAGTTTTTTTCCCATCATATCTTTTCCACCTCTAACGACTGCAAGTGCAATTGATTTGTTTAGATTAGGACTGAAATAACTTGATGTTACATGTCCAAGCATTTCAACTGGATTTTGATTTAACTCTGAAACTATTTGTGCTCCTTCTTCTAAAACTATATTTGGATCATCTGTTAACAATCCAACTAATTGCTTTCTATCTTCTCTCATTGTATCAGATCTATAAAGAGATCTTTTCCCTATGAAATCATATTTCTTCTTACTGACTATCCAATCCATTTGAAGATCGATAGGGGTCATTGTTCCGTCAGTATCTTGACCTACAATGATGAAACCTTTTTCTGCTCTTAATAAGTGCATTGTTTCAGTTCCATAAGGCGTAATGTTAAACTCTTGACCTGCTTCCATGCATTTTTCCCATAAATCTTTTCCATAAGATGCTTGAACATTTATTTCGTAGCTGTGTTCTCCTGTAAAACTAATTCTCATTATTCTGCATTGAACATTACCGATTTTCGCTTCTTTGAATGACATATGAGGAAAATTTTCATCTGATAAATCTAAATCAGGAATTATTTTTTTAAGAATTTTTTTACTATTAGGTCCACATAAACTCGCTGTAGCGTAATGATCTGTTACAGAGGTTAAGTAAACATCAAGTTCAGGCCATTCTGTTTGAAGATAATCTTCAAGTTTACCTAAAACATTAGCAGCACCACCAGTTGTTGTGGTCATGATGTAATGATTTTCACCTAATCTTGTTGTAACTCCATCATCATAAACCATTCCATCCTCGTTTAGCATTAGGCCATATCTACATTTTCCTATAGCTAATTTTGACCAAGCATTTGTATAAACTCTATTTAAAAATTCAGAAGCATCACTTCCTTGAATATCAATTTTACCAAGAGTAGAGGCATCTAGTATACCAGCACTTTCTCTTGCAGCTTTACTTTCTCTTTGAACCGCTTGATGCATTGTCTCTCCGTTAATAGGGTAGTACCAAGCTCTCTTCCATTGACCGACATTTTCAAATTCAGCTTTATTTTTAACATGCCAATCATTCATTGGCGTTCTTCTAAAAATATCAAAAAACTTTCCAACATTTCGACCTACAATAGTTCCAAATGTTAATGGTGTGTAAGGAGGTCTAAATGTAGTAGTTCCTAATTCTCCCATTTTAACACCAGCTGTATCTGCAATTATTCCCAATGCATGCATATTTCCTAGTTTACCTTGATCAGTACCCATTCCAGTAGTCGTGTATCTTTTTACATGCTCAATAGATCTAAAACCTTCTCTTAATGCTAATTTGATATCTTTAGCTGTTGCATCATTTTGATAATCCACAAATGGTTTAGTTTTACCTAAAGGTTTATCAGAAGGAAGTAACCAAATATTTCTTTTTGAATTTTCCTGATCGATCTCAACTTTAATATTATCTAAATCTGTTTCTTTAATATTTAGATTATCTTTAAGCTTTTGATTTAAATTTTTAACGATTTCGTCAATTTTAAAATCTCCACCACAAGATCCTACACTCATTTGTTCGGATGTAT
This sequence comes from Pelagibacteraceae bacterium AG-390-A23, assembly GCA_003279775.1. Classification (GTDB taxonomy): domain Bacteria; phylum Pseudomonadota; class Alphaproteobacteria; order Pelagibacterales; family Pelagibacteraceae; genus Pelagibacter. The sequence continues at coordinate 21,097 of QCGW01000001.1, forward strand.
TCTGATTTGGTAAGAAAATTTGTTTTTCCTCATCAAACTTTAGTTTACTACCTGATTGTGTGTATAAATGTACAGCAGGTGTCCAACCACCAGCAACTCCCAAGCAATCACATGAAATAAAAATTTTACTTCCAGTCACTGAAGTACCATCATTAGATAGTTTCATGATTGAAATACCATTTAATCTTTTGTATCCAGCAGTATCAACAATCGTATGTGACCAATAAACTTTAATACCTGCTTCTTTGACTTTTTTAACAATTTTACTTTCAGATTGTTCTCTTATATCAATAATTGCCTCAACATTTATACCTTTGTTATATAGAGACAAAGCACTTTCATAAGCACTATCATTATTAGTAAAAAATACATTTTTACTACCACAAGCAACACCATAAAATTCACTATATTTTTTAATAGCAGATGAAAGCATTATTCCTGGTCTATCATTATTATTAAATATCAAGGGTCTTTCTAAAGCACCTGTAGCCAAAATAACTTTCCTAGCTCTAATTTTCAGAAGTCTTTGTCTAATTTTATTTTTTTTATCTTTTGCCTCTAAATGATCAGTTAGATTTTCTCTAGCCAAAAGATAATTATATTGATGATAAGCAGCTACACTTGTTCTAGTTTTTATTTCAAGATTTTTAATATTTTTAAGTTCCTTTATTTCTTTTTTTAACCATTCAGAAGGAGTTTTATTATCAATTTTGTTAAATTCGTTATTTTCAAAAATAGTTGAGCCACCAAGTTCATTTTTTTCATCAACTAACAACGTTTTAAAATTATTTTTAGCTGCATTTTTTGCTGCTAATATTCCAGATATACCTGCACCTACAACCAATACATCACAGTGAATATTTCGGTGGTCATAAATGTCAGGGTCACTTGATGATGGTGATTTTCCTAAACCGGCTGAGTGTCGTATGAAAAATTCATATTTCTCCCAGAAACTAGCAGGCCACATAAATGTTTTGTAATAAAAACCTGCTGGAAAAAAAGGGGAGAGAAAATTGTTTATTCCACCAATATCAAATTCCACACTTGGCCAACAATTTTGACTGGATGCATCTAGACCCTCGTAAATCTCGACTTCTGTTGCTCTAACATTAGGTTCTGTTCTGTTTGTACCAGGATTTACTTGAACTATAGCATTTGGTTCTTCAGAACCAGACGTCATAATTCCTCTTGGTCTATGATATTTAAAACTTCTTCCTACTAAATGAACATTATTTGCAAGTAATGCTGAAGCTAATGTATCACCTTTAAAGCCATGATAAGTTCTGCCATTGAATTTAAAAGAAATTCTATTAGTTTCATCAATATACTCGCTTGATTTTACTCTTAAGTTTTTAGTCATTTTATTGAGAAGGTGGTTTTTCACCCATTTTGTAAATTGCTTTTATTTCATCGTTAGATGTATCTCTAATCATATTAAACCACTTACGACAACCATGACTATGGTTCCATCTTTCAAATTGAACGCCCTTAATATTTTTTCTCATAAATAAATATTCTGCCCATTCATCATCACTTAATTCTGTTGGTTGCTTAGGTCTTTCTATATGAGCTTCACCACCAGCCTTAAATTCTTGCTGATCTCTTTCTCCGCAGTATGGACAGTTTATTAAAAACATTAATGAGCAACCGCTGCAGCACCATGCTCATCAACAAGGTCACCGCTTACAAATCTATTTAAATTAAATGCAGCATTAAGTTTGTGAGGTTCATCGTTTGCAATAGTATGAGCAAATAAATCTCCAGATCCAGGAGTTGCTTTAAATCCTCCAGTACCCCAACCACAATTAAAGTATAATCCTTTAATTGAAGTTTTACTTAAAATTGGACTAGCGTCAGGACAAATATCTACTATTCCTCCCCATTGTCTTAACATTCTCATTCTACTGAAAATTGGATATAATTCTAAAATAGCATTTAATGTTCCTTCAACTATTTGATGACTACCTTTTTGAGTATAAGAAACATAATCATCCGTTCCAGCACCAATGACCAATTCTCCTTTGTCAGATTGACTGACATAAGCATGCACTGCGTTAGACATTACAACTGTATCAATAATTGGTTTCACAGGTTCAGAAACTAAAGCCTGTAAAGGTTTACTTTCAAGTGGAAGTCTTAGACCAGCCATATTAGCTATTACACTAGAATGACCAGCTGCAACTACACCAACTTTCTTAGTTTTAATAAATCCTTTAGTTGTTTCTATTCCTTCAACACTATCTCCATTTCTTTTTATTCCTTTAACTTCACAATTTTGAATTATATCAACACCCATTGCGTCGGCTCCTCTAGCATATCCCCAAGCAACAGCATCATGTCTTGCTGTACCAGCTCTTCGTTGTAAAGTTCCTCCTAAAACAGGATATCTAATATCTGGTGATGTATTTATAATTGGACAAAACTTTTTTACCTCTTCGGTACTTAAGTAAACTGCATCAATTCCATTTAGTCTATTTGCGTGTGTTCGTCTTTTTAAATCTCTAACATCTTGTAAATTATGCGCTAGGTTCATTACACCTCTTTGACTAAACATTACATTGTAGTTAAGTTCTTGAGATAAACCTTCCCAAATTTTTAATGCATGATCATATAAACCTGCACTGGCGTCCCATAAATAATTTGATCTAATAATAGTAGTATTCCGTCCAGTATTTCCTCCACCAATCCAACCTTTTTCCACTACAGCAATATTATTCATCTTGTGTTTTTTTGCTAAATAGTAGGCTGTTGCTAATCCGTGGCCACCACCACCAACAATAACTGCATCGTACTCTTTTTTAGGAGCAGGATCTTTCCACGCTCTTTGCCAATTTTCATGATATGAAAGAGCATTTTTGATTAACGAAAATACTGAGTACTTATTTCTCATAATAATTGAATAATTACTTTATATATATTGAATTTTCAATACAATCGCTTAATACACAATGTCATACGGAAGAGTGGGTGAGAGGCTGAAACCAGTCGTTTGCTAAATGACCGTGCGAGGAAACTTGTACCGAGGGTTCGAATCCCTCCTCTTCCGCCATTAAAATAGAGGCTGATCTATAAAAAAGTTTTTCATGGTCACAGGACGTTGTTCTAAAATATATCTATAGACATTATAATTTTCCATTACACGCTGAACGTAATTTCTTGTTTCTCTAAATTTGATTAATTCAACCCAATCGACATAATCAACTTGTTTTTTTTGTGGATCTTTATTTATTTTTTTCCAATATTTAACTCTATTAGGTCCAGCATTATAAGCAGCGACTGCAAAAGGGTAAGCACCATCATATTGTAGAATTAAACCCGCAATATAATGTGAACCTAAATTAATATTATATTCCGGATCAGTGGTTAATCTTGATTTTGAATAAGGAAGTTTAGCTTGTTTCGAAACTAATTTTGCAGTGTAAGGCATCAATTGCATTAATCCTTTTGCACCAGCATGACTATTAGCTTCCAAATCAAATTCACTTTCTTGTCTAATTATAGATAAGATCAAAGCACTTTCTGGAATTTTTCTTTTATTAATATATTTAGGAGTGCTAATTATTGGGTAGTTATATTTATTATGAAATCTTTTTTGATAAGACGCAATTTTTGAAACCTGAATAGCAAAATCGTATCTGTTTATGCTTGTAGCTAATTCTGCAGCCAAAACTTCACTGCCCTTAGCTATATTGTCGTTAGCTAAATGCCTCAAAATATGTTTTGTATATTTGTCTTTCTTTAATTCATCTAGAAGATAAGAAATTTTTACAAGCTCTTTATTAAAAAATTGAATTCTATATTTTGGATCAATTTCCATATCTTTTTCTAACTCAAATTTTCCATTTGGATTTAATTTTAAAAAAGCTAGCTGACCATAGTAAGTAGTAAGATATTTTGTGGCTTCTCTGTACCAAGTATTTGACTGTTCTCTTTCACCTATTTTCTCATATGCTCTTCCAAGCCAATAGGCACCTCTAGACAAGCTTATTGGATAACTAACATTTTCATAAAAATTTTTAAAATGATCTTTAGCAGTTATTGGATCATTTAAAAAACTTAAAGCTATCCATCCACTCATCCATTCGGCTGCTGCATATTCGGATCCTTCAGTCATTCCATGATTGCTTGAAATTTTATATGAAATTTCATATTTCTTTTTATAAAGCAATGCTCTTGAAATAATTTCTCTTTCTTTCCACCATTTGTCAGGTCTAACTAAATACTCTTTATCATTTCTTATTTTCAGTAAGATTTCTGTTGAAGAATCTACACGTCCTTTTTTTCTTCTCCATTTCAATCGATCATAATTTAAACCAGCATCATTCTTAAATTTTTGAGGAACATTTGCTATGGCTTGGTCAACCCCATAACCTTTACTCATTAAAAGATGTCTTGCATTATATAAAAGTTCGTAATCTTTTGGCAGATACCTTATTAATCTTCGTAAATCCCAACGATCTCCGTTCCAAGCTAAATAATCAGCTCTTTTTATATAGTCATCTGCATTTAAATATTTTTTATATTTTTTTCTAAAATATTTTAATTCATTTTTGGATAAATCTGCTGTGACCCAACCTTCTTTAATTAGTTTTGTACCTTTATTTTTGTCTCCAATTAAAATATGACTTTCTCCTAGTATCATTTTTCCATAACCACTTAATGGATCATTTTCTCCAAACCATTTTATTATTTTTTTAGGTGAAACACTTTCTGTGGATAGTTTATGTTCAGCAAGATATTTAACTCTGCTTATTCTGGGATAATCTGAATTTTTATTTAAAAAAACTTGATAATCGTAAAATGACGCCTGGTTACCAGAAGTTAAAAGATGTCTCCATTGTATAAAATTATAAATAGAGTTGTCTTTTGCTTTTTTTGCTATTTTAAGCGCAGAAGACCATTTACTCTTCTGCATTTCTGAAATAGCTTTTTTAGCTAACCCGAAGTCTTTTTTACTATAATATCTTGAAATCTTAATATTCTTAGCTGTGCTAGTACCAGCTATAGTAGGTTTTTTCTTTGGTATTTTAAAACTTAATTTTTTTTCTTTTAAAACCAACTCTTTTTTAACAATCACTTCTTCGATTTTAATTTCTTTGGTTTTCGTGGGCTTCTTTAATGGCTTAAGGATATTTATAGATATTTTCTTTTGAATTTGTTCTTTACTTAAAATAGGTTTTTTTAAAGGTACAAGCGAATTGATATCAGCAAAGAGATTATTTGAAAATATTAATATGGATACGGTGAAACCTAAAAATAATATTTTTTTGAGCATAATCTTTTAGTATATGAATCTTTAAACTATGTTATAAGTATTTATGTTCAAAGGATCAAATGTTGCTTTAATTACACCATTTAAAAATAATGGTCTAGATGAGGAAGCATATATTAAATTAATCCATTTCCACATCGATAATGGTACTAATGGACTTGTGCCGGCTGGTACAACAGGTGAATCCCCTACGTTAAGTCATGATGAGCATCAAAGAGTAATAGATTTATGTATAAAAGAAAGTAATGGAAAAATTCCAGTTATTGCTGGTACGGGTTCCAACTCAACTGAGGAGGCTATTTCTTTAACCACACATGCAGAAAAAGCAGGAGCTAACGGCGCTTTGATAGTTACACCTTATTATAATAAACCAACTCAAGAAGGCTTGTATCAACATTATAAAGCAATTAATGACAAGTGTGGCATTCCAATTATAATTTATAATATTCCTGGTAGATCTGTGATTGACATGTCAGTGGATACAATGGCCAGACTTTATGAATTAAAAAATATAGTTGGTGTTAAAGATGCAACAGGTGATTTAGATAGAGTTAATCAGACACTTGAAAAAATGGGTAAAGATTTTATTCAATTAACAGGTAATGATGATAATGCTTTTGAATTTAATAAACGTGGTGGGGTAGGTACTATTAGTGTAACAGCTAATATTGCACCCAAACTTTGTTCAGATTTTCAAAAATTTTCTAAATCAGACACCGATAATGAAATGAAAGAAGCAGAAAGATTAGATAAAATATTACAACCAGTTCATCACTCAATGTTTGTTGAGAGCAATCCTAGTCCTGTAAAATATGCTGCAAAACTTTTAGGACTTTGTGATGACAATGTAAGACTACCACTTGTAAAAGTAACAGACACAACAAAAGAAATTGTAAAAAAAGCTCTTCAGTCTGCTAAGTTAATTTAATGAACAAAAAAACCAATCCTGGTTTGAAAATCATTTGTTTAAATAGAAAAGCTAGTTTTAACTATTTTTTTGAAGATCTTTTCGAAGCTGGAATTGTATTAAAAGGTTCTGAGATTAAATCAATAAGAGATGGTAAGGTGAATATCGCTGAGTCTTATGCTGTTGAAAAAGGAGGTGAAATTGTTTTAATTAATTCACATATATCACCATACAAGCAAGCCAGTTACTCTAATCATAATCCAACCGATGATAGAAAATTACTTCTTAATAAAAAAGAAATAAATAAATTAATAGGTAAAATGCAAAGAGATGGTTTCACATTAGTTCCAACAAAAATGTATTTTAAAAAAGGAAAGGCTAAAATAGAACTAGCTGTTGCAAAGGGAAAAAAGCAATATGATAAAAGAGCAACAAAAAAAAGTAGAGATTGGAACCGTGAAAAGGCAAGATATATTAGAAAATCAAGCTAAAATTGTTTTTTTAGGAATTGGTTCAAATTTAGGTTTAAGAAAAAGAAATATAGAAAAAGCAAAATTTTTATTAGCAGAACATAACTTAGATGTTCTCAAGGTATCTAGTTATTATGAAACCCCTTCCTGGCCTGACCCACGAAAACCTAAGTTCTTAAATATAATTTTAAAATTAAAATGTTATTACAATCCTCAAGAACTATTAAAAATATGTAAATCTATAGAAAATCAATTAGGTAGAAAGAAAGCAAAAAAAAATGCACCTCGTACATGTGATTTGGATATAATCGATTTTAATAATTTGGTATCAAAAAAAAATTCTAAGATTAATTTACCTCATAAAATGATGCACAAAAGAAACTTTGTATTATTTCCATTATTTGAGATTCAAAAGAATTGGATCCATCCTGATAAACAAATTGATGTTAAAACCTTGATTTCTCTGCTTCCTGATAGAGACATTAGATCTATTAAACAAATTTGATTTAATGGTATAATATCAATTATGCTTAATTCAAATGAACTTATAAATAAAGTTAAGGATTACAATAAATTTCTTAATCCTGAAAAATTGGATAAAGCATATAATTTTGCTGTTAAAGCACATAAGAGTCAAAAAAGAGCTTCGGGCGATCCTTATTCTGTTCATCCAATTGAGGTTGCAAATATTTTAACTGAATTAAAATTAGATAGCGCTACAATTACAACTGGTCTATTGCATGACACTATAGAAGATACTTTTGCAACTTATGAAACTATCAAACAAGAATTTGGTGATGAGGTTGCTGATTTAGTAGATGGTGTAACGAAAATTTCAGCATTTGAAAATTCAGCTGGAGCTAATTCTAAAGTTGAGAATTTCAGAAAATTAATTTTAGCAACATCAAAAGACATTAGAGTTCTGCTAGTTAAAATTGCTGATCGACTACATAACATGAGGACCATTAAAGCGATTACTAAAGAGGATAAAAGAAAAAGAATAGCTCAAGAAACTATGGAAATTTATGCGCCATTAGCTGACAGAATGGGAATGCACAGAATTAGAGACGAACTTGAGGATTTATCTTTTGAAATTTTAAATAATGATGCAAGAAAATTAATAAAAAAAAGACTTGATGAAATAAAATTAGACAGAAAAGATTTATTTGAAGAACAATCTTTTGAGTTAAGTGAAATCTTAAATGATAATGAAATTAATGCCGAAATACATGGTAGAGAAAAGACACCATTTTCAATTTGGAGAAAGGTCCAAAAAAAAAGAGTTTCACTTGAACAAATAACAGACATTATTGGATTTAGGATAATTTTAAAAAACGTAGATGATTGTTACAAAACTCTCGGGATTTTTCATAAAAAATGGAATTGTATACCAGGGAAATTTAAAGATTATATTTCATCTCCAAAAATCAATGGTTATAAATCCATTCATACTTCTGTAATTGGTTCAAATAAAAAACCAATAGAAATTCAAATTAGAACACATGAAATGCACGAATTTGCAGAAAGAGGTGTCGCATCTCATTGGCAGTATAAATCTTCTGAAAAATTTAATTCTTTAAGTTGGAAGGAGTATGATTGGTTAAAAGATCTTGTTGAGATCATAGAAAAAAATGAAAACCCTGAAGATTCATATGAGTATACAAAACTACAAATGTTTCAAGAAAACGTATTTTGTTTTACACCAAAAGGTTCAGTTATAAAATTACCTAAAGATGCAACTGCTATAGATTTTGCATATGCTGTTCATACTAAAATTGGTAATTCAGCAGTTGGTTGTGAAATTAATGGAAATAAAAGCGAATTACAAACTATTTTAAGAAATGGTGATCGGGTAAATATAATAACATCTAAAAATAATTCACCATCACTTCACTGGATACCAACTACTAAAACAGGCAAAGCTAGAGCAGCAATAAGAAGATATTGGCATGATAAAGGAGAGCAAAAAGAGGAAAAAACAAAAAAATATAATACCACTTTATGGATGTCATTACCTGATAAGCCAGGTCAATTAGGAGATATAAGCTCACTCATTGGAAGTCACAAATTAAATATATCGAGCTTAGAAATGGTTGGTAAAAATCCCAATTATATTAATTTTAAATTTAAATTAATTATTAGAAACCTTAAGAATTTTACTAATTTTATTGCAGAGCTAAAACAAAAGAGTATAAAATTTAAGATAATTAGACACGAAGAAAAAAGAAATGCTTTCACTCAAAAAATCCTTAAATATTTTAAAAAAAACTAATGCATTATTAGAAGGTCACTTTGTTTTATCCTCAGGTCTACATTCTTCAAAATACATTCAATGTGCAAAACTTTTAAGTTACCCTAATTTAGCTGATAAAATTTGTAAATCCTTAGCAAATAAAATTAAAAAAAAATTTAAAAAAATTGATTTAATTTTAGCTCCTGCAATGGGTGGAGTAATTATTGGATATGAAATAGGAAAATTACTTAAAAAAGAAACAATTTTTTGCGAAAGGGTAGATGGTAAATTTACTCTCAGAAGAGGTTTCAATATTAAAAAAGGCGCAAGAGTATTAATTATAGAAGATGTAATCACTACAGGAAAATCAAGTTTGGAGTGTGTTAAATTGATTAAAAAATCAAAAGCAAAATTAATTGGATTTGCCTCTATTATAGATCGATCAACTAAACAATCTTTAAAAATAAAAACTGGAATAACATCTCATTTAAAAATTGATGTTCCAACTTATAAAGCAAATAAATTACCACCAGAACTTAAATCTATACCAGTAACAACCCCAGGAAGCAGATTTATTAAGTGAAAAGGTTAGGCGTAAATATAGATCATATCGCTACTTTACGAAACGCTCGTGGAGAGAAACATCCAAACCCACTATACGCAGCTAAAAAAGTTATTAGTTATGGAGCGGATTCTGTAACAATTCATTTAAGAGAAGATAGAAGACATATAAATGATATTGATGCAAAAAAAATCTGTAGTTTAAGAAATGTACCTGTAAACCTTGAAATTTCTATGAACGAAGAAATTGTTAATCAAGCACTTAAGATAAAACCAAATTTTATCTGTTTAGTTCCAGAAAATAGAAAAGAAATTACTACCGAGGGAGGTTTAAATATAAAAAACAATCTTAATAAGTTAGAGAAAATAATTAAAAAATTTAAAAAAGTAAAGATTAGAACAAGTTTATTCATTAACCCTTCCCCAAATGACATTAGACTTGCTAAAAAATTAAATGCTGATTGTATTGAAATACATACTGGAAAACTAGCAAACCTAGTTAAATCAAAAAAAAATTATTCTAATGAATTAAACAGAATTAAAAAAAGTGCAAAATTAGCATCAAGTTTAAATATAGAAGTTCATGCCGGTCATGGTTTAGACTATAAAACCACCAAAATGTTAACAAAAATAATAGATATTGAGGAGTATAATATTGGACATTTTATAATCGGAGAGTCAATATTTGATGGACTTTTAAAAGTAATTAAAAACTTTAAAAAAATTATAAAAAAATAAATGAAAATTCTAGGTATTGGAGTTGATATTGTTGAAAATAAAAGAATTCAAAAATCGATTAAAAATCCTTTATTTAAAAAAAGAATTTACTCATCTAAAGAATTGAAACAATCTAATGCAGCAAACAATAAAGCAGCTTATTTTTCGAAGAGATTTGCTGCAAAAGAAGCATTTTCTAAAGCTCTTGGCACAGGTTTTCGTATGAATTTAAATTTTAAAGATATAGAAGTTGTTAATGACAAAAAGGGAAAGCCTTATTACGTTAAAAATAAAAAAATTACAAAAATTGTACAAAAGAACTTTAAAATCAAAAATTTTAAATGTTTTTTATCAATTTCGGATGAAAAAAATTATTCAACTGCATTTGCAATTATTCAAACATCATGAAATTAGATAAAAATTTTTTTTCAGAAAATATAAAAACTTTAATTTATGCATTAATAATTGCAGTTATAATTAGATCGCTTTTAGTACAACCATTTTATATTCCATCATCATCCATGGAACCTACTTTATTAGTAGGTGATAGGTTGTTTGTAACAAAATATACCTATGGATATAGCAAACACTCATTTCCTTTTAGTCCTCCAATATTAAACAAAAGAATTATGTTTAGTAGTCCTGAAAGAGGTGATGTAATTGTATTTAAAACACCAGCAGATAATCGAACAGATTACATTAAAAGATTAATTGGTTTACCTGGTGATAAAATTCAATTTATAGACTCTAATTTATATTTAAATAATTCTGAAATTCTTAAATCTAAAATTAATAACAAAACTACAATTTTCTGTGGTGACAAAAGTATTGATGTTTATAGATTTGAAGAAAAACTTTCAAACGGTAAAAAATTTCATACTGTTTATTTAAAAGATTACACCTATCAAAATTCTGATGTGTTTACTGTACCAAAAGATCATTATTTCTTTTTAGGAGATAACAGAGACTGTTCTAAAGATAGCAGGTACTTAACAAGTGTTGGATATGTACATAAAGATAATTTAGTAGGAAAAGCTCAATTTATATTTTTCTCTTCAGATAAAAGAATAGGAAGTTTTATTGAATTTTGGAAATGGCATAAGTCAATAAGATTTAATAGAACCTTTAATAAAATTAATTAATGAAAATTAACTATCAAAGTTTAGAAAAAAAAATTGATTTAAAATTTAAAAATAAAGATCTACTTGTTCAAGCCCTCACACATAAAAGCTTTAATCCAAATGAAAATAATGAAAAGATAGAGTTTCTGGGTGATAGAGTTCTTGGTTTAGTCATAGCAAAAAAACTTTTAGAAATTTATCCAGGAGAAAAAGAGGGTATTCTTGATAAAAAATTTGCATCGCTAGTTAATAAAAAAACTTGTCTGGATATAGCAAAAAAAATCAATTTAGCTAGTTATGTTAAAACATTTAACCCAAACAATAAAAAAATAAAAATTGAGGACAAAATTATATCTGATAGCTGTGAAGCATTAATTGGTGCTATTTATCTTGATAAAGGTTTTACAATAGTTGAAAAAACAATTTTAAACTTGTGGCAAGATCATATTGAAAAAAGTGTAATTACAGAAATAGATGCAAAAACAAAGTTACAGGAATTAACTTTAAAAAACTTTAAAAAATTACCTACTTATAAATTAATTTCAAATACAGGTCCAAGACACAAACCCATATTTAAAGTTGGAGTAAAATTGCCCAATACAAAATATTTTATAGCGACTGGAAAATCAAAGAAAGAAGCTGAACAAAATGCTGCTATAGAATGTTTAAAAAATACAAATAAAAAATGAATTGGTCAGACGAAGGATTTTTAATAAGTAAAAACAGATATAATGAAAATTCATTAATTGCTGAATTATTTACAAAAGATAAAGGAAAGATATCCGGAATTATATTTGGCGGTACTTCAAAAAAAATTAAAAATTATCTTCAGCTTGGTAATAAACTCCATGTTAATTACAATTCTAAAAATGAAAACAGAATAGGTTATTTTAAAATTGAAATTTTAAATGCCTATACCCCATTATATTTTGATCATAAGCAAAAGTTATCCTGTATTACATCTGCTATGAATTTGATCAAAATATTAACAGCAGAGTCTCAATCTAATGATAAAGTTTATTTTATAATTCAAAATTTATTTTTAATTTTAAAAGAAAAAGATTGGATAAAAAAATATATATTTTGGGAATTGGAGTTACTTAAAATATTAGGATATGACTTGGCGCTTGAAAATTTAGTTGAAAAAGATTTAGAAGGCAACAAAACTGTATATTATGCAAGTTCTTTAAATGAAAAAAAATATGTACCTAATTTTTTGATTGAAAAAGATATAGAAGTTAATGATCTTGGCACTTTATTGAACGGTTTGAAATTAGTAGGCGATTATTTGGATAAAACTATATTAAGACCAAATAATTTAAATTATCCAAATAGCAGGTTGTTATTCTTAAATACGTTAAAATAATTATTTTATTATTTTATCAATTCTATCAGCGTAATAACTTACTATAGCATTGGCACCAGCTCTCTTAAAAGCAACTAAGCTTTCATATACAGCATCTTTATTAATTATTTTTTTTGTTATAGCTGTTTGAATTAAGCTGTATTCTCCTGATACTTGATAGGCAAATACAGGCAATTTAAATTTCTCTTTTATTGATTTTATTATGTCTAAGTAGGGCATACCTGGTTTAACCATTACCATATCAGCACCTTCTTTAATATCTAATGCGACCTCTCTTAAAGCTTCATCAGAATTTCTATAATCCATCTGATAAGTTTTTTTGTCTCCTTTTAAAGAACCTTTAGATCCGACTGCATCTCTAAAAGGTCCATAAAAGCTTGAAGCATATTTTGCAGCGTACGATAATATTTGAACGTTTTGGAATTTATTTTTATCTAAAGCTTTTCTTATTTTTCCTATTCTGCCATCCATCATGTCTGAAGGAGCCAGTACATCACAACCCATCTCAGCTTGTAGTAATGACTGATTGATCAAAACCTCAATTGTTTCATCATTTAATATGGTGTTAGATTTTATCAAACCATCATGACCATGTGATGTATAAGGATCTAAAGCAACATCACACATTATACCGATTTGGTTTTTGTATCTTTTTTTGACTTCTTGTATCGCTTTACAGACTAAATTATTTTCATTCAGTGATTCTGTTCCTAATTCATCTTTTTTCGAATTTTGTGTCTTTGGGAAAAGAGCTATCATTGGTATTCCTAATCTTATTGCTTTATCCACAATTTGGCTCAATCGATTAATTGTATATCTGTAAACGCCAGGCATTGATGAAATCTCTTGTCGTTTATTTGACCCTTCAATTAAAAAAATAGGGAGTATAAAGTCATTTGGACTTAAGGTATTTTCTTGAATCAATCTTCTTGACCAAGGATCTTTTCTGCTTCTTCTGAGTCTGAGACTAGGATATTTACCAATAATCATGTTTTAATTTACTTTTAAATTGCGACAAATGTAATATACACATATACAAAAAAAAGAGTAGAAAGCAATCACGATGGCGACAGAAAACTCAAAAGTTGTAGACTTAAATATCAAAAAAGAAGATAGGATTTTAGACTTTAGTGATTTCCAGAAACAAGAAATTAAGTTTGATATAGAGAAATTACAAGAAGCATATCACCAAATAGTTAAGATTAAAAAATTTGAAGATGCAGGTGTTACTCACTTTGGTGCTATATCTCTAACTCAAATACCTGGTGATCCAGATTCAATAAAAGGTAATAAAGCTCGTGGAGTATACTGGACTAAACCTGACAAATCAGGAAAAGAAGTTTCTAGAGACGAAATGATTGATGAATCATCTTACTCAGAATTTATTAAAGACTATGAGAACACATATTTTAAAGAGGTTTATGATGTCCTTTCAAAAAAATATAAACTTGGAAGAGTTAGGATTCTATTAAAAGAGCCAAGATCAACTTTAAGTTGGCATAGAGATCCTGAACCAAGATTGCATATACCTATTATTACAAACCCTGGTTGTTTAATGGTAATTGATAATGTTGCGAAACATATGCCTGCTGATGGTTCGGTTTGGGTTACAAACAACACTAAATATCACAATGCATTTAATGGTGGAGAAGAGAATAGAATACATTTAGTTGCTTGTGTTTTAGATTATAAATTTAATTAATTTGAAAAAAATATTTATTTCATCAGATCATGCTGGATTTAAATTAAAAGAACTAATCAAAGATTACTTAACAAATAAAAAAATAAAATTTGAAGATCTTGGTCCTAAAGATGACAGTAGCGTTGATTATCCTGACTATGCTCATAAAGTTGCTAGAAAAGTCAAATCAAGAAAAAGTAATGTTGGTATTTTAGTGTGTGGATCTGGGACTGGAATGAATATTGCGGCAAATAAGCATAAAAATATTCGCGCTGCACAATGTTTTAATCTAAAATCAACGAAATTATCCAGATTGCATAACGATGCAAACATCATTACATTAGGGTCACGGTTGATAACCAAAAAAAATGCTTTGAAATTTGTAAGTGTTTTTTTAAATACAAAATTTGACGGTGGAAGACACTTGAGAAGGGTTAAGAAAATATAATTATGTCGAGCGAAAAAAGTTATTTAAACGATAGTTATAAAAGTTTTTTTGAGGATAGTTTATCTGTAAAAGATCCAGAGCTTTATAAAGCTATTAAAGATGAATTAATTAGACAGCAACAACATATAGAGCTAATTGCTTCTGAAAATATAGTATCTCAAGCAGTATTAGAAGCACAAGGATCAGTTTTGACTAACAAATATGCCGAAGGTTATCCTGGTAAAAGATATTATAATGGTTGCGAGCATGTTGATGTAGCAGAAAACCTTGCTATTGAAAGATTAAAAAAATTATTTAATTGTAAATTTGCAAATGCTCAACCACACTCAGGTGCACAAGCTAATGGAGCAGTGTTTTTAGCCCTATTAAGCCCGGGTGATACGTTCATGGGTATGAGTTTAAATTCAGGTGGTCACATTACTCATGGATTAAAAATTTCAATGTCTGGTAAATGGTTTAACGCTATAGGTTATGATGTAGACAAAGAATCTGAGTTGATAGATTATGATAATGTTGAAAAACTTGCATTAGAACATAAACCTAAACTAATCATTGCAGGCGGAAGTGCTTATTCTAGAGTAATTGACTTTAAAAGATTTAGAGAAATAGCAGATAAAGTTGGAGCATATCTAATGGTTGATATGGCTCACTTTTCAGGATTAGTTGCTGGTAAAGGATACCCTAATCCATGTGACTATGCTCATGTAGTTACTTCAACAACTCACAAAGTATTTAGAAGCGCAAGAGGAGGAATAATTTTAACTAATCATGAAGATCTTGCTAAAAAATTTAACACAGCCGTTTTTCCTGGTTATCAGGGAGGACCTTTAATGCATATTATTGCGGCAAAAGCAGCTGGCTTTCTCGAAGCGCTACAACCAGAATTTCAAGATTACATTAAATCTGTTTTAGCAAACGCAAAAATGTTAGCAGAAACCTTAAAAAATAATGGATTTAAAATTTATTCAGATGGAACAGATACACATTTGATGTTGGTTGATTTGAGACCCTACAATGTAAAAGGAAATCTTGCGGCAGAGAGTTTGTCTAGAGCAAACATTACATGTAATAAAAATGGTATTCCATTTGATACAGAAAAACCAATGATTACATCTGGAATAAGATTAGGAACTCAAGCGGCTACAACTCGTGGATTTGGTTTAAATGAGTTTAAAACGGTAGGTGAATTAATAACAAAAACTCTGAAAGGTTTATCTGAAAACCCAACAGATAACAGTAAAATAGAAAACGAAGTAAAAAATGAAGTTATTTCTTTAACTTCTTCATTTCCGATATATAAGAACCTTTAGTAAATGATTTGTCCTTGTGAAAAAAAAGGTGATACATCTGTTGTAGACTCACGTCCAACTGAAGATGGTACTGCAATAAGAAGAAGAAGATTGTGCATATGTGGTGAAAGATTTACTACATTTGAGAGAATTCAATTTAGAGAATTGATGGTAGTTAAAAAAAATGGAAGAAAATCATCATTTGATCGTGATAAATTATCTAAATCTATCTACATAGCTCTAAAAAAAAGACCAATAGATACGGCCACAATAGAAAAATTCATCAGTAACATTTCAAGATCTCTTGAAGAACTAGGACAAGGAGAGATATCAACAAATACAATTGGAACAATGGTTATGGATGGATTAAAAGATTTAGACCCAGTTGGATATGTAAGATTTGCATCAGTATATAGAAATTTTAGAGAAGAAAAAGATTTCGTACAATTCGTGGACAAGCTTGATGTCTACAAAAAAAGATAAATTTTCATCAAAAGATAAATTTTACATGGAATTAGCCTTGGACTTGGCTAAATCTCGTCATGGACAGACCGGATCAAATCCTTCTGTAGGCTGTGTTATTGTCAAAAATGATAAAATTATTTCCATAGGACAAACCTCATTTAATGGAAGACCACACGCTGAATTAAATGCGATTAAAAATAGTTTTGAAAAATTAGAAGGCTCAAAAATGTATGTTACTTTAGAGCCATGTTGTCATCATGGATTAACACCACCATGTACAGACGCGATAATAAAATCTAGAATTTCAGAGGTTATATATGCAGTTACCGACATAGATAAAAGAGTAAGAAATAAAAGTTTTAAAATTTTAAAGTCAAAAAAAATAATTGTAAAAAAAGGTTTATTAAAAAGCAAAATTGAAAGTTTTTATTTACCTTATTTTTTTAATAGAAAGAAAAAATTACCCTTTGTTACCGGAAAAATAGCTATTTCAAAAAACAATATTATTTACAGCAAAACTCAAAAAAAGATTACAAATTCTTATTCAGATCAGTTTACACACATTTTGAGATATCAAAATGATAGTTTGATGATTACTCACAAAACACTAAATAAAGATAATCCAAAATTAAATTGTCGTTTAAAGGGTTTTGAAAAATTTTCTCCAAAAAGAATTATTTTAGATAACAAGTTAAATTCTAAAATAAACAGTTATATAATAAAATCCTCTAATAACAAAAATACTATAATTTTTTATAATAAAGCAAACAAATTAAAAATTTCAAAATTTAAAAGAAAAGGAATTCATCTAATTAAATCTCGAATTGATCGAAATAACAGATTTGATATTAAATTAATTTTGAAAAAATTACATAATTATGGATGCAGAAATTTGCTAATTGAAGGAGGAGATAAATTAACAAATTCACTGATAAAGAATAAAATTTTTAATAAATTTTATTTGTATAAAAGTCCAAAAAATCTCTCTAAAAACTTCGAATATTTGAAATTTAGTAGTCAAAATATATTAAATCAAAAATATAAAACAAAAATTAATCTAAATCTCAATTTACGAAAAGACAGAATAACACTATATAGTTAGAAAAAATGTTTAATGGAATAATTTATAACCAAGGTACTATTACTAAAATTATTAAAAGACCCAAAGGTCTTAACATTTTTGTTAAAAGTAATGTTAAAGTATCCAATAAAGACATTGGTTTATCTGTTGCCTGTGATGGTGTTTGTCTAACTTTAATTTCATATAAATCTAAAATTATGGAATTTTATCTTTCAAATGAAACGATAATTCGATCAAGATTTAAATTTTTAAAAATAAAAGATAAAATAAATTTAGAATTACCCTTAAAATATGGGACAAAAATTTCAGGACATATTTGTCAAGGACATGTTGATACTGTTGGTAAAGTATTAAGTATTAAAAAAATAGATAAATCATTTCTTTTTGACTTTGATTTACCTAAAAAGGAAAGAAAACATTTAATAGAAAAAGCATCAATCTGTGTGAATGGTATTTCTCTTACAATTTCAAAAGTGACTAAAAAAGGTTTCCAAATTTGGATTATCCCTCACACCTACAAGGAAACGAATTTATCAACTTTAAAAAAATCTAGTTTAGTCAACATAGAGATAGATATCTTGTCTAAATACGTTAGGAATTATTTTAATGGAAAAAAATAATTTTGCATCAATAGAGTCAATTATAAGTGTAGCCAAAAAAGGTGGTATGTTTATTTTAGTAGATGATGAAAAAAGAGAAAATGAAGGAGATTTAGTTATTTCAACATCAGATTCAAATGCAAAGAATATTAACTTCATGGCAAAATACGGACGAGGCTTAATTTGTTTAGCCCTTGATTCACTTCAAGCAAAAAGATTAAATTTATCTTTAATGTCTCCAGTAAATCAATCAAGAAACAAGACGGCATTTACAATTTCTATTGAAGCAAAAAAAGGGATAACAACAGGCATATCCGCTAAAGATAGAGCGAAAACAATCAAAATTGCTTCAAAAAAAAATGTAAATAAAAATGAGATTGTTTCACCTGGTCACGTATTCCCAATTATAGCTAAAGATGGTGGAGTACTTGTTAGAGCAGGGCACACTGAAGCTTCGGTTGATATATCTAAATTAGCAAAAAAAAATAACTCTGCTGTAATTTGTGAAATTATGAATGAAGATGGAACAATGGCTAAAGGTCAGGATTTATTCAATTTTGCAAAAAAACATAAATTAAAAATTGGAAAGATAGAAGATCTGATCGCATATAGACTAAAAAAAGAAAAACTTATTAAACTTAAAAAGCAAAGCAAGATTGATGTAAAAAATCAAAAATACAATATTAGAATTTACGAGAATCTTTTAGATGGCTCAGAGCACTTCGCATTAATAAAAGGTAAAATAAATAAAGGTATTACTCCAAGAGTAAGA
The DNA here is from genome assembly GCA_003279775.1 of Pelagibacteraceae bacterium AG-390-A23. GTDB lineage: Bacteria > Pseudomonadota > Alphaproteobacteria > Pelagibacterales > Pelagibacteraceae > Pelagibacter. The sequence goes on from QCGW01000001.1 coordinate 40,079, forward strand.
GTAATTTCATCTAATGTCGTCCAAAACTATCTATTAAATCAATCACTACCCAACTCATTTAACAAGACTTTAAATTATTTTAAAAAATATCAAAATTGTGTTTTAGTTTTTATCAAAGATTCAAATTTAAAATCAGTAACTCAGACTTTAAAAGATTATAAAAACAAAGACTTTTATAAAAAAGGAAATGACAAGTTAATAAGAAATTATGGTATTGGAGCTCAAATTATTAAAGACTTAAAAATTAAAAACATGATATTAATCACTAAATCACCAAAAAAAGTTATTGGTCTTGATGGTTATGGTATAAAAATTACAAAACAGGAATTAATTTGATGAAAAAAAAATATTTAATTGTTGTAGCAGATTATTATAAAGATATTGCTGACGGCTTAATAAGCAGTGCTTTAAAAATAATCCCAAAAAAAAATATAATAAAAATTATTAAAGTACCTGGTGCTTTTGAAATTCCAGTTACAATCTCAAAAAATTTAAAAAAATATGATGGTTTTTTAGCTTTAGGATGTGTAATTAAAGGTCAAACGCCACACTTTGATTTTATTTCTCAAGCTTCAACAGACGCCATAATGAAATTATCTATAGATAGTAAAAAACCTATTGGAAATGGAATAATTACCTGTCTAAATATGGCTCAAGCAAGAGCAAGAAGAAAAAAGGGTGCTGAAGCTGCAGAAGCTGTGATTTCAGTTTTGTCTCAAAAATGAGAACTCATTATAATCCTAAAAATAATCCTAGAGTTATAATTATACAGAAATTATATGGAAAATTTTATAATGAAGATGATGATTTAGATTTTCCAAAACATAGATTTAAAAAATTTATTAAAGATATTGTTTTAGGAACGATAGAAAGAAACGATATTATTTTAGATGAATTAAATAATAAATTAGGCGATGAATTTGTATTTGAAAAATTAGACAAAGTTTTTCAAACAATTTTGAAAGCGGCAACTTATGAATTTATGTATAAGCCAAATTTATCTATAAATATAATTATTAAAGAATATTTAAATTCATCTAATTTTTTTCTTGAAGACTCACAAACAAAGTATCTTAATGCTTTATTAGACAACGTTGGAAAAAAATTAAGATCTAGCAATGCATGAATTTGATCTAATAAAAAATTATTTTTTTAAAATAGCTAAAAAAAATAAATCTGCTCTTAACCTCAATGATGATGTTTTTTTCGATAAAAAAAGAGGTGTTGTTATATCTGTTGATACTTACAATATTGGTACGCATTTTTATGATTTTAAATCTCCAGATTTAGTAATTAAAAAAATATTAAGATCATCAATTTCTGATTTAATTTGTAAAGGCGTAATACCAAAGTTTTATTTTATTTCTGGTTCAGGTAATAAAAAAACATTTACAAAAAATAATTTATATAAAATTTCAAAGTCACTTAAATCAGAACAAAATAAATTTAATATATATTTATGTGGAGGAGACACAACCTTTTCAAGCAAACTTAGTTTTACAATCACCTCATTGGGATATTCAAATAAAATAATTTATCGTAATAATGCTAGATTAAATGATGACATTTATGTTACTGGAAATTTAGGAGATAGTTTTTTAGGACTCAAAGCATTAAGAAATAAAACTAAATTAAAAAATAAAGATAAATTATTTTTTGTAGATAAATATTACAAACCTGAGTTGCCTTTAAATTTAACAAAACATTTATTAAAATTTGCTAATAGCTCTATCGATGTTTCAGATGGATTAATTGATGATTTAGCAAAAATGATCAATAGACAAAGCTTATCATTTCACTTATTTGAAAATAAAATACCTGTTTCGAATAAATTGAGTAATTTTGTTAAAAAAAAAAGATTAAATAAAATTAATCTAATTTCTAATGGAGATGATTATCAGGTATTATTTACTGCAGATATTAATAAAGCTAGAATCATTCAAAAAGCATCTAAAACAACAGGAATTAAAATTACTAAAATTGGTAAAATTGTATCTGGTAAAGATAGATCTTTAATATTCAATGAAAAAGGCAAGCAAATACGAGCTAAATCCAAAGGTTATATTCATCGGTTTTAGAAGTTAATCGTTGTCTTTTCTATCTTTTTTTGTATTGTGCGGGCTTAAAAATTTAACAACCAACAACTTAAGGTTAATATGAGCGGAACAGTCGAAACAATACTATTATACACAATCGGAGCTGGTTTATTATCTATCGTTTATGGATTTTTAACTGGTAAAAACATTCTTAATTCAAGTGCAGGAAATGCAAAAATGCAAGATATTGCATCTGCAATTCAAATTGGTGCAAAAGCATATTTAGCAAGACAATATAAAACTATAGCTATTGTTGGTGCTGTAGTTTTAGTAATTGTGAGTATTGCATTTAGTCCACTAGTAGGTCTTGGTTATTTAATAGGTGCAGCCTTATCTGGTATTGCCGGATATGTAGGTATGTTAGTTTCTGTGGAAGCAAACGTAAGAACGGCAGAAGCATCAAGAAAGGGCTTAGCTCAAGGTCTTTCAGTTGCTTTTAAATCTGGAGCTGTAACTGGAATGTTAGTAGCTGGTTTGGCACTATTATCTATAGCTGTATATTATTATATATTATTAAAATCTAATGTAGATGAAAGAGAAATAGTCAATGCATTAGTTGCATTAGGTTTTGGTGCTTCTCTAATTTCTATCTTTGCAAGATTAGGTGGTGGAATTTTTACAAAAGGTGCAGATGTTGGTGCTGACTTAGTTGGTAAAGTAGAAGCTGGAATTCCAGAGGATGATCCTAGAAACCCTGCTGTGATTGCAGATAACGTTGGTGACAACGTAGGAGACTGTGCTGGTATGGCTGCTGATTTATTTGAAACGTACGCAGTTACAATTGTTGCAACAATGGTTTTATCTTCAATTTTCTTTGTTGGTGATTTAAATATGATGATTTACCCTCTATCTATTGGTGCTGCATGTTTGTTAACGTCTATTATTGGAACTTTTTTCGTTAAACTTGGTAAAAGCAATAATGTTATGAATGCCTTGTATAAAGGATTTGTTGTTTCTGCTGTAGCATCTTTAGTAATATTATGGCCTGTTACAGATCACGTAATTGGTTTTGCAAATGAATATACAGTTAACAATAAGACTTTTAATGGAATGGATCTATATTATTGTGGTGTCATTGGTTTAGTTATTACTGGATTATTAATTTGGATTACAGAATACTATACAGGAACAAGTTATAGACCAGTTAAATCTGTTGCATTATCATCAACAACTGGTCATGGTACTAACGTTATCCAAGGTTTAGCTGTTTCCATGGAAGCAACCGCAATACCTGCGCTAATAATTGTTGCGGGTATTCTCATCACAAATTCTATTGCTGGACTTTTTGGTATCGCTATCGCTGTAACTACTATGCTTGCATTAGCAGGAATGGTTGTTGCACTAGATGCATACGGACCAGTTACTGATAATGCTGGTGGTATAGCAGAAATGTCTAATCTTGATAAAAAAGTTAGAAAAACAACTGATGCTTTAGATGCGGTAGGAAACACAACTAAAGCTGTTACAAAAGGTTATGCAATTGGTTCAGCAGGTTTAGGTGCATTAGTTTTATTCGCAGCTTATACAGAGGATATTAAACACTTTTCAAAAGAAGCAGGATCTGCATTAGAAGGTATTGTGGTAACTTTTGATTTATCTAACCCTTATGTAGTTGTTGGATTATTGATTGGTGGAATGTTACCTTATCTTTTTGGATCAATGGGAATGCAAGCTGTTGGAAGAGCTGGTGGTGCAGTTGTAGTTGAAGTAAGAAGACAATTTAAAAAATTCCCTGGCATTATGAAAAGAAAACAAAAACCTGATTATGCTAAGTTAGTAGATTTACTTACTGTAGCTGCTATCAAGGAAATGATTATACCGTCACTATTACCGGTTTTATCACCTGTAATTTTATATTTTATAATTCTATCAATTGGTGGACAAGTTGCTGCTTTAGCTGCAGTTGGTGCAATGTTACTTGGTGTTATAATCACTGGTTTGTTTGTTGCTGTATCAATGACTGCAGGTGGTGGTGCTTGGGATAATGCAAAAAAATATATTGAAGATGGAAATCATGGTGGAAAAGGTTCAGAAGCCCACAAAGCTGCTGTAACTGGTGATACGGTTGGTGATCCTTATAAAGATACAGCCGGACCAGCAGTAAACCCAATGATTAAAATTACCAACATAGTAGCTTTACTTCTTCTAGCTGTTATCGCTGGTTAATCTCTTTACGTTTTTTGGCCCTCTGTCCAAGAGGGTCATTAATCTTTTGTCTCATACTTGACATAAAGTCATAAATAAAAGAGTTTCGCTTGAAACCCGCTTCTGTTGTCGCTTCAACAATTTTAATGTTTTCCATATCTTCTTTATTATAAAATTCTTTTTTTTTTAAAATTCCGTAACTATCTATCTCTAATACCAACACATCATTCTTGGAAATTTTCATTTTACCTAAATTTTTTAACTTAGATTGGGTTTGTTTTCTTTCAATATAAATCCATATATCATTATCAAATTTACTTGTTGTAGAAGGATTACCTAAAATTTTTCTAATATCATTCTTATTACTTTTATTAACTGTAAGTTCTAATTGTTTTTTTTCTAAAAAAGGGACACCATGATGTTTTACCACAGGTTTAAATGAGCAATTTGAAACTATAAATGATATTAAAATTATATATAATATTTTATTCATGAATGAAAAATATATACATATTTATAATAATTTAATTAATTACACTAGAAATAAAGATTTATATAAAAATCTCGATAGAGAAGACAACTTTTCTGACCGATTGACCCTTTTTTTACTACATTTCTCTTTTTTTTTGAAAAATTATAAAAATGAGGAAAATAAGAAAATTCTACAGGAAATTTATGATTATAATTTTAGGCAACTTGAGTTGAGCATTAGAGAAATAGGATATGGGGATCAATCTATAAATAAAAAAATGAAAGATTATATAAATTTATTTCATTCTATGGTTTCTGAAATACATTTTTGGGATAATTTATCAAATTCAGATAAATTAAATAAAATTTCCATTTTTTTAAGTGATTTTAAAAATAATGAGGAATTAGTGGATTATTTTGATATTTTTAACGCAAATTTATCAAAAAAAACTTTGAATTCTTATTTAAAAAGTGTAAGTAACCCATAATTATGGCTGTACCTAAACGAAAACAAACACCTTCCAGAACTGGAATGAGAAGAGCTCAAACTATGAAATTTTCAACTAAAAATATAGTTGAAGACAAAAAGTCAGGAGAATACAGACTTTCTCATCATTTAGACCTTAAAACAGGCATGTATAAAGGAAGACAAGTTTTAGACCCAAAAGAATAGTATATTATAATCTATTAAAATGGCAGATTTGATAAAAATTGCAGTCGATGCAATGGGTGGTGATGGATCACCAAAGAAAATAATAGATGGTATTATTTTAAATCATTCTAGTAATAAAAATAATTTTTTTAAAATTTTTGGTGACAAAAATAAAATAGATCCATTAATTAGAGAAAAAATACCTGGAGAATTTTTTGAATTAATTCATACAGAAAAAAAAATTGAAAGCACTGATAGCCCATTAGAGGGCGCAAAAAGAGGGAAAGATACTAGTATGTGGCTTGCCATTCAAAGTGTTAAAGATAAAGAAGCAGATATAGTTATATCAGCAGGTAACACAGGTGCATTGTTAGTCGTATCAAAATTGAATTTAAAAATGATAGAAAATATAGACAAACCAGCTTTATCTGCTTTATGGCCAAATAAAAAGGGTATGAGTGTTGTGTTGGATTTAGGAGCCAACATTGAATGTAGTTCTAAAAATTTATCAGACTTTTCAATTATGGGAGCTTCTTTATATACCTCGCTTTATCCGAATGATAAACCAAATGTAGCATTATTAAATATCGGTTCAGAAGAATTAAAAGGAAATGAGACTATCAAAGAAACTTATCAATTATTAAATGAAAAAAAATCAGATAATTATAATTTTGCTGGTTACATTGAGGGAAATCATCTTATGGATGGAAAGGTTAATGTAATAGTTTCAGACGGTTTTACAGGAAATGTTGCATTAAAAACAGCAGAGGGTACTGCGAATTTTATAACCAGTGAATTAAAAAATGCGATGACAGGTACATTGATAGGTAAAATTTCATCTTTATTAAATATATCAAACTTAACGAAATTTAAGAAAAGACTAGATCCAAGACTATATAATGGAGCAATTTTTATTGGTTTAGACTCTCCAGTTGTTAAAAGTCACGGGGGAACTGATTATGTTGGTTTTTCAAATTCTTTAGATGTTTGTCATAGAATTGTAAAAGGCAATTTGATAGAAAAGATTAAGCAAAATATTTAATATGAGAATTAACTTAACTAAAAAAGACTTAGTTAATTTGGTTTATATGCAGCTTGGTTTTTCAAAACAAATATCAGAAAATTTAATTGATGATTTTTTATTAACTATAGTAACTAACATCAAAAAAGAAAAAAAATTAAAATTATCTAAATTTGGAACTTTTTCTATTAGACAAAAGAAATCTAGGATTGGTAGAAACCCAAAAACTAAAGAAACAAAAGTAATTTCAAGCAGAGATGTCGTATTGTTTAAGCCATCAAAGGAATTTAAAGAATTTGTTAATTTAAAGAATAATGGATAAATCAAATAGCGCTTACAAAACTATTGGTGAGGTAGCTAGAATATTAAATCTTAAATCAAATGATAAAGGAGCTTTACCAACACATGTCATTAGATTTTGGGAAACTCAATTTAAACAAATTAAACCAAAGATATTAAATTCTAATAGAAGATATTATGATGAAAAAACAATAAATCTTCTTAAAAAAGTTAAATTTTTACTTAAAGATCAAGGTATGACAATAAAGGGTGTAAAAAAAATATTAAATAATGAAGTTTCTTTAAAGCTTGACGAAATTGCAGATAAATCTATAAGGACTGAAAATTTAAGAAATAAGTTATTAAAAATTTCTAATAAATTAAAAGAATTAAAAAATGGCAAAAAAAACGCACGTTAAAGTAAGAATGGTTCCAGAGGCTAAACCTGATAGCCCTTACTTCTATTATGTAAAAAAACCTGCTGGAGGCGAGAAGGCCAAAGTTAAACTTTCAGCAAAGAAATACAATCCGGATACTAGAAAACACGAAATGTTTGTGGAAAAAAAGCTACCGCCACACAGTAAGTAATTATTTTTTTTTGAAATTTCTTTTTTCATAATCGATATAAGATAAGATCATATTTTTCCATATACGATTAGTAATTTTAGGATCAATCTTTAGTTTTTTAGATTTAGAGTGAATTTTTTTAAGTATAAAATTGATACGTTTTTTATCTACTATTTCTTTTTTAAATTCTTTAAGCTTTAAAACTTCTTTTACAAGATTTGTTCTATATTTAATTAAAGATAATAACTTATTATCTAACTTATCCAATTTAGATCTTATTATTTCTAATTTTTTTTTGTTTTTAGGCGACATTTAATTTATTGGTTTAATTAATAATTATTATATTTATTTAATCATGTACAGTCAGAATTATTCTTTAAATTCTCAATTAAAAATATGGATGATCACTTTATTAGTGATGATCGTGCTTATTATTTTAGTAGGGGGTCTAACTAGATTAACAGACTCTGGACTATCTATTACTAGTTGGGAAGTTTTTATTGGCTCATTACCACCTTTAACAAATGATAAATGGATAGAATATTTTGATCTCTATAAAACAATACCTGAATTTAAAGAGCAAAATTTCTCAATGACTTTAAATGAATTTAAAATTATTTTTTGGTGGGAATGGGCACATCGTCAATTGGGGAGATTAATTGGTCTAACTGTGCTTTTACCCATGATCTATTTTACAATTAAAAATGGTTTTTGGATTTTAAAAGAATATTCACTAATTTTTTTATTAGTGTGTTTTCAAGGATTTATTGGCTGGTACATGGTTTCGAGTGGTTTAGTTGATAGAATTGATGTTAGTCATTATAGATTATCACTACATTTATTTATAGCTTTTGTAATTTTATCTATAGTTTTTTGGAAATTTTTAAAACTAACAAATATAAAAATTAATCATATTAATATGAAATTAAATTCAATTAAATTTTTTCTTTTATTATTATTTTTGCAATTAATAGTTGGAGCATTTGTGTCTGGGATGGATGCAGGAAAAATTTATAATACTTGGCCCTTAATGGGCTCATCATATTTCCCAGATGACAGTGTAATCAATGATTTGTTTAATCTTACAGTGTTTGATGATCAATCACTTGTTCAATTTATTCATAGAAATTTAGCATATTTAATTGTCATAATATATTTTTACATGCTTTATTTTGTTTTAAAAAATGGAAATAAAAATTTAAGAATTCCAATCTTCATTATTGGAATTTCTTTATTGTTTCAAATTGTTTTGGGAGTTCTTACAATTTTATCTGGAGTAAAAATGCATTATGCATCTGTACACCAGATAAATTCTGTTTTTATAATACTTTCAACTTTGTATTTTCTTTATATTACAAAATATAAAGAGAATGTTTATTAGCTTCTATTCGTAGACATATAAACCTCAAACTAACTAACAGCTTTTAAATTACCTTTAGAGGATTTATCTAAAGCTTGATCTAAATCATCAATAATATCATCTATGTGTTCTAGACCTATGCAAAGTCTTACATACCCTGGCGTTACTCCAGCTGCAGTTAGTTCATCTTCTGTTAACTGACTGTGTGTAGTTGTAGCAGGGTGAATAGCTAGACTTCTTGCATCACCAATATTAGCAACATGGTAAAACATTTTTAAAGATTCAATAAACCTTTTTCCAGCATCTATTCCTCCAGCTAATTCAATACCAACTAATGCACCATTTCCATTTTTTAGATATTTTGTTGCACGACTTGATATTTCTTTCTCATGTTCGGTAGCGTAAATTACTCTATTAATTGCTTTATGTTTTTTTAAGTAATCAACGACTTTAGCCGCGTTTTCACAATGTTGTTTCATTCTTAAAGCAACAGTCTCTAAACCTTGAATTACGCCAAATGCATTATCAGGTGATAGGGCAGAACCAAGATCTCTAAGCAATGTAACTCTTGCTCTAACTGCAAAAGATACATTTGCTCCTGTTAATTCTGGTACTGCTTTACCCCAAACAACACCACCATAACTAGCATCAGGTTCGTTAAATAATGGTTGTCTTTTAGCATCTGCAGTCCAGTCAAAATTACCACCATCAACTAGGGCGCCACCAACAACTGTTCCATGTCCAGCTATATACTTTGTAAGTGAATAAACAACTACTGCAGCACCATGTTCAATTGGTTTACAAATAACTGGTGCAGCTGTGTTATCCATTATTAATGGTATATTATGTTTTCTTCCAATATCAGAAACTTCCTTGATTGGAAAAACCCTTAAATATGGATTTGGTAATGTTTCGCCATAAAAAGCTCTTGTTTTGTCATCAACAGCTTTCTCAAAGTTTTTAGGATCTGAAGGATCAGCATACCTAACTTCAATTCCAAGTTTACTCAAAGTGTGTGTAAACAAGGATACAGTTCCACCATATAAATCCGTTGAACTAACTATGTTATCACCTGCTTGTGCAACATTTAAGATTGCAAAAGTAGATGCCGTTTGTCCTGAGGAAACCGTAAGACTTGCTAGACCTCCTTCAAGTGCTGACAATCTCTTTTCTAGAACATCATTAGTAGGATTCATGATTCGAGTGTAAATATTTCCAAACTCTTTTAGAGCAAAGAGATTTGCTGCGTGCTCTGTGCTATTAAATTGATATGATGTCGTTCTATATATTGGTACAGCTACAGAATTTGTTGCTGGATCACTTCTATAGTCACCACCGTGTATAGCTATAGTTTCTGGATTGTTTCTTTTTGTACTCATTTTTACTCCTTTTTTAGTGCTTTAACTTTATGTAAGGCGCACAATACAGTTCAAATGCCTACCAATTTGCAATGTTATGAAAAAATTCCTTTTTAGCAGTTATAAGCCCGCAATAGGATCAAATCGGCAACTAATTTCTAGCATATAAGCTACATAATTCAAGGTAAATATAAAATTGACTTTGTAATTATTAATAGTATTAATCCTCGCACAATGACAAAATTCACTAAAAAAGACCAATTAGCTTCATCTTGGTATGAAATAGACGCAAAGAATGCAGTAGTTGGAAGACTAGCAACTGTAGTTTCAAACATCATAAGAGGTAAGAATAAAACTACATACACTCCTCATATGGATGATGGTGATTTTGTTGTTGTTAAAAATATTGAACAAGCAAAATTTACTGGAAAAAAATTTCAAGATAAAAAATATTACAGACACACTGGTCATCCAGGTGGAATTAAAGTTACAACACCTGAGAAGCTTCATGAAAAAAAACCTGGAGAAACTTTAAAAATGGCTGTTAAAAGAATGTTACCAGGCGGAGTACTGGGTAGAAAACAATTAACAAAATTAAAAATATACGCAGGTAATGAGCATCCTCATTCTGCACAAAATCCGACTGTAATAGAGTTAGATAAATTAAATAGTAAAAATATAGCTAGAAACTAACATGGAAAACACTCAATCAGCACCAAAATCTCCAAAATTAAAATTAGATTTTAAAGACAGTAAATACGCTACTGGCAGAAGAAAAACATCAATTGCAAAAGTTTGGTTAAAAAAAGGTTCTGGTAAAATTTACGTAAATGGTAAATTATTTAGTGATTATTTTGCTGACGAAACTCATAAAATGCAAATTACAAGACCTTTTGAAATTATTAATCAGGCTACTGATTACGATGTAAGATGCAGTGTAAAAGGAGGAGGACCTACTGGCCAAGCTGGAGCTATGGTTCATGGTATTTCAAAAGCTTTAGTATTATTTGATGAAAATCTAAAAGCCACCTTAAAAACAGAGAAACTTACTACCAGAGACTCAAGAGCAGTTGAAAGAAAAAAACCTGGTAGAAGAAAAGCTAGAAGAAGCTTCCAATTCTCTAAAAGATAATTTTTTTTTAATTTTTAACTGTTATAATAAAAAATGCCTAAGCTTAACGCATTAGTTGCTGGATCAACTGGATATATTGGTGTTCAATTAATTAAATTATTAGTTAAACACAAATATATTAATATTAAATACCTTTGTGGAAACTCTTCTGTGGGTAAACAGGTCAAATTTTACGATAAATCTTTATCTAAATATAAATTACCAAAAATTTTAAAATTTAATAAAAAATTATTAAAAGACGTTCATGTTATTTTTACAGCACTTCCAAATGGGGAAGCACAGGATATCTCAAAACATTTAAGCAAAAATCATACGCTGATTGATCTTGCTGCAGATTTTAGATTAGAAAAAGCTTCTGATTATTTAAAGTGGTATAAACAAAAACATCGAGCAACTAATTTAATAAAAAAAAGTATTTATTTACTTCCTGAAATTAATAGAAAAGAGATTAAAAAATATAATATTATTTCATGTCCTGGCTGTTATCCAACTTCTATTCTGATGCCTTTGATACCTTTGTTCAAGAAAAATTTAATTAAATTTAATAGCATCATAATAGATTCAAAATCTGGATATTCAGGCGCTGGTAGAGGAGTTCACAAAAAGTATAAAAATAAAAATCTATATGAATCTTTAAGTGCATATGGAGTTGGTTTCCATCGCCATAATTCAGAAATAGATCAAATGTTAAGAAAATTTACTAAGAAAAAATTTGAATTTAGTTTTACTCCTCACTTATCACCAATGTTCAGAGGTATTTTGAGTACTATATATGTTGATTTAGAAAACAATATTTCACAAGCTAAAGTATTAAAAACATTAACTAGTTTTTATCTAAAAGAGAGTTTTGTAAAAATATTAAAGCCTGACTCTTTGTTAAGCACCAATGAAGTAATAAATACTAATAACTGTTATATTTCAGTGTGCAAATCTAAATATAGTAATAAAATAATCATTCTATCTGCTATCGATAATTTGATTAAGGGTGGAGCAGGTCAAGCTGTACAAAATTTAAATAATAAATTTAATTTTCCTGAAAAGACAGGTTTAAAATGAGAAAATTTATAATAATTTTTTTTTCATTAATATTAGCCAATTGTTCCTTAAACAAAGATTCTCAATATTGGACAGAAAATTCTATCGAAAGTAAAATTAATCAAAAAAAATTAAATGAGATATTAAAAAAGTCAGACGATATAACATCAATGACATTAGAGGAATATGAGATTTATATAGATGACTATACAAAAAAAAGTAAATATCCAGATATAAGCAAATGAGTAAATTAATTAATATTGCAGTAGTAGGACTTGGTCAGGTTGGTAATTATTTACTAAATGAACTAAATACAAAAAAGAAAGATATAGAGCTTAAAACAGGTAAGAAAATTAATGTGGTGGCTGTTTCTGCTAGAAATATTAATAAAAAAAGAAAATTCAAAGTTAATAAAAAAATATTTTACAAAAATCCTTTAGAAATTTTTAAGAAAAATAATATTGATATATTATTTGAAGCTATAGGTTTATCAGATGGTATTTCTAAAAAAGTTGTGGAAACTGCTTTAAAAAGTAAAATCCATGTTATTACACCTAATAAAGCTTTAATCTCAAAACATGGCAATGAATTAGCAAAACTTGCAGAAAAAAATAAAGTTAATTTAGAATTTGAAGCATCGGTTGCTGGTGGTATCCCAATATTAAGATCTATTAAAGAAGGATTGGCAACAAATAAAATATCAAAGGTTTATGGAATTCTGAACGGTACCTCAAATTATATTTTATCTGAAATGGAAAATTCAAATGAAAATTTTGCTGACGTTTTAAAAAAAGCACAGATACTTGGTTATGCCGAACCTGGTAATCCTAAATTAGACTTAAATGGTTTTGACGCATTTGCAAAAGTTAGGATTTTATCTGCTTTAGCCTTTAACAGTAAAATTTCAAAACATAAATGTTTAATGGAAGGAATAGAAAACATTGAATTAAAGGATATTAAAATTGCAAATCAATTAGATTTAAGAATAAAGCTGTTGGGAATTTCAGAGTTAAAGAATAATCATCTTTTTGAAACTGTCCATCCATGTTTAGTTGGTAAAAAATCTTATATTGGTAATGTAAACGGTGTAATGAATGCAGTTATTCTTCAAGGCAAACCAGTAGGAGAAAGTGTTTTACAAGGTGAGGGTGCTGGACCAGGTCCTACTTCTTCATCATTACTTTCTGATTTATTATCAATTTTGCGCGGAAATATAAAAAAACCTTTTGGTGTTAGTGTTTCTAAGCTTAAATCTTTAAAACCATATAATGTAAATAATTATGTTAATTCATTATATTTGAGATTCGAAGTAAAAGATAAGCCTGGTGTATTATCTGAAATAACTAATCGTTTAGCTAAATATAAAATTTCAGTTAAAAGGCTAATTCAAACACCTGATAAAAAAAATAATAAAGCAACAATTGTTATTATTACACATAAAACAACTGATATTAATATTCATAATTGTTTATCTATTTTCAAAAAAAATAAAAATATTTTAAAAACACCAACGTTAATTAGATTGCTTGGTTAATGGAAATTTACTTAAAACTTTTTGAAGTTTTATTTCCTGTTTTTTTTATTATTGCAATTGGATATTTTATTGGAAAAAAAAATCCAAAATTAGATACAGATTTTATTACAAATTTCGCAGGAAATATTGGGAGCCCTGCAATGGTATTTTATTCAATAACAACTACAGGAATTACTTTTGCTATATTTATTGAATACTTTTGGTATTCTTTAATTGCCATAACAGGATTTAGTGTAATTGGTATAATTTTTCTAAAGTTTTTAAATAAGGACGTAATTACTGAGCTACCACCATTCATTTTGCCAAATACAGGTAATATGGGTTTACCCTTATGTTTATTCGCTTATGGAAATCAAGGTCTTGGAGTTGCAGCAACAATTTCGTCTTTGGTGATACTCTTTCATTTTACACTTGGTGTATTTTTAGCAAGTAAAAAAATTAGAACTCAGTTTACTATTAAGAAGTCCTCCAGTTTATGCAATTATCATATCAGTTTTATTTTTATTTTTTGAATTAGAGGTACCAATATTTTTAGTAAACACCACAATGATGTTAACCTATGCTGCAATTTTTTTAATATTAATGTCTTTAGGAATAGCATTAACAAGATTTAAAGTTTTTTCATTCAAGTCAGCATTTATTTCATCTATTGGACGTGTATTAATTGGTCCAATTATTGGATTTGTTATGATTAAATATTTTAATCTATCAGGATTTGCAGCAGGCGTATTATTAATACAATGCTCAATGCCAAGTGCAGTTTTAACTTACTTGGTAGGTTCGATATACTCATCAAAACAGGTTGTTGATAGTATTGCAAGTATGATTGTTGTTTCAACTATAATGTCATTCATAACTGTTCCTATTACTATATTCTTTGCTTTAAAATACTTCTATTAAGATATATCCTTCTTTTATGAAGGCTATAATTTTAAATGCATCTGCCTGGATGATTGTTCCTGTAATGGATGCTTTTGCTAAGTATTTAAGCTCATCTATGGATGTTTTGCAGATAACGTGGGCAAGATATTTTTTTACTGTAGTCTTTACATTATCCCTAATGCTTATCTTTTATAGGCATTCATTAGTTTGGACGAAAAAACCAGCCCTTCAATTAATTAGAGGATTAATTTTTGTTTTTTCTACTTATTTATTCTTTTATGCAATATCGGAAATTTCACTTCCTAAAGCCTTAACCTTAGCTTTTGTTGCTCCAATTTGTGTTACAGCCTTATCTCCATTTTTTTTAAATGAGAAAGTAGGGGTGAAGAGGTGGACTGCTGTATCATTAGGATTTATTGGAACTTTAATTGTAATCAGACCTGGCTTTATAGAACTTAATTTAGCTACCATGGCTGCTTTAGGTAATGGAATTTGCTATGGGTTTTATCTTATTATCACGAGGAAGCTCAGTACCTCTGACAATCCTCTTTTAACCCTTTTACTATCGGGTTTAATAGGAACCATTATAATTAGCCTATTTATGCCCTCAGTTTGGGTTAATCCTACGTCAAATGAGTGGATTTTAATGGCTTTAATCGGCCTTATAGCCTCTGTTGCGCACCTTTTTCTCATATTATCACTCAAATACGCTGATGCTTCTAAATTAGCTCCTTTGGGCTATACAGAGATAATTACCAATATACTAATTAGTTATTATTTCTTTCATGAATTACCAGATAACTGGACTTATTTAGGTTTATTTATCATTGTTCTCAGTGGTCTATATATTTCTAGAAGAGAATATTTGATTAATCGTTCTAATTAATAGTAAATAAATAGTTACTAATATTTAATCTAATACATTAATATTTTTAATTAAACTATTGTAATTATTATATTTTTTAATATGTAATATATAGATAAATTAATACAAATTATCAAAAAATTACTATTATCTTAAATAGACAAAGACATAAATAACAATATAAATAAAAAAAATAAACCATAATACTTAAAAGTGTTTAATATCAATGGTTTTATCAGCTAATTAAACACTAAATTCAAAATTCTTAATTTTAATAAGTGGGTAGGGGAACAAAAATTTTTAAAAATTCTATAAAAATTGATGCTGAATTTAGCTTTGGTATCATTGAAAAGTAGAGCAATGCAGTTATAGAATATATGTTTTAAACGGCCATAGAGGTGCTTTATTTTGTTATATCTCGATATATAGTGCAACTGAAGGGTGAATATTACTTTTTATGTTTAAATAAGCGTAAATATTAAAAAAAACGTTGATTTTACTAGTCTTTTTGACCATAAAATAGGCCAAAAAAGCCACTAAATATCAACCTTTTCGGATCTCAATAAACGCAGTTTTGTCTTAATTCCACCTCTCCCTGAGTATCCACCAAGGCCTCCATCGGACCGAATTACTCTATGACAGGGTATTTTGGGGGCATAAGGGTTTTTTCCACATGCATTAGCTACAGCACGTGCTGATTTAGGGCTTTTTATAGCTATTGCTACCTGTTTATAGGTTTTAACTGTGCCTTTTGGTATAGTTTTAAGGTAATTCCAGACTTTTAATTGAAATTTAGTACCTTTCATCAATAAAAATTTAAAATAATGAAACAAACTATAAAGAAAACAGTTAAAATTGAAAGATAAATAGTTTCAAGAGTTTTTCCAGATTTTCTATAATTAATAAAGCTTAATATTGCAAAACCAAAAGATGTTATTAAGAAATATATCGGTTCAATTACTCCGTCTATGCCCATCTATAAGTTATATTTCATCATTATTGAGCTCGCAATATCATTAATTGTCCCTAAAAAATGACTAATTATTTTATTTGACATTAGAAAACTCTTGATATATTACTAATGATAATTAATTGTTATCAATAGTAAAAATATGAATGAGCTAACAACAGACTTAAAATCGCTTCATGAGGCAACTTTAAATAACCTTAAAAGCTCAAAGGCAAATAATACTTTAAGAGCTTATAAGTCGGACTTTAAAGACTTTGGTGCTTTTTGTGCAAAACATGGATTGAACTCTTTACCAACAGAGCCGAAAGTAGTTTCCTTGTACCTTACCCATCTCTCTAAACACTCAAAAATAAGCACTTTAAAACGAAGATTGGTTTCAATAAGTATGCTTCATAAGTTGAAAGGGCATTATCTAGACACCAAACATCCAATTATAGTTGAAAATTTAATGGGAATAAGAAGGGTTAAAGGTAGCATTCAGAAAGGTAAAAAACCTATATTAATCAATCATTTAAAATTGATTATGAATGTAATAAATGAACAAAAAACTAAGGAAATAAAAAAACTTAGAGATAAATCGTTAATCTTAATTGGCTTTGGAGGTGGTTTTAGAAGAACCGAACTGATTTCAATTGATCATGAGGATTTAGAATTTGTTCCTGAGGGTCTTAAAATCACTATTAAAAGATCAAAAACTGATCAATTCGGAGAAGGAATGACTAAAGGACTGCCCTACTTCGATAATGAAATTTACTGTCCTGTTACAAATCTAAAAAAATGGTTAGAAATTTCGAAAATTAACTCTGGACCTATTTTTAGAAGATTTTCTAAAGGTTTATCATTAACAGATAAAAGATTAACTGACCAAACTGTAGTTTTGTTAATGAAACATTACTTAAAGGTAGCAGGTTTCGAAAATAAAAATTTTGCAGGTCATAGTTTAAGATCAGGTTTTGCAACAGTAGCTGCTGATTCAGGCGCTGATGAGCGAAGCATAATGGCTATGACAGGTCATAAAACAACACAAATGGTTAGAAGATATATAAGAGAGGCAAATATATTTAAGAATAATGCTCTTAATAATATAAAATTATAAAGAAAAAATAATTATTAGCCAATATTTTTAATCATAGCACCATTGCTCTTGTCATTTAAATTTCCACCAAGAGAAGATTGGTATTTTTATTCATGAGAATAATTTTGATTATTTATTTTCCCAAAAAAATTTTTTTTTATAATTAATGTTAAAAGATTTATTAATCATAAATTCAGCTACTAATTTTGAATTCATATATTTGTGGTATTTTATCATTCCTTTTTTCGCAATCTTATTTCTTAAGCTTTCTGAATTTTTATATTTAATAATTTTTTTAGTTAAATCTTTAACTCCACTATAAAAAATTACTTCATCGTTCTTAAAGATTTTATTTAGTTTTGTTTTTCTGTCTATAAAAGTTAGTATACCATTACCTATTAATTGAGATATACGATCACTAGAATAAAATTTTAAAGGATCTCCTTGACTAAGGTTTAGAGCCATTTTAGATTTTGAAAGCTCTTTTTTAAAGTTTTCAGCCCAAACTGGCTGATTATCATTTATTCCAAAAATATTAAATCTTATTTCATTACTGGAATTAATTAATTTATTTAAAAATACTTCCCTATTATCAGTTTTCCCTTTTTTTAAAGTTCCACGGTGAACTCCGTGTGATAAAGCAAAAAATAAATCATATTTATAATTTTTGTTTTTAAAAAGTTCTAAATTTTCAAATGTATCATCAACGGGGTTTGGAATAAAAAAAACTTTTTTATTTTTTAAAATTTTTAAAGTATCTGGATGTGTTGTACAAAAACTACAGTCTAAATATTTTATTTTTTTAAGAAATCTATCCCTATTAACAGACCATATTTTATCATCCATTTTATCTAGAAACCATTGGCAAAATTTAATACTAGGGTAAAAGTTTTTAATTTTTTTCAATATATCATTAGATATTGCATCTGCGTGACCTAAAATGATTAGGTTGGGATCAAAATTTCCAATAATTTCTAGAAATTTATTATTTAAAGATTTTGAACCGTATATATCAATAATTTTACGTTCTTGACTGACTGTATCTCTGTCACTTAAGGTTTGTACTGTGTGTCCTAGCTTTAATAAACCATTGTTTATTCTTCTGCCAGTATTGTAAAATAATCTTCCATTATGCCTAACATTAAAATTTGTAATATGTAGAATTCTTAATTTTTTCTTATATTCAATAGTTTTATTAAATAAATTGTTTCTATAACTATCTATTTTTTTTGAAATAAATTTATTATCTAAATAAAAATTTTTATATGACTTTGTTTGGATATCTTTAAGTTTATTTTTATTTTCTATTAAGTTTTTAATATTTTTATATATTTCATTTGCAGTTAATTTATTTAATATTATGCCATCAGTAATAGTTTCAGGTAATCCGCCTTTATTGCTGATTATAACAGCACAACCCCTACTACTTGCTTCTAAACTTGATCTTCCAAAAGGTTCATCCCAACGAGAACAAGCAACAGCTATTGAACTTTTTTCATAAGATTTCAAAATAGTATCATTAGATTTATAACCCATTTTAATAAATCTTTTGTGATTAAAATTAATTTTTTCCCTATGTTCATCTCCAAAAACGACTACTTTCCAATCCTTAAATTCATTTAGAATTTTTAATGCTGCTTTACCAAATAAGTCATATCCTTTTGATTTATTAAGTTTACCAACAAAAGTTATAATTTTATTTTTTTTTGTAATATTAATTTTTTTTCTACTAGTTGATTGATAAATCACCTCAATTTTTTCAGAATTAAGATAAAAATTATCCAATCCTAAAAAAAATCTTTTTTTAGTCCATTCACTATTAAAAATAATCTTGTGACAAAAATTTAAAATAAATATTCTTTCATTTAAAGAAATAGATCCGGTCATTGAAAGTGGATCATTATGAAAATAAAAAACAATTTTATTTTTAAAGTAGACAAAATATTTAAGATATGAAGGTCTATTGTGTATTTCAATAATGTCAGATTTTCTTTTTTTTTCTAATTTTATAAAGTTATTTACATATATTTTTGAAGAGCTTTGAAAATATTTTTTTTTAAAAGGAATATTTACATAATTTTTTGATAAATAATTTTTAAAATCTGTATTACCAAATATTTTTGTAGTTTGTTTAAATTTACTTTCTTTATTTATTTCATTAATAAATATTGATACTGCTCCTGCATATTTTTTTGAATAATTTTCTTTGTAAGGCAATAAAATTGATATTTTCATTTATTTAATAAAAATTTATTTTTAATTTCAGATCGTTTTTTATAGTTTTTTTTTAATAAATATTCGTTTTTCAGAGCTTCAGATTTAGTTTTATAACATTTTTTATAAGCCAAAATCCACTTTCTACCTCTAGTAAATTTAGCACCTTTCCCACTATTATGTAGCTTTATCCTATGTTTTAAATCTGATGTAAAACCAACGTAAGAGATAGTTTTTTTATTAGTTTCGCTGATTAATAAATATACAAAATGCTTCATTAATGGCGGTCCCTAGGGGAATCGAACCCCTCTTTCGAGGATGAAAACCACGTGTCCTAACCGATAGACGAAGGGACCGAATTGCTGCTTTTTATTGTAAAATCATTCATTAATCAAGCTTATCATTAAATATTTTGTTTTAATTTTATTACTTTTCTGAAGCCTGAGGATTTATGTGTCACTAATGTCTCTGATATGAAATCATTACCTTGAATTTCAATACCAGCAACCAAATCACCAGAAGTAATTCCTGTCGCACAAAAAATAGAATCACCTGTAACAATTTCATTTAATTCATATTTTTTTGTTAAATCATTAATCCCCATTTTTTTAGCCCTTGCTTTATCGTTTTCTGTTTTGAACAAAAACCTACCTTGAAAATTACAATTAAATGCATCCAAAGCTGATGCAGCAAGCACACCCTCTGGCCCTCCACCAATACCTAAGAAAATATCAACATTATATTTTTCATCAGTTACTAACAATGCTCCTGACACATCACCATCTGTAATTAATTTTAGATTAACTTTTAATTTGTTTAACTCATCTATAATTTCTTTATGTCTTGGTCTATCCATAATACATGCGGTTAAATTTTCTGGATTCTTATTTAAGTAATCACTTAAATTAAAAATATTTTGCTTTACTGTAAAATCTAAATCAATAACGTTTTTTTCATTAACTTTGGTAGAGATTTTTTCCATATAAGTCTCAGGAGCTTTAAACAAATTATTTTTTTCAGCAATAGCAATCACGGATAATGCTCCTGGTAAGTTATTAGCAGCAAAATTTGTACCTTCTAATGGATCCACTGCTATATCAAATTCTGGACCTTTATTTGTTCCTAATTTTTCCCCTATATATAACATTGGAGCTTCATCTAATTCTCCCTCACCTATTACAATCTGTCCCTGAATGTCTAAATTGTTAAGATTTGATCTCATAGAATCTACAGCTGCTTTATCAGCAGCAATTTTATCTTTTTTTCCAACTAAATATGAAGATGCTAAAGCTGCTTTTGAAGTAACATTTATAAATTGATCAATAAATTTTTTATCAATTGCCATTAAACTTTTTCATCAATTAAATCTTCTTGATTTATTTTAGACTCAAATTCTCTTAAACGTTTATATACACTAGCAAGCTCTATGATAGTTGGCCAAGCTTTCAATATATATTGCATAGAACCCTCTACTCTACCAAAGGCTCTTATTATTTGTTGCATAACACCAAGTGTTACTGCTCCAGCTACTATTGCAGGTGCTAAAAAAACATACGCTGACAAAACATTTGCCTGTAAATATGCTATTCTTCCAATATTAAAATACAAATATCTAATATAACTTAAAAAATGAATACTTCTAACTCCATCAAATAATTCTTCTATGGTTTTTGGTCTTATAGTTCCGTCATCTTCTGCAATTACAAGTATTTTCCTATAGGCTGCTTCTTTTTTTTGTAGATCGTATTCAACACCTACTAATCTTAAAATTAAACCTAGTAAAATTAAAAATATTGTACCTCCAACTGACCAAATTAAAGCTCCAACTATTAAACCATAGTCCCAATCACCAAAAAAGAATATTGGTATTCCTACACTTAATCCAAATAAGATAGGCATAAACTCAACAAGTATCATCAAAGCTTCAATTAGACTGGTCCCTAAAGATTCCATTATTCTTGAAAACTTTATAGTATCCTCTTGAACTCTTTGTGCTGCACCTTCAATTTTTCGAGCTTTATCATAAACACTATGATACCACTCAACCATAGCCGTTCTCCATCTAAACAAATAATGTGAAGTAAAAAAACTTACTATTACAGCTACACCAACATACATAGCTGCTAATATTATGAAAGACAATAAACTTGCCCAGTACTCTTCTATAGTAATTGAGTTTGGAGCTCCAAGAGCTTTTTGAATCATATCGTAAAATTCACCAAACCATTCATTAATTTTAACGTCTATCTTAACTTGTATCCAAAGAGATGATAAAATAATAGCAGAACCAATCCATGACCATAGAAACCAATTTTTTTGAGTGAAAAATCTAAACATTAATTATTTAAGAAAATTATCTGCGTAAGATTTCTTTACAGTTTTTCTTTTTCTAGGTTCAATTAATTCAAAATCAATTTTTTTCTTTTTTGCGTAATTGATAGCAAGTTCCTTTGATGAAAATTCTAATTTTAATTCAGTATATGTATCAGATGAACTTTCCCAACCCATCAAAGGGTTTTTTGTTGGATCTTTTGTTTTAAATTCTAAAATCCATTTATCACTTTTTGCTAATCCTGATTGCATAGGATTTTTATTTGGAATGTAAATAATAGCTTTTTTCATAAATGATGGTCGGAGTGGCAGGATTCGAACCTGCGACCCTCTGGTCCCAAACCAGATGCGCTACCAGGCTGCGCTACACTCCGATCCGAGTACTAATACAGCAGTTATTGATAATTTCAATGTATAAAGATACCAAAATTAAAAGAAATTTGAATAAAATCTGTTATATAACGAAGCATGATAATAACTTGTCCAAATTGTAACAAGCAATTCAAAATTGACAATTCTTTAATACCTGATGAAGGTAGAGATTTACAATGTGGATCATGTAATCATATTTGGTTTTATAATATCCAAGAAAAAAATAATAAAGTACTAGAGTTAAAACAGGAAATTATCAGTAAAGACATTGAAACAAAAGATGAAAATAAAGAAGATAAAATAGAAGAGAAACAACAACCAGAAGAAATAATTAAAACTGAAATAAATAATAAAAAAAAAGAAAAAAATTCAGAAAAACAAAAAAATACAACTAAACTTGAAAAAACAGAAAATAAAGGAAGTAAGTTTTTTTCTTATTTAATAGTATTTATTATATCTTTTGTAGCATTAATTATCTTGCTAGATACTCTAAAAACTCCACTAATTAATGTTTTTCCAGGATTAGAAATTATACTATTTAACCTTTTTGAAACATTGCAAGATATAAAACTATTTATTATAGACCTAATTTAATTTTTTTATGATTAATTATTTATCTAAACCTTTTAGATGGTTTTTTAAATTAGAAGCTGCAAGTGGACTTGTATTATTATTTGCTGCAATAATTGCATTATTTATAAGCAACTCTGGGCTAGCAAATTTATATTTTGCTACTTTAAATAAGTATTTATTCATAGGTATTAATAATTTTGGATTAAAGTTATCAGTATTGCATTGGATCAATGATGCCTTGATGGCAATCTTTTTTTTCTTTGTTACTTTAGAAATTAAAAGAGAATTTTTGCAAGGTGAACTTTCTAATATTAAACAAGCTTTATTGCCTATGATTGCTGCTGTAGGAGGAATGTTAGTTCCTGCACTGTTTTATGTTTTTATAAATTTAGGTGATAGCGAAACTTTAAATGGATGGGCAATACCATCTGCTACAGATATTGCATTTTCATTAGGAGTTTTATCTTTGTTAGGAAAAAGAGTTCCTTTATCATTAAAAGTATTTTTAACTGCATTAGCTATAATCGATGATTTAGGAGCAATAGTAATCATCGCCCTATTCTACTCTGGAGATTTGAGTATTAAGTATTTAACTTTAATGCTATTAGCTTTTATTGTTTTGTTATTAATTAACAAATTTAACATTAAAAAATTTCTACCTTATTTGGTTGTGGGACTATTTCTATGGGATTTTACGCATAACTCAGGAATACACGCTACTATCGCTGGTGTCTTGTTAGCTATGACAATTCCTCATAGAAAAAAAGAAAAAGATTTTTCATTATTAATAAAAATTGAACACGCAATTAGTCCATATGTTGCTTTCGGAATAATGCCTTTATTTGCATTTGCAAATGCTGGAGTATCTCTTGAAGGTTTGTCGTTCGCTTCATTACTTGATAAGGTGCCCCTTGGAATCGTATTAGGATTATTCCTTGGTAAACAATTAGGTGTTTTTATCTTCTCATATGTATCAATAAAATTGAAAGTGGCTCAAATGCCAAATGATACAAGTTGGTATAATTTTTATGGCGTAGGAGTTCTTACCGGGATTGGTTTTACGATGAGTTTATTTGTTGGAAATTTAGCTTTTGTAGAAAACATGCAGTATATGGATGGTGTAAAAATTGGCGTATTAACTGGATCGTTGTTGTCAACTTTATTTGGTTATTTTTTAATATTACTTACACCAAATAAACCTAATAAATGAGAAAAGTAATATTTTTATTTTCTATAATTATGTTTTTTTTTAAAACTTCAGCAACTGCTAACTACGAAAAAAAAATTTATGATTTTAGTATTGAGAGTATAACTGGCGAGACAATTAATTTTAAAGATTACAAAAATAAAGTTATTTTAGTTGTAAATACAGCAAGTTATTGCGGATTTACAAAACAATATGATGAATTACAAGAATTGTGGGACTTATATAAAGAAAAAGGTTTAATTGTTCTTGGTGTTCCATCAAATTCTTTTAATCAAGAAAAAAATAATAATGCTGATATTAAAGAATTTTGTGAAGTAAATTTTAATATTAACTTTCCTCTGACAACATTAACTGAGGTTAAAGGCAAAGATGCTCATGAACTTTTTAAATGGGCAAAAGAAAATCATGGTAAGTCGGCAGAACCTAAGTGGAATTTTCATAAAATTTTAATTAATAAAGAAGGTAAGGTTCAAGATACATTCGCTTCATTTACAAAACCAACTTCAAAAAAAATAATTAAAGCTATAGAAAATAGCTTATAAGTTTATTGTTAATCCATCATGTGCTGGTATCACATTTTTAGGTATCATTTTTTTAAGCACTTTATAATCTAACACTGGTGATAAATTAGTAAGAATAGCTTTTTTTGGTTTGAATTTTTTAATTACAGCAAGTGAAGTTTCTAAATTAAAATGTGATGGATGATAATTGTACCATAAGCAATCAATAATTAAATATTGAAGATTTCTAAAATATTTATGATCTTTGTGATAAATTTTACTTACATCACTAATGTAAGCTAATTTTTTATTAATTATAAAGCAATTTGATTTTACTTTACCATGTTGAACTATAATTGATTGAATACCAATTTTTTTATTATTATTTTTAGTAAATATTTTTTTAGGCAATTTATTAAGTTTTAGTGTTGCAGGATATTCTTTTGAAATACTTTTAAATACATAAGAAAACGTTGAATTAAGATATTTAGAAGTATATTTATCAGCATAAACATCAAGCTGTTTTTTGCTATTTATAAAAAAAGATCTCAAATCATTTATTCCATGAGTTTGATCACCATGCATATGAGAATACAACACTTTATTAATTTTTTTTATTTTATGTCTTAAAAGCTGTTGACGTAAGTCAGGAGACGTATCTATAAGAATATTTTCATCTGTGGTTTTTATTAATGCTGAACATCTTGTTCTATAATTTTTTTTATTATTAGGATCACAATTTCCAAAGAAACCATCTGGTCTTGGTACACCCATTGAACTACCACAGCCTAAAATAATAAATTGCATTAATTTCAATTAAAAAATAGTTTATTAAAGTTATATGTAGTTTTTTTTATAAGATCTTCTTTGGATATATTTTTAATTTC
Organism: Pelagibacteraceae bacterium AG-390-A23; assembly: GCA_003279775.1. Lineage (GTDB taxonomy): Bacteria > Pseudomonadota > Alphaproteobacteria > Pelagibacterales > Pelagibacteraceae > Pelagibacter. The sequence goes on from QCGW01000001.1 coordinate 65,605, forward strand.
AGCTAATTTTGCAGCAGTAAAATCAATAAATGATGGTTCATTTTTTTTGCCTCTTTTAGGTACGGGTGCTAAAAAAGGACTATCAGTTTCAATTAAGATATTATCCATCGGAATAGACTTGAAAGTATCTTGCAAATCCAGTGAGTTTTTGAAGGTAATGATGCCACTTGCTGAAAAGAATGAATTTAAAGTCATCAGTTTCTCCGAAAATTCTTTAGACCCAGTAAAACAATGCATCAAAATTTTAAGGTTTTCATTTTTATATTCATTTAAAATCTCAAAAGTTTCTTTTTCTGCATCTCTTGAATGAACAATTAATGGAATATTGGTTTTTATGGATGCATCTATATGTTCTTTAAAACTTGCTATCTGCTTGTCTTTTTCACTATTATTGTAATAAAAATCTAACCCTGTTTCTCCAATTCCAATAATTTTTGAGTTTTCATTGAGACTTTCAATGATCCGCTTTGAAGTGATAATATCTGTGGAACTTTCGTGAGGATGAATGCCAATAGTACCATAGATCATGTCATCTTTATTAATTAAATCTTTTACTCTAGAAAAACTTTCAAACGAAGTTGAGATAGTAAGTAATTTTTCTATACCCACTTCTTTTGATCTTTGTATCACATTAGCCAAATCACTTAATAATGGTTCATGATCTAGATGACAGTGTGAGTCAATCATCGTTTTTCTCTATTTTTTTAAAAAGTATATCTATTTTATTAATGTTATTACCTTTTGTTAAATACTCATTATTAGAAACTGAATCTAATTTTATATTTTTTTCTTCAATATCAAAAATCTTTAATGCTTTTAAAGAAGATTCGGGAATAATTGGATATAATAAAAAACTTATTTTTCTTACAATTTCTAAAGTAGTGTAAACTATAGTATTTAATCTAATTATGTCGTCTTTTTTTTTCCAAGGTTCTTGATCATTAAAATATTTGTTAGCATCAAAAAGTGAATTTACAATATAATCAATGTAAAAATTAATATTTTGATTATCAATTTGTAACCTAATATTATCTAAATTATCTTTATACTTATTTAGTATTAATAAATCTTCATCATGAAATTTAACTTCTAATGGAATTTTTCCATTACAATTTTTTATTGCAAAAGCGGTTACACGCTGACATAAATTTCCATAATTATTAGCTAGATCACTATTAATACAATCTTCTAGTCTTTCTTGAGATATATTTCCATCATTCCCAAAGGAAACTTCTTTAATTAAGTAGTATCTTAAAGGATCTAGACCATACTCTTTAATTATTTCAAGTGGATCAAGAATATTTCCTTTGGATTTAGACATTTTTTCTTCCCCTGATAATATCCATCCATGCCCGTAAACCCTCTTTGGTAAATCAATTTTTGCAGCTAATAAAAAAGCAGGCCAATAAACAGCATGAAATCTAAGTATATCTTTTCCAATTAAATGTATTGAGGCTGGCCAAAATTTTTTAAACAAATCATTATTTATATTAGGATAGTTTAATGCACTTAAATAATTTGTTAAAGCATCGAGCCAAACATATATCACGTGGTTTTTATTGTTTGGTACAGGTATGCCCCATGAAAAACTTTTTCTACTAACAGAAAGATCTTTAAGACCACTTTTTACAAAACTAATAACTTCATTTTTCCTAGATTGTGGAGCAATAAAATCTGGATTAGCTTCATAATATTTTAATAGTGGTTTTTCCCACTTTGAAAGTCTAAAAAAATAAGATTCTTCTTCGATCCATTCAACAGGAGATTTTGATGATATAGCAATTTTTTTTCCATCTAATTGCTCAATTTCGTCTTCGTTATAAAAGGCTTCATCTGATACTGAATACCATCCAGAATAATTTGATAAGTATATATCATCATTTCTCTCAAGTTCATTCCAAAGATGTTGAACTGTTTTTTTATGTCTGGCTTCTGTAGTTCTTATAAAGTCAGTATTTGATAAATTCAAAGTATCTGAAAGATCTCTAAAGGTTTGACTAATTTGATCACAAAATACAAGAGGTTCCTTCCCAGCTTTTTCCGCAGATCTTTGAATTTTTAATCCATGTTCGTCTGTACCAGTAAGAAAATGAACCTTGTAATCATCAATTTTTTTAAATCTTGCAAAAAAGTCTGCGATAATACTTGAATATGCATGACCCATATGAGGCTTAGCTGATGGGTAGTAAATAGGCGTGGTAATATAATAAGTTTTATCCATTTAGTATTTTATCCTCAAATTCCATAAATAATGTTTCCTCATCTAAATTATAAGTTCGAGTATTATTAATTTTTTCTAAAAAATAATGATATGACTTTAGTAAACTAATATTTTCAATAGATATATTGTTTCTAAAATAAAGTTCAATAAAAGAATAAATGATTTCAATAATTGATTTATCTTTTTTATAAATTTTATTTTTAATTATGGTTATTAGTGTAGTGTTTAAATCAAAATTAACAAGATCTAAGTCATATTCTTTAGATAACTTAATTAATTTAAATAATTTTCCAGGAGTTGCATAATAATCAAATAACTTGTTATTGATAATAGTATTTATGTCGTCGTTTAATAATTGATTAACAATTCTAATAGACTGATCTTTTGTTAAAAAAACTTTAAAATTTAAACATCGAGATTTAAGAGTTGGTAGCACTCTTTTATTATTATTAATTAAAATAAAATTTATATTTTCATTAGGTTCTTCTAAAATTTTTAACAAAGCATTAATAGAATTTAAATTTAATAATTCAATATTATCAATTAAAACAAATCTTTTTTTATTATTAAATGACGATTTATTTAGATTTATTATCAATTCCCTAATCTGATTTATATCAATATTTTTCTTTTCCTCTAATACATCAATTAAGTAAAAATTTAGGTTAGATTTATTTAGTATAAGTTTGTATGACTTATTAGCTGGATTAATTATATTATTTTCATAATCATAGGGATGTTCTTCATTTTCCGACAATACAAAATTGATTAAATGATATGCTAATGTTGATTTTCCAATACCTTTTTCACCAGATAAAAGAATTTTATTTGGTAAATTATCGTTTTTATATAATTTATATAATTGATTGAAAATTTCTTTGTGCTCAAATAAATTTATTTGAGTTGAGGGATTTAAATTCATTTAATTAATTTATTGAGTTGATTTAAAATTAAATCTTCATTTTTTTTAATATCTAAATTTGAGTCAATTATTTTGTATGATTTTTTGTTAGATTTGGCTAATTTTAAAAAACCCTTTTGAACTTTATTATAAAAATTTATATCAAATTGGTCATATCGGTTAAGAGATTTTCTTTTTTTTAATCTTTGAAAAAGATTTTTTCTATTTACAATATTGAGAAAAGTAAAGTCTACTTTAATTTTTTCTAATAAAAATTTATTTATAATATTTATAATTTTTAAATCAATACCCATACCATAATGTTGATATGCAATAGTTGAGTCTGTGAATCTATCAATTAAAATAATTTTTTTTTTATAAGATTTTTTGATAAGATTTATATTTTCACTACGTGCAGCTAAATACAAAAGTAAATCAGTATGAATATTAAAATTAGATTTTTTATTTAAAATTAATCTTCTTATTTTTTCTGAGTTAAGACTTCCACCTGGTTCTCTTATCTTTATATAACTAATTTTTTTCTTATCTAAATATTTAGATATTTTATTTATATGGTGGCTTTTACCACTGCCCTCTATACCTTCAAAGACAATGATAGGTTTTTTAGACATCACCCCAAATTAAATAATTTATTGATTTTATTAATCTCGTAAAAAAATTAACTTTTTTAATTTCTTTAGATGAAAGTAAATCATACTCACCAACAAGTTCTTGATCATAAACAACTCTTAGAGTGGCTATTTTTTGATCTTTTTTAATTGGTGCTTCGACTGGTCCATCATACTTAACAACAACTTTTAAAAGTTTTTTTTTCGCTTTTTTGATTGTTTTATAAATATCTTCCTTTGTATATGCTTCCACACTATTCTCTTTTCCTAACCAAACATCAATTTTGTGTAAAGGTTTATTGGCTTTAGCTATTTCTACAAGATCATAGTTGGTAAGACCAAATGTAAGTAATTTTGTGCTTTCTTTAGATCTAGCATTTTTTGAATTAAAACCACTTCCAACAGCAATCAATCTTCTGCCATTTCTATCTATTGATGACGCTAAAGAATATTTTTCAACAGCTAAATAACCAGTTTTTATTCCATCTGCTCCAAGATTTTTATAAAGCAAAGGATTTCTATTTCCTTGTGTTATAGGATCACCACCTGTTCTGTCCCACGTAAATTCTTTTTCAGCAAACATTTTATAAAATTCAGGATGTTCTTTAATTAAATATCTGGACATTTTCAAAATATCTCTAACAGTTGAGTAATTATCGGGGTCATTTATTCCTGATGAATTAGAAAAGTTTGTACTATCCATACCTAATTCTTTTGCTTTAGCAGTCATTAAGATAGCAAATTCTTCTTCAGTACCCGCTATACCTTCAGCTAATGCAATACATGCATCATTACCTGAAGCAACGATAATACCTCTTAATAAATTTTCTACAGAGACTTGGTCACCTACCATTATAAACATCGACGAATATCCAGATGTAGACAATCTCCAAGCTCTCTCTGATATTATAAATTTTTCATCCAAACTAAGATCGCCTGATTTAATTAAATCAAAAGCAATAATTGCTGTCATTATTTTTGTCATAGAAGCTGGATAAATTGAAATATCAGGATCTTTTTCATAAAGAATTTCTCCAGAATGATAATCTTGTAATATTGCAGTTCTTGCCTTTACATCAAAATTAGCTTTTGAAACATTTACTAATGACAAACTAAAAAAAATTACAATTAATAATATTCTAAACATCTTTTAATATCTCTATATTTTCAAAATCTAATACTTTTATTTCATTAAATGATTTTTCCAGTTTTTTTATATCATCAAATGGACCCAATAATACCCTATATTTAGTTTTAGATAATTTCTTAATTACAGATTTTTTTATATTTGTCTCATCTTTTATTCTATCAACCATATTTTCTGCGGAGTCTCTGTAATAAAAATCTGCAATCTTTATTGAATATAAAAATTTATGTTTTTTTATTTTGACACCCTTATCTTTTTCTTTACCAAGATTATCTATAATAATTCCGTCAACAGGAGCTTTTTCAGCTACACTTTTCTCTTCATCAAAAGTCTTTGCTTTTTTAGCTACAAATGTTGAACTTTTTGAGATTAAAACAAGATCAATATAAGGCTCTTTAGGGTCAAGTGATAACTCCTCAGCAATTCGTTGCGTAATTACAGAGTTGTAAAAAGATGAGAATGAAACATTATTAGAGATTACTTCTGCTATAATTGACTTATCATTAACAGGATTGGTAATTTTAACAAATGAATTTTTTTTAATTTTATTATGAAAAATTAAAAGAGATCTATTATCAATTTTTTTAGATATTTTTTTTTCTTTTTTTAATTCATTATCATAAATTAAAGCAAATCCAGTATTACTATACTTTTGATCACTAATATAAACTAAGTTTTTATCATTTTGATCAAATTGATTACATGCAGATAAAAAAAGTATAGAAAGAATTAATATTAGTTTTTTAAAGTTCATTTTTAAATTTATCTTTTAATGTACAAACGGCCAAAGCGAATCGCAATGATCTATTCCATTTTAATATTATCTCATAGTTATCAAACACGATATAAGCTGGATTTAATGTTTCGGCATCAGGTATGATATCTTTATCCGGAGTTATAATGGCTACTTCTAAAGCGTTATACTTGTTATCTATTTGATTGTTATTTTTAATAAATTTTCTAAAAAATTTTAATTTTTTTTTATCATGAAGTTTTTTTGCAGAAATGTTTAAATATTTACTTGGTATATTCTCTGATAAGTCAATTCTATAAAAACAAGGATTCTCACTTTTCCAACCTATTTGATTTAAATAGTTTGATGCTGAAGCATAAGCATCGTTATTATTTTTTAAATCTATATATCCGTTACCATCATAGTCAATTGCATAATTTTTCATTGTTGATGGCATAAATTGAAAAAATCCAAAAGCACCTGCCCAAGATCCATATAATGTTTTGTAATCTATTTGTTCATTTTCAATTAATCTCAAAAGAATTAATAATTCATTTGTAAAAAATTCTGATCTTCTTTTATCAAAACTTAAAGTTGCCAAAGAGGATAAAATATCCATTTTACCAACGTAAGTTCCAAAATTAGTTTCTATTCCCATTAGAGCTAATAGTAGCTCTCTCTCTATATTAAACTCGTTTTCAACGTTATTGATTAACAGTGAATTTTTTTCATAGAATTTTTTTCCTAATGAGACTTTTTTTGAAGATGTTCTTTTTGAAATATATGTTTTAGTATCCTCATAAAATTCAGGTTGATATCTGTCATATTTTATTACATCTGATAAAAATTTAGTATCGGACATAACTATATTAAATGTTTTTTCTGAAATATTGTTTTCTAAAGCTATTTTTTTAAAATTTAATTTCCAATTTTCAAATTCTTTATTGACATCAGCAAATGAAAAATTAATAGAAATAAAAATAAAAAATAAAAAATAATTAATTAGTTTCATGCAAATCTTTCAAATATATAATTACAGCAATCCAAATAAAAATAAAACTAACTAATTTTGTTATTGAAAAAGGCTCGTTGTAATAAAAATACCCTAATAAAAACTGAAAAGTAGGAGTTATATAAAATATCATGCCAGTCGGCCCTAAACCACAGAGTTCAACTCCCCTAACATATAAAAATAAAGGTATGACAGTCATAGGTCCAGCAAGATAAATAAATAACATCATTGATGGATCGGATAATTGAAAATCATTATATCCTTTGCTCGCTATCAAATAAAAAGCTAACAGTGCAAATGGTAATATAAATAAACTCTCGATAAGAAGGCCTATATCAGTCTCAACGTTTATTTTTTTTCTAACAAGATTATAAAACCCCCAACTTAAGGCAACAATTAAACCAACCCAAGGCAATGATTTAATGCTTGCTATTATTAAAAAAAGAATTGATAGAATAACTAAGAAAATTGAAAAGATTCTTTTTTTATTAAGTTTTTCTTTAAAAAAAAGATAACCAAGCATTACGCTTAAAATGGGCATTATAAAATACCCAAAACTTGCATCTATAATTCTATTTGTTGCTATAGCATATATCCATACACCCCAATTTATAAAAATTAAAAATCCTGAGATAATTAAATAAAATAAATTTGATTTATTTTTTACAATTTTAAAAAAAACATTCCATTTAGAGAAAAAAAAAGTAGTCAGAATTAAAGTAAACGCTGTCCACAAACATCTATGAACTACTAATTCAATATACCCAATATAAGCGATATATTTAAAATAAATTACACCAAAAAATCCCCACCAAAAAGATCCAAACCCAGCAAGTAATAAGCCTTTGTTAAATTCTTTATTCATAGGAACTCATGATGCTTGTAATTAATAAGTTTATTAGACTATTTTATGGTTGAATTAAATAATTATAATTATAAAACCTTGCACACGGAGAGATGGCTGAGCGGTTGAAAGCACCGGTCTTGAAATTCTAAGTAACCCCAACCCATTTTAAGACGATTCACATGCTTATCAAGTCATTGCTTACTTATTTAATTTCACCTTTTACGAAACAAGCATCATTCTTGGCTCGCTTAAGCTACAAAACTAGAGACAAACTAGAGACAAATATTATTTATTAATTTTTTAAAATAGATTTTGCTCTTAAATAATCAATTGTTTGGATAAAGATTTTCTAGGAAGATTTTTGCAGCTTTTTCCCAAGAGAAATTTTTTGCAAATTCAAGACAATCTTGACGATTTATTTTTAATGCTTTCATCGCAGATTTTCTCAAATCGTGATCTAGAGTATCAATATTAGTTCCTCCTAATATATCTTTAGGTCCAGGTACAGGATAAGCAGCAACAGGTGTTCCGCAATTTAAAGACTCCAAAATAACTATACCAAAAGTGTCAGTTTTACTTGGAAATACAAAAACATCTGATGATGCAAAATGTGAAGCTAATTCTCCATTAGTTCTTTCACCTAAAAAAATATCTTTTGGAAATTTTTTTTTTAAATTTTTTAAATCAGGTCCTTTTCCAATAATAACTTTAGTACCTTCGAGATCCAAATCTAAAAAGGCTTTAATATTTTTTTCAACTGCAACCCTACCAACATATATCCATATAGGTCTTTTATAAGGTAAATTTTGTTTAACAGGATTTTTAAATGCGCCATGATTGCCTCCCCTAGTCCATGTTACCATTTTATTATTATCTATACCTAATGCTATTAGTTCCTCACGCATAGACTCTGTTGTAATTAAAATTTTTTCAGCTTTATTATGAAAATTACATAAAAATTTTTCTGACCACTTAGCTGGAATTATGGGCATATATAGTTTCATATATTTATCAAACCTGGTGTGAAAGCTTGTGGTAAATTTCAGATCTTTTTTAATACAATGTCTTCTTGCCATGAAGCCAATGGGTCCTTCTGTTGCAATATGTATAGCATCAGGATTGATGGAATTAATCAAATTACTTACACGTGGCCACACATTTATAGACAATCTTATTTCGTTATATTTTGGCATTGGTACTGTAAAAAATTGTTGTGGAGTAAGATATTCAATAATGTGACCTTGTGATTTAAGTATTTCACCAGTTTGATGAAGTGTTCTTACAACACCGTTAACTTGAGGGTAATATGCATCAGTTACTATTAAAATTTTCATTCTTTAAGATGCTTCTTTTATGTAAGTAAACTTATCCTTATCTTTATCTTCTGAGATATATTCTTTTCTTTTGGTGTCCCAAAAAATAATTTCAAAAGTTCCGTCATATTTTTCAGCCAAGGCTGTGCATGACTCTACCCAATCACCACAATTTAAATAATTTACTCCATTAAAATCTCTATCTTCAGCATGGTGTATGTGACCACAAATAATTCCATCAAATTTTTTTTTTTTCGCATAATTTGAAACCGTCTTTTCATATTCACCAATATATTTAACTGCATTTTTGACTTTATATTTTAAAAATTTTGCAAGAGACCAATATTCTTTACCTCTTAACTTCCTAAAAAAATTAATTATTACGTTTAGTTTTAACAATAAATTGTAGGCTATTGATCCAAGTTTAGATAACCATTTTGCATGTTTCATAACACCATCCCAAGCATCGCCATGAACAACAACATATTTTTTTCCTGAATTTGTTTTGTGAATAACTCTATTAACAAAATGGATATCTCCAAAATCCATTGGGATAAATTTTCTAAGTAATTCGTCATGATTTCCAATAATGTAAAATACTTTTGTACCATGTCTCGATTTTCTCAATATTTTTTGAATGACATCATTGTGCGATTGTGGCCAATGAAAACTTTTTTGCATAGCCCAAATGTCGATGATATCACCAACCAAATAAAGATTTTCAGATCTTGTATATTTAAAAAACTCAAGAAGTTTATTAGCCTGACAACCTTTTGTCCCCAAATGCACGTCAGAAACAAATATACTTTTATATTTTAAAAGATTTAGCATTAACAAATCTATTTTTGTAACAATATTGTAACGTGAATCATTTATGTTTTCTGACATTCAATTATTAAGAATTTGTTAAAATTTTTTTAAAGAATTATGTATTTTTGTTTAATCTATAATCTCAATTCTTCTTCAGGAAGAAAATCAAAGTTCATAAATAAAATATTATCAAAATTAAAAGAAAGTAATTCAGTGGACTACTTCGAGACTAAAACAGTAGATCAAGCCAAAAAAATTTTAGAGGATTTTAGTCAAAAAAATTATGATCGACTAATAATAGCTGGTGGTGATGGATCTGTTTCTTTTGCAATTAATGAACTAATTAAAAATGATTTTAAATTTAAAGAAGATTTTGCGATAGGTTATATTCCTGCTGGTACTGCTAATTTACTTCAGGCTGAATTATCAATGAATAAGAAGGTTGATGACATAGTAAATGTATTAATTTCAAATAATTATAAGCCTTCAAGCCTTGTAAAAATTAATGAAAATTACTTCCTTTTAATGGCAGGTATAGGATGGGATGCAAAAATTGTTCATTCAATTAATTCAAAAATAAAAAAGATTCTTGGTAAAATTATTTTTGGAATTAAAGGTTTTCAATATTTTATATTAATGAATAATAAAAAATTGAACGTTACCTTTGATGGAAAATTTTATCAAGCAGACTGGATTTTATCCTCAAACACTAAATATTATGCTGGACATCATATAATCAACAATACAAATATTTTTGAAAATGAATTGGTAACCTATATATTCAAAGATCTAACAAGATTAGGTTTGTTATATTCTATTTTTTTAATAATTATTAATGGCGACTTAAGTAAAAATAAGAATGTGATAACAACTTATTCTAAAAATATCACTATAAAAGGAAATGATTTAGTTCCGGTACAAATTGATGGAGATAATTTTGGTTTGCATAAAAGAATTCATTTAAATCTCTCAAATAAAAAAGTTAATTTTCTTATTCAATGAATATAATCTTTATAATTTTAATTAATACATTATAAAAATCGTCAGATCCAGAAACTTGATTCAATGTAGCTAAGTAATAGGATTTTGTAGGATAACTAGAGACAAACTAGAGACAAATTAAACTTTTCAAAAAAAAATATCCTGTTTTTTTGTTGAATTTTAATATTTTACTTATAAAACCTTGCTCACGGAGAGATGGCTGAGCGGTTGAAAGCACCGGTCTTGAAAACCGGCAAAGGGGCAACTCTTTCCTGGGTTCGAATCCCAGTCTCTCCGCCATCATTTTTGTGTATATTTAAAATTTTTATATAATAAATTGATATTATTATTTTCAAATTCAAAATCGGTTTTAAAACCATTGTAAAAATTATACAAATTAGTGTCATCAATATTCAGTAGTTTTTCTAAATCAAGAAGATCATTTTCATTTAAATTATTTATATATTTTTTTGTAAATGTTCCCAAAAGATTATCCATTTCTTTTGTGCCTCTATAATTAGATCGGTAAATAATCTTTTTTTTTAATTCATCTATATTGATCATAATAATTAGAATATATTAGTAGTTAATGAATAATAAAACAAATTATGAATATTTATTGTCAGATTTAAGTTCTTTAAAAGGTGTAGGAACTAAAACAAAAAATTTATTAAAGAAGAAAAATATTAATAATTTATTTGATTTACTATGGAAACTTCCAAAATCTTATACAGATAGAAGTTTGTCATCAAAAATAAAAGATTTAAAAATTGGTGAAATACAAACAGTAACTATAATTCCTCAAAAGTATAACTTTCCGCGTATAAGGAAATTACCAAATAGAGTTTTATGTAGTGATGAAACTGGTGAAATAGATTGTATTTTTTTTAATAGTTATGAAGGATACATAAAAAAAATACTTCCATTGGGGAAAGAAATTACTGTTAGTGGTAAAATAGGTCATTTTAGGAATAAATACCAAATTACAAATCCAAAATATGTTTCTGAGGATTCTTCTTTAATCAAGCAAACTCATAATAAATACTCATTAACCGAAGGTATTTCTGAAAAAATATATAATAAAATCTTAAATCAAATAATCAATAATTTGCCAGTTTTTAATGAATGGCACTCTAAAAGTATTTTATCTAAATTTAAAAATATAAGTTGGAATAGTTCAATTAAAGAACTGCACAAACCTAAAAATATTGGAAATTATAAATCAAATTTCTATCAAAGACTTGCTTTTGATGAAATATTTTCAACATTTCTTGTTAATTCTGAAATTAGAAAAAAAATAAGAAAAATAAAAAAAAAAAATAAAGTTATTAATTTAAATAAACAAAATTCTATAATTAATAAATTAGATTTTTCTCTTACTGATGATCAACAAAAATCACTTAACGAAATAAACAAAGACTTAAGTTCACCAAATAAAATGTTTAGACTTTTGCAGGGAGATGTTGGTAGTGGAAAAACAATAGTGTCTCTTTTAGCGGGAATAAATAGTATAAATTCTGGTTTCCAGGTTGCTTTTATGGCTCCTACGGAAATTCTAGCAAGACAACATTTTAATCTAGCAAAAAAATTATTTCCTAAAACTATAAATATAGCTCTTATTTCTGGAAAATCAGAATACAAGGTAAAAAAAGAAATACTTCAAAGATTAGAAAATAATAAAATTGATATTATTTTTGGTACACATGCTATTTTTCAAAAAAAAGTAATTTTTAGAAAATTAGGATTAATAATTATAGATGAACAACATAAGTTTGGAGTGAACCAAAGAAAAAAATTGTCGGATAAAGGTGGATCAAATTGTGATGTATTATTAATGACAGCAACACCTATACCTAGAACTCTAACAATGACAATCTATGGTGATATGGATATTTCAATAATTAGAGAAAAACCTAAAAATAGAAAACCAATTAAAACATATAGTAAATTAGAGGTTAAAATTGAAGATGTTTTAAAATTTATAAAAAAAGAAATTAACTTAGGAAATCAAATTTTTTGGGTTTGTCCATTAATTGAAGAATCTAAAAAATTGGATCACTCATCAGCTGTAAAAAAATATAAATATTTAGAAAGCAAGTTTCCAAATCAAGTTTGTTTGCTTCATGGAAAAACTGATGTAGATGAAAAAAATGAAATACTAGACAATTTTTTAAATAATAAATTTAAGATTTTAGTTTCTACAACGATTATTGAGGTTGGGATAGATTTTCCAAATGCAAATACGATTATAATTGAAAATGCTAACAAATTTGGTTTATCTCAACTTCATCAATTAAGAGGTAGAGTTGGTCGTGGAGATAAAGACTCTACATGTATATTAATGTTTAAATCAAATCTAAGCGAAAATGCAAAAAAAAGAATAAAAATTTTAAAAGACACTAATGATGGTTTCATAATATCTGAGGAAGATATGAAGTTACGAGGGTTTGGGGATATTTTGGGATTTAAACAAAGTGGTATAAAAAATTTTAAGTTAGCAGATCCAATTCAGAATAGTGATCTTTTCTTATTAGCTGAAAAGGAAATGAGAAGAATAGAAAAATCAAATGAAGATATAAGTAAATTCAAACCTTTGATAAAATTGTACGATAGAGCTGATATAATAAATGATATTGCTTAAGTTTTTTTGGTAGAGGTTCCTGCCGAAACTATAAATTTAGATGCTTCTTCAAAAGACATATTTAAATATATAACATCTTCTATTGGGAACATTAATAAAAAACCACTAGTAGGATTTGGAGTTGTTGGTACAAAGACATTAATTAAATTCTTACCAGTTTTTTGTGCCATCTCTCCTTTATTTTCTTTTGTAGCAAAACCAACGGCCCAAACTCCTTTTCTTGGATATTCAATCAATACAACGCTTCTTTTTCCATCATCTTTTTTAGAAAAAGTTTCTGTCATTTGAACAATTGCAGAATAAACTGTTCTTAAAAATGGAATTCGTTTAAACAAATCATCAATTAATTTAAGTATTCTTCTTCCAAAAAATGACAATGAAAGTCCACCTACAATAGTTATAAGTAAAATTGAAATAACAATTTCAACACCAGGTATATTAAAAGGTAAATAACTATTAGGATTTATATTTTTTGGTATTAAATTAGATGAGATGCCAATTAAAATCTTTGTAAGATATAAGGTAAAACCTATTGGTATTAAAACAACTACTCCAGCAATAAAGTAATTTCTCAAGGTTAATGAAAAAGATTTTTTTGACCCTTTTTTCGACATATTTTCAATTAACTATAACTAGCATAGACAACAAAAACAATTGCAATGATAAATAATACAATTAAAATTTTGTTATTAAGATTCATGTTAAATTATTATTATCAATTTTAGTTACTTATGGATAGAAGAAAATTTTTGACTTATGTTGGTTGTGGATGTGGAAGTCTTCTTTTGCATTCTTGCTCTACCGCACCAATAACCGACAGAAAACAATTAAAAATTATACCTGAAGCAAAATTAAATGCTCAAGCTGCGCAAATTTACGAAAAAGTCAAAGAAAAAGAAAAGATGAGTAATGATACAAAAACATTAAATGAAATCAAAGATATTGGAAAAAGAATGGAAGATTCGATTAGCGAATATTTTTATAGAGCAAACTTAAATGATCCAACAGCAAATTTTGATTGGGAATATATTTTAATTGATAATAAAAAAGTTAGAAATGCATGGTGCATGCCTGGAGGTAAAATTGCTGTTTATACAGGTATACTTGATGTAACAAAAAATAAAAATGGTTTAGCTGCAATTATGGGTCATGAAGTTGCTCATGCAGTTGCAAAACATTCAGTTGAAAGAGCAAGTCGAGGTGTTTTATTAAATACTGGAGCAAGAATTATAGATATTGCAAGTGGCGGTGTTTTATCTGATATAAACAGAAGCACCGGAATGGATACAGTAGGATTATTAGCTCAACTAGGAATAATGAATCCATTTAATAGAAAGCAGGAGAGCGAAGCTGATTATCTAGGAATGATTTTTTCTTCTTTATCAGGTTATGATATTAGAGAAACAGTAAAAATCTGGGAAAGAATGAAAGAAGCAAATAAGGGTAAAGAACCACCAGAATTTATGAGCACCCATCCTTCTTCTGATACTCGTATTAAACAATTAAATGAATGGATGAATGAGGTAATGTTGGATTATCCGCCAATCAATCTAAGCTAAGCTAATTGAATTAAGTGGTGAGCCCTGATGGACTCGAACCATCGACCCATTCCTTAAAAGGGAATTGCTCTACCAACTGAGCTAAGGGCCCCCAAATTATTCAAATTGAATAATTGTTATATACAGAATTATTATTTTTTTTCAAATGTCAATTTTAACTAAATCTGTATACGTTCTACAACTTATCAATGTATTTATCGTGAAATTGATCAAAAGTACCGTCATTAATATTTTTTCTGATCAAAGTCATTAATTGTTGATAAAAATTAATATTATGTAGAGTGAGTAACATTGAAGCTAAAATTTCATTTGTATTAAATAAGTGATTTAAATAGTTTTTTGAATATTTATTTAAATTAAGATTTTCACAATTAGGATCTAAAGGAGTGTTATCATTTTGATATTTATTATTTTTAATATTAATTCTTCCTTGCCAAGTAAAAGCTAAACCTGTTCGTCCTGATCTAGTTGGTAAAACACAATCAAACATATCTATACCTCTTTTTACAGCACCCAAAATATCAGATGGTGTTCCAACACCCATTAAATAATGCGGCTTTTCAATAGGTAAATACTCCTTAATATCATCTAGAACATTAAACATTTCATTTTGTGTCTCACCTACTGCTAATCCACCAATTGCATAACCATCAAAACCAATTTTAACTAATTCTTCAAGTGATTTGAGTCTTAAATCTTTAAATAGACCTCCTTGAACAATTCCAAATAAAGCTTTTTGAGGATTATTCCCAAAAGCTACTTTAGATCTTTTGGCCCAGTAAAGTGATAAATCCATTGATTTTTTGATTAGATTATAATCATTAGTTTTTTTGGGGCATTCATCCATAATCATTACAATATCTGAATTTAAACCCAGCTGTATTCTGATGCTCTCCTCGGGACTTAAATAAAATTTTTTACCATCAACATGAGAGTTAAATATTGCGCCTTTCTCCCTATCAATTTTATTTAATTTTGAAAGAGACATTACTTGAAAACCACCAGAGTCAGTTAAAATAGGTAAATCACAATTCATAAAATTATGAAGTCCACCGGCAGACTCAATTCTTTCAACACCTGGACGTATCATTAGGTGATAAGTATTTGAAAGTATTATTTCTGAACCAGTTTTTTTTATATCGTCTATTGTACAAGCCTTTACTGTGGCTTGAGTTCCAACAGGCATAAAGGCAGGTGTTTGAATATTACCACGATGTGTTTCAATCAAACCACACCTAGCAAATTTATCTTTTTTTAAAACGTTAAAGGCAAATTTTTTTAATGCCATTAAAAAATTTATTGAGATTTAAAACTAATAATTTTATCTGGATCGGTTACAGCACCGTTATTGTTTTGATCGCCTCTTTTTATTTTATCAACAAATTCCATTCCCTCGATCACTTTTCCAAAAACTGTATATTGACGATCTAAAAAAGGAGCTGCCTGAAAACAAATAAAAAATTGACTATTTGCACTATTTGGATCTTGAGCTCTCGCCATTGATAAAGTTCCTCTATCATGTGGTAGACTGTTGAATTCTTGCTCTAAGTCAGGAAAATCTGATCCACCCATTCCAGCTCTTCTAAGATCAAAATCATTTGACTCTGAATTTCCAAATTTAACATCCCCTGTTTGAGCCATAAATCCATCTATAACTCTATGAAAAACAACGTTATCGTATTTACCACTATTTGCTAATTCCTTAATTCTTTTAACATGGTTTGGAGCAACATCCTCAAACAATTCAATTTTAACGTCACCATCTTTTAATTTTAATATCATTATATTCTCCTCAGCTATTGATTGATTAGTAATAAAAAAAAGTAAAATAAGTATTTTAATAAAAATTTTATTCATATTTATCTTTTAAAGACTTGATTGTACTTTTGGTAGTAAATTTTTTAATATCACCTTTTAATTTAACAATCTCTTTTACAAATTTAGATGAAATAATTTGATTTTCTAAATCAGACATTAAAAAAATTGTTTCAATATTTTGGTTCAATTTTCTGTTCATGCCAGCTAATTGAAATTCATATTCAAAATCAGATACAGCTCTCAATCCTCTTAAAATTATGTTTGATTTGTATTTTTTACATAAATCAGTGGTTAAAGAGCCAAATGATACTACTATTATTTTTTTTCTATTTAGCTTTAGATCTTTAAATAAAGCTTTATTTACTATTTCTATTCTTTCTTCAGAACTAAATAAATAATTTTTGTTACTTTCATCTGAGACACCCACTACTATTTTATCAAATAATTTTAATGATTTTTTTATTACATCTATATGTCCGAAAGTAATTGGATCAAATGTTCCGGGATAAATTGCAATTTTACTCATTAAATTAAATTATCATCAATTTTAATAGCTGAAACAACTTTTTCTTCTCCTGATAACTTAATTATTCTAACCCCTTGGGTATTTCTTCCTGCAGTTCTAATTTCTTTAACAGCTACTCTAATAACCCTTCCTTTATTAGTAGAAATTAAAATTTCATCGCCATCATAAACTGGAAATGATGAAGTGATATTTCCATTTCTTGGTGAATTTACTATTCCTATAATTCCTTTACCACCTCTGTTAGTAACTCTGTAATCAATATGAGAAGTCTTTTTTCCATAACCATTTTCACTTATTGATAAAACAAATTTCTCTTTAGCTCTTAATTCAGATTTTTCGTCTTTTGATTTTTTTTCATTTTTATTAATTTTATCGTTATCAATAACTGACAAAGATACTATTTGATCATTTGGTGCTAGCTCTATTCCCTTAATTCCTTTAGAGGATCTGCCTTTAAAAACTCTCAACTTTTTGGCCTCAAATCTAATACATTTTCCAAATTTTGTGCTTAAAATTACATCCTGATCATCTTTACAAATTTTAACACCTACGATTTTATCATTGTTATCTAGTTTCATCGCAATTTTTCCAGATGAATTAATTGAAGAAAAGTCTTCTAAACTATTTTTTCTTACTTTGCCTTGAGCAGTAGCAAATATAATTTGATAATTTTTTAAATCAGTTTCATCTTCTGGCATTGGCATAATTGAGCTTATTGCTTGGTGACTCTTTAAAGGTAGAATATTAAATAAAGACTTACCTTTAGATGATGATGAGCCCTCTGGTATTTTCCATGCTTTAATCTTGTAAACTAAACCCTCGGTAGAAAAGAAGAGTACTGAAGTATGAGTATTTACGGATAATGTTTGAACAACAGAGTCTTGATCTCTAGTTGTTATGCCTGATTTTCCCTTACCACCTCTTTTTTGTTTTTTTACTCCATCTAAGGAACCTCTTTTTATGTACCCTTGTAATGTAACTGTAATTATTACCGATTGTTTTTGGATAGTTTCTTCAATATCATAATTTAAAACAGCATCTATAATTTTAGTTCTTCTTGGAATAGCAAATTTCTCTTTAATATTTTTTAACTCTTCACTGATTACTTTTAAAAGTTCTTTTTTTGATGAAATAATCTTTTTATATTTAGTGATTAATTCAGCTAGTTTTTTAATTTCAACTTCGATTTCATTTATTCCTAATGCAGTTAATTTTTGAAGTCTTAATTCTAAAATAGCTAAAACTTGTGGTTCAGATAAAGAATAAAGATTTTTGCCCTTTTTTCCCTCCACTAAAAAAATTAATTTTTGTGATTTATTTATTTTCCATTTGGTTTTTAAAATTGATACTTTAGCATCATCTGGTGTTTTAGATGATCGAATAATTTTTATAATTTTATCCAAATTTTCAACTGAAACTGATAATCCTATTAGAATATGAGCACGTTCCTCTGCTTTTTGAAGATCAAATTTAGTTTTCTTGATAACTACATCTTCTCTAAAAGTTAAAAAATTGGATAAAAAATCTTTTAGTGTGCAAGTTTGAGGTTTTCCTTCAACAATCGCTAAAGTATTAAAACCAAATGAACTCTCTATCTGAGTATTTTTATATAATTGTCTCTTTATGGTTTCTGGTTCTACACCATTTCTTAAATCTATTGCTACCCTAATACCTTCTCTGTTAGACTCGTCTCTAATATCTCTTATTCCTTCAATCTTTTTTTCTCTTACTAATTGAGCAATCCTTTCATTTAAAACTGATTTGTTAACTTGATAAGGTATAGAAGTTATTACAAGTCTTTCACGCCCATTTTTTTGTTGTTCAATTGAGATTTCACCTCTAATCTTAAATGATCCTCTTCCATTGTTATATCCTTGTTTAATTATATCTTTACCTATAATTACACCGCCAGTTGGAAAATCTGGACCAGGTATATGTTTCATCAATTCTTTAATTTTAATATCTTTGTTATTAATTAGAGCCAAAGTGCCATCTATAATTTCACCCAAATTGTGAGGCGGTATACTTGTTGCCATACCTACAGCAATACCACCAGCTCCATTTACTAATAAATTTGGAAATTGAGATGGTAAAACACTAGGTTCTTTCTCTGTTTCATCGTAATTGCTTTTGAATGAAATTGTGTTTTTTTCTATATCATCAATTAAGTATTGAGAAACTTTTGATAAACGAGTTTCAGTGTACCTCATTGCTGCAGCAGGATCGCCATCTATAGATCCAAAATTTCCTTGGCCTTGAATTAACGGTAAGCTCATAGAGAAATCTTGTACCATTCTAACTAAAGCATCGTAAACAGACTGATCTCCATGGGGATGATATTTACCAATAACATCTCCAACTATTCTTGCAGATTTTCTAAATTGTTTAGACCAATCATATCCGCCCTTGTACATTGCATATAAAATTCTTCTATGAACTGGCTTTAATCCATCTCTTACATCAGGAAGAGCACGACTAACAATTACACTCATTGCATAAGAAAGATATGATGAGCTCATCTCATCATGCATTGAGATTAATTTTATATTTTTATCTTTTAACTCTTCAGTATTTTTCATAGAAATTAAAATGGAATTTCATCATCCATATCTGACACTTGAGAAGAATCCTCAATATTAGTTTGTTGAGTTGTGTCATTTTGAATTCCACCACCAGAATTTCCACCACCCAACATTGTGAGTGAAGAATTATATCCCTGTATAACTATTTCAGTCGAGTATTTATCTTGTCCTGATTGCTCATCTTTCCATTTTCTTGTTGTGAGTTGTCCCTCAATATAAACTTGAGCACCTTTTTTTAAATATTGTTGAACAACATTTACTAAACCTTCATTAAATACAACTACACGGTGCCACTCAGTTTTTTCTTTTTTTTCACCTGTGTTTTTATCTTTCCAGGATTGACTTGTTGCAAGACTTAATCTGGCTACACTTTTGCCATTTACCATTTGCTTAATTTCAGGATCTGCGCCCAAACGACCAATTAATAATACTTTATTTAAACTTCCAGCCATAATATTTAATATTTGTTAAATTAGTTAATTAGAATTATATCACAATTCTTCTGAATATTAATTTTATTAACTCAAAGCAACTAAAATTATGATGAAAAAGATAGTTATTAAGGGCGCTAAAGAACATAATTTGAAGAATGTTACTGTAGAGATTCCTAAAGACAAATTTGTGGTCATAACGGGTCTATCAGGGTCAGGAAAATCATCTTTAGCTTTTGATACAATATACGCAGAGGGTCAAAGAAGATATGTTGAAAGTTTATCTGCATATGCACGTCAATTTTTAGATAAAATGAAAAAACCAAATGTTGATTTAATTGAAGGATTAAGTCCTGCTATTGCAATAGAACAAAAAAATACTTCAAAAAACCCAAGATCTACTGTTGCGACTGTAACAGAAATTTATGATTACATGAGGGTATTATACGCTAGAGCAGGTATCCCCTACTCACCGTTTACAGGTAAACCAATAACCTCTCAAACAATTACACAAATAGTAGATTTAGTAAAAAAATTACCAAAAAAATCAACAATATATATTTACGCTCCAGTGGTAAGAGGTCGTAAAGGTGAATATAAAAAAGATATTTTAAGCTACAAAAGAAGAGGATTTAGAAAAATTAAAATTGATAATGTTTTATATGATATAGAAAAATCACCTAATTTAGATAAAAAACTTAAACATGATATTTCAATCCTAGTTGATAGAATAGTTTTAAATTCAAAACTAGGAAATAGATTAGCTGAAAGTATTGAAACAGCTGTAAATTTAGCCAACGGTCTAGTTTTTGTCGAATATGAGGATGAAACACTTCCTCAGAAATTTAGAAAAATTGAGAAATTAATTTACTCTACAAAGTTTGCTTGTCCTGAAAGTGGTTTTACAATTGAAGAAATTGAACCAAGACTTTTTTCATTTAACAGTCCCTATGGAGCTTGTGAGGAGTGCGAAGGAATTGGAATGAAATTAAATGTTGATCCAAATTTAGTTGTTCCTGATGAAAGAAAAAGTCTAGCTGATGGAGCAATTGAACCTTGGTCAAAATCAACTACATTATATTATGCTCAAACTTTAGCATCTTTAGCAAAACATTATGGTTTTTCTTTAGATGAAAAATGGAAAAAATTAACCAAAAAAATAAAAGATATTATTCTTTATGGTTCGGATGAGGATGAAATTAAATTTAATTATGATGATGGATACGAGAAATATTCTTACAAAAAAACCTTTGAAGGTGTAATTAATAATCTTGAAAGAAGATTTTTAGAGTCAGATAGTGAATGGAAAAGAGAAGCTATTGCTGAATATCAATCAGATACGGCATGTGAAGCATGTAATGGCGACAGATTAAAAGAGGAAGCTTTATGTGTTAAAATCAATGAACTTAATATTAGTGAAGTAACAAAAAAATCTATTTTAGATGCTGCAGAATGGTTTAAAAATTTAGAAAATAATCTTGATAAAAGACAATTTAAAATCGCCGAACATGTTTTAAAAGAAATAAATGAAAGATTAAATTTTCTTCTAAACGTTGGTTTAGATTATTTAACATTGTCAAGAGAATCTGGAACTTTATCTGGTGGCGAGGCTCAAAGAATAAGATTGGCTTCACAAATTGGATCTGGTTTAACAGGTGTATTGTATGTTTTGGATGAGCCTTCAATTGGATTACATCAAAAAGATAACGTTAAACTAATTAATGCATTAAAAAGATTGCGAGATCTTGGTAATACAGTCATTGTTGTTGAGCATGACACGGAAACAATGGAAAATGCAGATCACATTATTGATCTTGGTCCTGAAGCTGGGAGCAATGGTGGTGAGATAACAGCTCAAGGATCATATGATGAAATTAAAAAAGATAAAAATAGTATTACAGGTCAATATCTTGCGAACAAAAAAACAATTGAAATTCCAAAATCACGACGTTTAGCCAAAAATGGAAGATTTGTAGAAATCAATGGTGCAAGTGGAAATAATTTAAATAATGTAAATCTTAAAATTCCAACTGGGACATTTACCTGTGTTACCGGTGTTTCTGGAAGTGGTAAATCTACTTTAATATTACAAACACTATTTCATGCTTTGAATTTAACATTAAACAATAAAGCAAGAAAAGCACCTAAATCTTTTAAAGGTTATAAAGGGGTTGAATTAATTGATAAAATAATTGATATTGACCAATCTCCTATCGGGAGAACACCTAGATCAAATCCTGCGACATATACAGGAGCTTTCGGGCCAATTAGAGATTGGTTTACCAGTCTGCCTGAGTCAAAAACAAGAGGATATAAACCAGGAAGATTTTCTTTTAATGTTAAAGGAGGTAGATGTGAAGCTTGTGAAGGTGATGGTGTAATTACATATGAAATGCATTTTTTACCTGATGTTTATATACAATGTGATGAATGCAAAGGAACAAGGTATAATAGAGAGACTTTAGAAATTAAATTTAAAGGTAAAAGTATCGCAGATGTTCTAGATATGTCTGTTGATGAGGGGTGTGAGTATTTTGAAAATATATCTAATATAAAAACAAAATTGTTAACTCTTAAAAAAGTTGGATTAGGTTATATAAAAATTGGCCAGCAAGCAACTACACTCTCAGGAGGTGAAGCACAACGTATTAAACTTGCAAAAGAACTTTCAAAAAGATCAACAGGAAGAACGATGTATATTTTAGATGAACCAACCACAGGTTTACATCAACATGATATTAAAAAGCTTTTAGAGATACTTCATACATTTGTAAAACTTGGGAATACAGTAGTTGTAATTGAGCACAATTTAGATGTAATAAAAACAGCTGACTATATTGTGGATATGGGTCCTGAAGGTGGTGTAAAGGGTGGTAATATTGTCGCCGAAGGAAAACCTGAAGAAGTATGCAAAGTAAAAGATAGTTATACAGGTCAATTTTTAAAACCTCTTTTAGCCTAGATTAAAGAACTTAAATTTTTTTTAAAATTAGTGTATAGTTAAAAGAATCATGAGTAATTTGCTGTCTTCATTATCAAAAACTGTTCACACATCATTAGCTATAGCAATATTGTTGTTTCTAGGATTGTTTTATTTAAATGGTGGTATAGCTTTTGATACATTATTCTGGAGCTGGTTATTTAGATACATACATGTGATTGTTGCAATTATGTGGATTGGATTATTGTGGTATTTCAATTTTGTTCAAATTCCAAACATGGGAAAAATTCCAGATGAACAAAAACCAGCCATTGGCAAAGTAATTGCTCCTGCTGCATTATTTTATTTTAGATGGGCTGCAGCAATAACTGTTCTTTCAGGTTTAATTCTTGCTTATCTTAATGGATATCTTCATGATGCAATGACTTTAAGTATAGGTTCGGGTGTACCTAAACATACAGCTATAGGTATTGGAATGTGGCTAGGAATTATAATGGCATTTAACGTATGGTTTGTTATTTGGCCAAATCAAAAAAGAGCTTTAGGAATGGTTGAAACTGATCCAGAGACTAAGGCAAAGTCAGCTAAAACTGCAATGCTCTTCTCAAGAACAAATACCCTATTATCACTACCAATGTTGCTAACAATGGTAATAGCTCAAAACTTATATTAAAAAATTAATATTGTAACTCCTTAATATCTTTAAACTGATTTAAACTTTCTGGATTAGCCAAAGCTTCTTTGTTTTTTATTAAATTTCCCTCAATTATATTTTTGACAGCTAATTCAACAATTTTACCACTTTTAGTTCTTGGTATATCGTTTATTTGAATTATTTTTCTTGGCACATGTCTAGGTGATGCATGTTTTTTAATTTGTAATTTTATTTTTTTTAATAAGCTATCATTAAGTTGATACTTTGAATTTAAAATTACAAATAAAATTATACGAACATCGTTATCCCAAGATTGTCCAACAACTAAAGACTCCTTAATTTCTTTAAACCGCTCTACCTCAGAGTAAATTTCAGCAGTACCAAGCCTTACTCCGCCAGGATTTAAAGTAGTATCAGATCTTCCTGATATTATTATTCCATTATTATTTGTTATTTGAGCATAATCACCATGGTGCCATATATTTCTATATCTATTAAAATAAGCTTTTTTAAATTTTGTATCTTTATGATCATTCCAAAATTTTGAAGGCATTGATGGAAAAGGATTGACACAAACCAATTCACCTTTTTGATTTAAAATTGACTTTCCTTTTTCATTAAATACTCGTACATCCATACCTAAACCTTTGCTTTGTATTTCTCCTGCATGTACAGATTGGTATAAATTTCCCAAAACAAAACAAGAGACAATATCTGTACCTCCAGAAATAGATGCTAAATGAACATTTTTTTTAATATTATTGTATACAAATTTAAAACAATCTGCTGATAATGGAGATCCAGTAGAACAAAGAGTTCTAAGTTTTTTTAACTCGTAAACTTTCTTAAAATTTTTTCTTGTTTTTCTTAATGCATCAACATATTTGGCACTAACTCCAAATAAGGTTATATTTTCTTTATTGGCTATTTTTAAAAGGAGATCATCACGTTTATACATTGGGAAACCATCGAACAATACGATTGATGCTTTTGAGGCTAGAACTGAAATTAGCCAATTCCACATCATCCATCCACATGTTGTAAAATAAAAAACATTGTCATTTTCTTTAATGTCACAATGCAATTGATGTTCTTTTAAATGCTGAACTAATACACCACCATTCTTATGACAAATACACTTAGGTTTACCTGTGGTACCACTAGAATAAAGAATTGCTAAATCATGTTCAAAATCAAATTTAAGAAATTTAAATTTTGAAACACTTTCCTTAACAATATTACTCCAATAATGTGTTTTGATATTTCTATATTTTGGAAGTTTTTTTAAATTTAGCTGACCAGGGTAAATAGATATAATTACATGTTTTATAGAAGGAATTTTTTTTAATATTTCTGGAATTCTTTCTAAAATATTAATTTTTTTTCCATTATAAAAATATTGATTAGTAACAATTAAAATTTTGGGTTTAATTTGAGAAAATCTCTCTATAACACCATTAATTCCAAAATCAGGTGAACAAGATGACCATATAGCTCCAATAGCAACAGTACCTAAAAAAGCCTCTACAGTTTCAGGTATGTTAGGCATATAAGCTGCAATTCGGTCGTCTGATTTGATATTTAATTTTTTAAAATTATTTGAAATATTTTTTACATTTTTATTTAATTCACTCCAATTTCGTATTTCACGATAACCATTTTCACTTATAAAAGTAATTGCTTTCTCTTTTGTATTTTTTGAAAGTAAATTTTCACAAAAATTCAATCTTGAATTCGGTAAAAAAGTATTTTTATAAAATTTTTTTGATTTTTTTACTTTAGTGTTGCTTTTAATACCTTTAACTTTTGAGAAATCCCACATACTACTCCAAAAATCACCTTGATTTTTAACTGACCAATCATGAATTTTTTTGAAATTTTCATTAAAATTTTTATTAAATCTTTTAGATATAAATTTTTCAAATTTAAATAAATTTGAATTTTTTTTTGTTTTACTAGATGGTTTCCAAAGTCTTATATTCATAAAATAATTATAATACTTTGAAATAATATAACGAAATTTTAAAAATTTTAATGATTAATTCAATTTATTTTGATCGTCTTCTCTCAAAACTGTTTTTTGAGAAACTCTTAGTCTCACTAAAACAGTGTTAGCTATATAAATAGAAGAATAAGTTCCGAAAACAACACCTAAAATCATAGCAAGTGAAAATCCTTTAAGTATCTCTCCACCAAAAAAATATATAGCTAATAAAGCTAGCAAAGTAGTTGCAGATGTTATGATTGTTCTTGATAAAGTTTCATTAATTGAAATATTTGTTAATTCAAAAATTTTAATATCTGAATATTTTCTTAAATTTTCTCTTACACGATCGAAAATGACCACTGTATCATTCATAGAGTATCCTACTATTGTTAATACAGCTGCTATAATTGATAAGTTTATTTCTAAACTAAATAGTGAAAAAACTCCCAGTGTTACAATTACATCATGAAATAAAGCTAGAATTGCGCCTAGGCTAAATTGCCATTCAAATCTAATCCAAATGTAAATCAGCATTAATGCTAATGACAAAGATATTGCTATTACCCCTGATTTTAATAATTCAGCACTAACTTTTGGACCAACATTTTCAACTCTTCTAAAATCATAATTGTTTCCAAAAGATTTATCTAAGTTAGCTTTAATTTCTTCAATAATGTTCTTCTTATTGTCTTTATTTTCAAATTTCACTAAAAAATCAGTATCATTACCAAATTTCTTTACTGAAACATCTCCTAAGTTCATTTGATTAAATCTATCTCGTAATGAACTAACATTTATTTTTGAGTCTGAGGCTCTTAATTCAATTAATGTGCCACCTTTGAAGTCTATACCAAAATTAAGTCCTTTAAATATTAACAATAACAAAGAAACAACAATCAAAACTGATGATAGTAAATTAAAGTGATTATAATATTTATTAAAAGCAATCATTAAATTAATTTTTCCTTATTTTTATTTCTTGATACATAAATACTAGTGAATAATCTTGCTATAAAATAAACTGAAAATAATGTTGTAAATATTCCAACTCCTAATGTTACAGCAAAACCTTTGACTGGACCTGAACCCATGAAAAATAAAATAATTGCTGCTAATAATGTAGTAATATTAGCATCTAAAATTGCTGATCTTGATTTGGTATAACCACCATCAAAAGCCAAAATATTATTAGTCTCGTCTTTTAATTCTTCTTTAATTCTCTCAAAAATTAAAACATTTGCATCAACTGCCATACCTACAGTCAGAATAATCCCTGCTATACCAGGCAATGTTAAAGTAGCTTCGAATAAAGTTAAAACACCTAAAAGTATTAATAAATTAACTATGAGAGTCACATTAGTAATCAATCCAAAAATTTTATATTTAACGAACATAAAAATTATAACCAACATAAAACCTATTGCTAAAGCGATCATTCCTGCATTAATTGAATCTTGTCCAAGATCTGGGCCTACTGTTCTTTCTTCAATAATTTCTAATGGGGCTGGTAATGCTCCTGATCTTAACAACAAAGCTAAATCAGTTGCTGTTTGAAAAGTGAAACCACCACTTATCTGACCAGATCCACTAGCAATCGTATCTCTAACTACGGGCGCACTTATAATTTTACCATCTAAAACAATTGCCAGTTGCTTACCAATACCAGTTGATGTTGCTTTACCAAATCTCTTTGCACCTACTCTATCTAATGAAAATGAAACAATTGTTTGGTTAGTTTGAGAGTCCATTTTTGGTTGAGCATCAAGTAAATTTTCACCACTTATTATAATTCTTTTACTAACTGTGGCTTCTTCTAAACCATTTTCAAATTTTAACTTTTCAACACCAAAACGATCATTTTCGTCTTTTGTTACAAATCGAAAAGTGAGGTTTGCAGTTTTACCAAGTAATGATTTAATTCTCATTGGATCATCTAATCCAGGAAGCTCAACTAAAATTCTGTTATTTCCTCTTTTAAGTATGTTAGGCTCATTAGTCCCAACTTCATCTACTCTTCTTCTAACTATTTCTATAGCTTGATCTTGAGATGAAGTTTTAAGTTTTATTAAACCCTGTCTTGAAAAATTAACTTTAAAATTTAACCCTGTATCTTCAATTTCTAACTGATGTGATTTAAATCTTGGGTAATAAGGATTAAAATCACTATTTTCGTCTTGAAAAACATCTAAGACAGATTGCTTATCATTATCTATTACATTAAAAAAAATATTTTGGTTTTCTATCTTTATATTATTGATCTTAATATTTTTTTCTTTGAAGTAATTTCTGATTGTTGTTGTTAGGTTTTGTAGTTTTTGTTCAATTACAGGTTCATTATCAATTTCAAGTAATAGATATGATCCACCCTGAAGGTCTAATCCTAGATTAATTTTTTTATCAAAAAAATTATCATCAAATTTAAAAAGATTTGATGAAGCAATTAAAATAAATAAAACTGAAAAAAGAGTTATAAATAAAATTCTTAACTTAGAGAAATAAAGCACTTAACTAAAAATAATTATTTTTTAACTTCTTGAGTATTTGTATTAACAAGACTTTGAATACCAGTTGATTTAACTATCTCAACTTTTACGTTTTCAGCAATTTCAACTTCAACTTTATCATTGTCTATAAGTCTCTCTACTGTACCTGTAATTCCGCCAGAAGTAACAACCTTGTCACCTCTTTTAAGACTTTCAACCATTGCTTTGTGCTCTTTAACTTTTTTTTGCTGTGGTCTGATTAAGAAAAAATAAAAAATAACAAATATTAAAATTAACGGTATAAATTGTCCTATTCCTGAGCCTTCCATAAATCTCCTTATAAATTATGTGAATACTTATACTATCTAAGTAATTAAAACAACTTTATTTAGCTGAAATCAATTCTAAATTATTCATATACGGTCGCAGTACCTTAGGAACAATAATCGAACCATCTTTTTGTTGATAGTTTTCTAGTACAGCAATTAAAGTTCTACCCACAGCTAAACCACTTCCATTTAATGTTCCAACAAAAACAGTTTCCTTATTTTTATTTTTATATCTTGATTTCATTCTTTGTGCCTGAAATGTTGAACAAGAAGAGCATGATGATATTTCACGATACTTGTTTTCTGATGGTAACCACACTTCAATATCATAAGTTTTTTCTGCACTAAAACCCATATCACCTGAACATAAAATTACTTTTCTATAAGGTAACTCTAGCTTATCAAGAATATCTGTTGCGCAGTTTGTCATTCGCTCTAATTCTTCTAGGCAATTTTCTTTTTCTACAATACTAACCATCTCAACCTTATAAAATTGATGTTGTCTAATCATTCCCTTGGTGTCTTTTCCATAACTGCCAGCTTCTTTTCTAAAACATGGGGTTGAGGCAACAAATCTCATTGGTAAATCTTTTTGGTCTACAATTTTATCTTTAACAATGTTTGTTAAAATTACTTCAGCTGTTGGAATTAAAAATTTTCTATCAGATCCTTCATCAAATTTTATTTCAAATTGATCATTTTCAAATTTTGGTAATTGGCCTGTTCCATACATTGTATTGTCAGAGGCAATCAATGGAGGTGAAATCTCTTGGTAGCCATTTTGAACAATATGAGTATCTAGCATAAAGTTAGATAAAGCTCGTTCTAGTAATGCTAACTCTTTTTTAACAAATACAAATCTTGATCCAGTTGTTTTAGTTGCAAGATCAAAATCAAGCATACCTAAATTTTCTCCAAGTTCGTAGTGAGATTTGGGTTTAAAATCAAATTCAGGAACTTTACCTGCTTTTAAAACTTCAACATTGTCATTTTCATCTTTTCCATTTGGAACATCCTGATGAGGTATGTTTGGTATACTTGATAAAATGTTATCTAATTCAGTTTTAGTATTTTTTTGTTGCTCAGAGATCTTTTCTAATTCAGTAGAAATTTCTTTAGATTTTTTGAATAAACTTTCATCTTTAGATTTTGAAATATCTTTTTTTTCTTTTTCTAAATTTTCTTTCTTTTGAATTAAATCTCTATTTAATTCATCAAGCTTTCTTAAATTATTAAAATCAATTTTAACTGAACGCTTTTCAAGATCTTTTTCAAATTTTGAATAGTCTTTTCTAATTTCTTTTAAATTATGCATCAGTCTTTTCTAAATTTTTGTTTTCTATAAATTTTACTGAAAATATTGATAATTCATATAAAATTAATAAAGGAATTGCTAAACCTATTTGAGTAATTGGATCTGGAGGTGTAAGCAATGCGGCAGCAGCAAATATAATTACTACAACATACTTTCTTCTTTCTTTTAGAAATTGACTATCAACAATACCTATTCTTGCTAACAAACTTAAGACTATAGGTAGTTGGAAACTTATTCCAAATGCGAAAATTAACTTCATAACAAGTGACAAGTATTCATTTACTTTGGCTTCTAATTGAATTGGTAAACTTGTAGACATCCCTGTACTTTCAAATGATAAAAAGAATTTAATAGCTAGAGGCATTATCAAATAGTAAACAAGCATACCTCCCAAAAAGAAAAGGATTGGTGTTAAGATAAGGTATGGAAGTATAGCAACTTTTTCATGTTTATATAAACCTGGGGCAATAAATTTCCATATTTGCATTAGAATAAATGGACAGGTCACGAAAAAAGCTGTGAAAAAAGATACCTTGATATACGTTAAAAAAGTTTCCTGTAAGGCGGTAAAAATAAGCCTTCTATCAGATCCATCATCTTTTACCGCTTGAGCAAAAGGATCAACTAAAAAGCCGTAGATATGTTCTGCAAAGATATAACAAATAACAAAAAAGATTATTAGAAATATAAAACTATGTATTAATCTTTTTCTTAGTTCTGTTAGATGGCTAACAAATCCACCTTCATTTTCTTCATTGCTCATCTTTTTTAGTTTCTTTTTTTATTTCATTATCAATTTTTTCTTCATCAATTTCTAAATTAGAAACCTCATTTTGAATGTTGCTCACATATCTTTTTGCAGTCCCTATCCAAGAACCAGCTTTCTTTAACATGATTGGAAAATCTTTAGGACCAAGAACAACAATTGCAATACCAACAACAATTAATATCTCAAACCAACCAATAGTAGGCATGTGATTTAATCTTTATTTTCTGAGTCTTTATTTTCGTCGGATATATTTTTTGGCTCTGTATCGTCAGTAACATCTGACGCCATTCCTTTTTTGAAACTTTTAATTCCCTTAGCTACATCACCCATTAGACTAGAGATTTTACCTCGTCCAAATAATAAGACTACTAATATAACTACGATTGCTATTTGCCAAATTCCTATGCTCATGAAAAACTTATAACCTTTTTATGGTTAATTTAAAAGTTACTTTTTTGTTAATCTTTCTCTTCTGTATCAAGAGTGCTATTTAACATCTCGTCAATATTAGAATAAATATCCTCTTTTTTTTCTTCTTGTTTTTCTTTGTAGAATTTTCCAGTTCCAAAAATTGCATTATCGACACTAGAACTGTCAATTAATCCAGCAGCACCTAATTCATCAATTGTTGGTAAATCAGATAATTTTTGAAGATTGAAATGACTTAAAAATTCATCAGTTGTAACATACTGAATTGGTCTACCTGGTACATCTTTACGTCCACCTGGTTTCACCCAGTTGAGTTCCATCAATATTTCAAGAGTATTCGTTCCAAATGCAACACCTCTTATCTCCTCAATCTCTGCTCTAGTAACAGGTTGGTGATAAACTATTATTGCTAAAGTCTCCACAGCAGCTCTAGAAAGTTTCTTTTCTACTGTCTTCTCTTGTGACATAATATTAGATAAGTTAGGTGAAGTTCTAAACGACCACTTATCTTTAATACAAATTAAATTAATACCACGTTGAGAGTATTCTTGTTGTAACTTCTCTAATGATTTTGCAACACTACCCTTTTTAGTAATTTTGCTTTCAATTGTATCAATATCTAATGGTTCTGCAGCAGCAAAAATAACTGCTTCAATTTCTTTTTCTAAATCAGTTAACTTAGATGGAAATTTTACAATATTATCTTTTGTAATCTTTTCTTTTTTAATCATTATTTTCCTTCACATAAATATCATCAAATAACTTATCTTGTTTCATAGTTAAATTTCCTTCTTTAACTAATTCTAACGATCCAGCAAATATCCCTGCTTTACCCGTACGTTTATATTTTGAATTACTTTTAAAATTTTGAGGAATTAAATCATCTAATTTCTTCCAATCAATTAATTTACCAAAAAATTCTCTAATTGTTTTAATTCCATCTTCTGTAGTAAATACAGGTAATTTAGGAATATTCATTTTTTGAAAGTCCTTGGTCATAATAATTGTTGAATACGACTTGAGAAGCTCAAATAAACTTAAATTATATTCTGTGCTATAAATAGATCTTATATTTCCTTTCATTCCTCTTGATCGAATTTCTCTTCCTAATCTTTTTCTTTTTAACATTTGTTCAGAAAGCAATCTTATCAATTCTAGTTTTTTAAGTTGTAATTTTAATTTTTCAGCAACTTCTTGAACTTTAAATTCTTCTTCTGGTGTTCCTGGAAGTAATAATTTAGATTTTAAATAAGCTAACCAAGTTGCCATCAATAAATATTCTGACGCAATTTCTAAATTTAAATCTTTTTCTTTTGTAATATAATCGTGAAACTGATCTGCTAATTTTGTAATTGATATCTCTTCAAGATCTACCTTTTGAGCTTTGGCTAAATCTAAAAGGACGTCTAGAGGGCCATTATAATTATTAATATCAACATTAAATAATGCAGAATCAGAAATAGTCATGCTCAGATATTAACTTAAAATTTTATAAAATAGCGATGTTTTTTTTATGATAAAATTACTAACCTTTGGTGAATTATCAGCAACTACCTTCATTTCAGACATTTTGCCATTACAATGAAGAGCAATATTACAACCTGCACTAAACGTTTTGATAGTATTAGTTTTTAAATCATCTTTTAAACTTTTCATTGATAAATCATCTGAAATTAAAAGGTTTTTAAAACCAATTTTACTTCTAATTAAATTTATAATTTTTTTAGAGTGTGTAGCTGTATTTAACTTGTCAATGCTTCGATATATTACATGCGCCGTCATAGCAAAATAGCTTTGTTTTTTCTTGAATGGAAAAAAATCATTTTTATTCAAATAATTTAAGTTTTTGGTGACTATAGGAGTAAATTTATGACTATCTACCCTAGCTAATCCATGCCCTGGTATATGTTTCATCACAGTTCCGATGGAATTTTCATGAAAATAATCAATACAAATATCTCCAATTTTAGAGATATTTTTTTTATTTTTTGAAAAAGATCTATCGCCAATAATATTGCTAGCTCCTTTAACTCTAAGATCTAAAACAGGAACAGTATTTATATTAACACCGATTGATTTAAGTAAATAAGCAGTTTTATCTATAAATAATTTATAAATAATATTAAATTTTTTCTTATCTTTTCTGAATAAATTACCAAAATATTCAGACGTCAAATTATCAAATGAAATAATTTTACCTAAACGATTTACTCGTCCACCTTCTTGATCAATTAATATTGGGTATTTTTTGTCTTTAAATATCTTTTTTATTTTATCAGTTAGTTTTTTGGTTTGTTCAATTGAACTTATATTTCTTGAAAATAAAATAACTCCCCATGGTTTATATTTCTTTAAAAAAGTAATCTCTTTGTTTGATAATTTTGGTGATTTTAAACCAACAATAAAAGCTCTTCTATTCTTAATCATTCTCTAAAAGTTTCCAAAAATTAAACTTTTTTTTCTTTTTTTTGTTTGTTTGCTTAACGTATTCTATTACATTTTGTGTATCATTTTCCAAAACAGGTAAATTTTTTGAGTATAATTTAATTTTTTCATCGTTATTTTTATAAGATCTGTATGATTTCTTTTTATTTTCATCTGAAAAATAATATCTACCAGTTAAAAAAATAAATAAAGCAATTACAACAATAAAGATTAAATACTTAATTTCTTTTAGCATTACATTTTATCTGGTGTATCTACACCAACTATATCCATTCCTGATTTTACTACGTTAGATATTGCTTTTAAAAAAATTAATTTATCTGGTGAAACTATTTTTTGATCATTAATAAATCTTTTTTCTGGGTTTTGTTTACCAAGATTCCAATACGAATGGAATTCTGAAGCAAGATCATATAAATAAACAGGTATTCTATGCGGTTCTAATTTTGAACTAGCTGCATCGATACATTTTGGCCATTCTGAAATCTTTTTTAAAATTTTGATCTCATCATTTGAATATTCAAAACTAAAATCATCTAATTCTATTTTTGAATTTAAATCTTTATCAATATGTCTAAATACAGATGAAATTCTAGCATAACAATATTGAACGTAATATAATGGATTATCTTTAGATTTTTCTTTTACAGCGTCAAAATCAAAATCTAATTCTACATCACTACTTCTGTTAAGCATAATAAACCTAGTTGCATCTTTTCCAACTTCTTCAATTAAATCATCAACCGTAATGTAGTCACCTTTTCTTTTAGACATCTTAAATGGTTTGTTA
Source organism: Pelagibacteraceae bacterium AG-390-A23 (assembly GCA_003279775.1). Classification (GTDB taxonomy): domain Bacteria; phylum Pseudomonadota; class Alphaproteobacteria; order Pelagibacterales; family Pelagibacteraceae; genus Pelagibacter. The sequence continues at coordinate 99,899 of QCGW01000001.1, forward strand.
TCTTTAATTAATTTTACAAGCTGACTAATTTTACAAATCAATTTATCTTTTTTTCCTGACAGAGCTTCAACTGAAGATGAAATTCTTTTGATGTAACCAGCATGATCTGCACCAAGAATATTTATTAAATAATCAAATTTACGATCTACTTTATTTTTATGATATGCAACGTCGCTTGCAAAATAAGTCCATGTTCCATCTGACTTTTGTAATGCTCTATCTTTATCGTCACCAAAATCAGTAGATTTAAAAAGTAACTGTTCTCTTTCTACCCAGTTTTTATCGTCTTCTCCAGCTGGGGCTTTAATTTTTCCTTTGTATACAAATTTATTCTTTTCTAAAAATTTTATTACACTCTCTACTTCTTTGTTTGAAACAATACTTTTTTCACTAACAAAATTATCGTGGTTAATTCCTAAACTCTTAAGGTTTTTTTTAATTAAAATTAGTGCCTGTTCTATAGATAAAGCTGTTAACTTATCGCTTATTCCCTCATAATCATCAAAATTTAGATCTGAATTATCTGAAACTATATTTTTTGCAAAATCAACAAGGTAATCTCCTGGATACAAATCAGGATTATCTTGAGGAAATGTTTCGTTAAATTTTAATTCCCTAATTCTAAAGTATACAGATTTTGTAAAATTTATAATCTGGTTACCATAATCATTTACATAATATTCTTTTGTAACCTTGTGTTTATTAAATATTAACACATTAGATATGACATCACCTAAAATAGCTCCTCTACAATGACCAACATGCAAGGGTCCGGTAGGATTAGCTGACACAAATTCAACTAAATAATTATTTTTTTTTTCTTTTTCATTAATTCCAAATTTTTCAGCGTTATCAATTATTTCTTTAATAAAGTTTGACCAAAAAGACGGCTTAAATTTAATATTTATAAAACCAGGTTTAGCAACCGATATGTTTTCTATTTGATCGTCACTATTTTTTATTTCAGGTGCAAGTTTTTCTGCTAATTGTATTGGAGAAGTTTTGTTTAGTTTCGATAAAACCATTGCAACATTAGTTGAAATATCGCAATCAAATTTTGGGGGTGGTATTTCCGCATTAATACCATTGAAACTTTCTGGAACGATAAGTTGATTTTTTTTACTAAGTTCAACAATAATTGATTTAATTTTATCTAAATATAATTCAAAAATATTCATTTATTATCGTTATAAAGGTTAATAGCGTATCTATCTGTCATACCAGATATAAAATCTGAAATAGCTCTATATTTGTCTTTAGTCAATTGCTCTTTAGTAAGAAATTTTCTTGGATTTGATTTAATTATTTTAAATAATTTCTTAATTATCATTTTACCTCTTTGATTCTTATTAAGTACCGATTTATTGTCATACATTCTATGTCTTAAAAATGATCTGATTTCTTGCTCTGAATTTTCTATTTTATCTGAAAAAGAAACAATTAATTGATTTGATTTTGATACATCTTTTAATGACTTAATTTTAAATTTTTTAATATTTCTTTCTGTGTTACTTAATAAATCTCTAATCATAATATCTATTGAATCTCTGATGATTTGATAAATAGCAATTTTATAATTTTTTTTATTAATTTTATTTTTATATTTTTTATAAATTTCTTTAAAAAATTCTAATTCAACTAGTTCCTCAAGTTTAAATAGATTTGCTTTAATTCCATCCTGAATGTCATGATTATTATAGGCAATATCATCTGATATAGCTGATATTTGAGCTTCTAATGATGAATAAGTATTAAAATTAATTTTATTTTTGAAAACTTTTAAACCAATTAATTTATTGATCATGCTTAGATCGTCTACAGGTCCGTTATGTTTTAAAAGTCCTTCTAAAGTCTCAAGAGTTAAATTTAATCCAGCAAATTTAAAATATTTATTCTCTAAAAACATTACTATTCTTAGTGTCTGAAGATTGTGATCGAAACCACCATAATTCTGCATACATTCATCTAAAGCATCCTCTCCTGCATGACCAAATGGTGTATGACCTAAATCATGAGCAAGACTTAAGGTTTCAGCTAAATCTTCATTTAATTTTAGATATTTTGCAATTGATCTTGCTATTTGAGCAACTTCAATTGAATGAGTAATCCTTGTTCTAAAATGATCCCCTTCCGTGTTAACAAATACTTGGGTTTTATGCTTTAATCTTCTAAATGATGCGCTGTGTATTATCCGATCTCTATCGCGTTGAAAAGGAGATCTGTATTTTGAATTAGCTTCTTTATTAAGTCTGCCTTTACTTTTAAATACGCCTAACAAAGTGTCTTTTTTCATCCTTTAATTTAAATAATTAAGTATTATATTAGTAATATCAGTGTTCAGACATGATTAAAGAAATTAAATTTACGGATAAAGCGTTAAAACAAATAGATAATTTGTTATCAAAAAAAGACAAAGGATCATTCTTCAGAATCGCTATCAAAGGTGGAGGATGTTCTGGTTTTCAATATGAATTTACATTTGATAAATCAAAACAAGATGATGATTTAAATTATCAAAATATTTTAATTGATAAAACTTCGGCTGATTTGCTTAAAGGATCTGAGGTTGATTATGTTTCTGAACTTATAGGTGAGCAATTCAAAATATCTAATCCACAAACCAAATCTTCATGTGGTTGTGGAGTTTCTTTCTCACTTTAATGCTCATTTCATCTTGGAATGTAAACTCAGTAAGAGCAAGAATCGAAAATATCAAAAGCTATTTATTAAAATATAAACCTGATATTTTAATGATGCAGGAAATCAAAACTGAAGATGTTAATTTTCCATATGATGATTTTTCATCAATGGACTATGAAAGTCATGTATTTGGGCAAAAAAGTTACAATGGTGTAGCAATTATATCTAAAAATAAATTAAAAAATGTCAAAACAGATTTAATTAAGGATAAGTTAAAACAATCAAGAATAATTTCAGCTGAATTTGAACATAAGAAAAAAAATATACAATTAATAAATATTTATACCCCTAATGGTAATCCAGTAGAAACTGAAAAATATGATTATAAAAAAGATTGGCTTGATCAATTAATAAAGCAATTAAAAGCTTTATCTAAAAAAAATTCAAATATTATTTTAGCTGGTGATTTCAACATCATTCCATCAGCAGAAGATGTTTATAATGTTAAAAGTTTTGAAGACGATGCTTTATACCGACTTGAAATAAGAAAAAAATTTAGAGAAATGATTAATCTTGGTTTTAATGACGTCTACAGACATTTTTATGAAGATAAAGAAGGATATACATTTTGGGATTATATGAGAGGCGCATGGCAAAAAAATAATGGCATGAGGATTGATCATTTTTTAGTTTCAAATTCTGTAATTGATCAAATTAAAGATATTAATATTAATAAAGATCCACGTGGAAGAGAAAAGCCTTCTGATCACACTCCAATTGAGATTAGTTTAGCTTAAAGATTTAATTTTATTTACTAATTCTTCGTTAATATTTCTTGGACCAGTATCCATTCTATTCTTGTGACGTCTTTCTCCTGGTAATCTTACTTCACCCATTGATTTCATTTTTTCAAAAAATTCCTCAGCATGCTTTTGCCAATTAGTACCTGAAGTTTTATCTGGGTTAATGGCTAATATGAATTCACCGCCACTTGGAGGACCACCATCATTATTATCTTTGGCAGCAGTTTCAAAACTAAAATTGTCACCAACTAATGCGCCTGCCATTAATTCTACCATCATTGCAATTGCAGATCCTTTGTAACCACCAAAGGGTAATAAAACTCCACCATCAGCAATTTCCCCTGGATCAGTTGTTTCTTTACCATCTTTAGTTAAACCAGTGCCAAGTGGAACTTTGTGCCCTTCTCTTTTAGCAACTTGAACTTCTCCCATTGCCATTGAAGCAGTTGCCATATCATAAACAACTGGTGTTTTACCTGGACGTGGCCAAGCAAATGAAATTGGGTTTGTTCCAAATAAAGGTTTTATTGCACCGGCAGGTGCTACAGCCGGCTTATAAGATGTACAAGCAAATGCTACCAAACCTTCCTCTGCTAATTTTTCTGTTTCAGGCCACATAGCAGCCATATGATGTGAATTATTTATTGCTAACACAGCTACACCATTTTCTTTTGCAGCTTTTGCTAATTCAGGCAATCCTTTATTTAACACAACAGGTGCTAAACAATTATTTCCTTCAACTTTAATTACTGATGGAGATATTTTTTTTACTTCAGGTTTACCTTTTCCATTTATCTTTCCACCTTTAAGACCAGTCACGTATGCTGGCAATCTAAACAAACCATGTGAGACAGAACCATCTCTTTCTGCATTTCTAATTAAATCTGAAAGAATTGATGCAGTTTCATCATCGCATCCATTAGCTAAAAGTGTTTTTTTAGCTAATTCAAATATTTCGTCTAAAGTTAATGATACAGTACTCATTATTTTGATTTACATTTCTTGCATAAACCAAAAAATTCTAAATTATACTTACTGTATCTCATCCCAGAGTCATCTTCAAAATTTGACAGATATTTTGAAAGTTTTGAATTGTTAATTTCTGAAACTTTTTCACAGCTTTCACAAATAGAAAAAGCTGTAGCTTTGGAAATTTGACAACTAGAATTCTGACAAGCTATAAAAGCATTTCTACTTTCGATTTTATGTATTTTTCCGATTTCAACTAACTTATCTAAAGCTCTATATACTTGTAATGGAGCTTTAATTCCTTTTTTTTGGACATTAAAAAGAATTGCATAAGCCTTCATTGGTTCAGCAGATTTATCAATTAGGTCAAAAATTATTTTTTGATTTTTGGATAAAATATATTCTTTTTGCATCTTTTAATTTTTATCAATTAGTCATCAGTTTTTCAATTGAATGGATTGCTTTATTCTTAATAAAGATAAAATAAATAAGAACAAAGATGCTGCTATAATTGAAGGACCAGATGCTGTGTTAAACTCAAGTGATGAAAACAAACCAATTATTACAGATAATAGGCCTCCAATTACTGAAAAAATTACCATCTTTCGGGGACTATCAGAGATATTTCTTGCCATTGCTGCTGGGATAATAAGCATTCCAGTAATTAACAACAATCCTACCATCTTGATTGAAATTGCAATAATTGCTGCCATTAAAATTGTAAATACAGCTTTAGCACGATCAGGATTTAATCCTTCTGCCTCAGCTAGTTCATAATTAACTGTGGAAGCAAATAAAGGTTTCCATATTAATTTCAGAACTAACAATATAATTGCTCCACCTAGCCAAATTATAATTAAATCGTTAGTTGTTACAGCTAATATATCACCAAACAACAAACCCATTATATCAAATCTAATGAATGTTAAAAAACCTATTACAACTAACCCTACAGCCAAAGATGAATGGGCTAATAAACCAAGCAAAGCATCACCAGGAAGATTCGTTTTCTTTTGTAGCTGAATAAGAATTAAAGCAACTGCTGATGAGATTAAAAAAACAGAAAGAGCTATATTTAATTCAAAAGAATAAGCCAATGTAACACCTAATAAAGCTGAGTGTGATAGTGTATCACCAAAATAAGATAACCTTCTCCAGACTACAAAACAACCTAAAGGTCCTGTAACTAATGCAATTCCAATACCAGCAATTAATGCTCTTATAAAAAAATCATCAAACATATTAATTTTTCTTTATATGACCTTCGTCTGAATGAACGTGGTCATGATTGTGTTCATAAACAGAGAGAATTTGAGAGGCTTGTTCTCCAAACAGAGTTTTATATTCATTATTTCTTGCTACATCTAAAGGTGATCCAGAACAGCATACATGGCCATTTAAACACACTACGTGATCCGTAGCTGTCATAACAGTATGTAAATCATGAGAAATTAATAAAATTCCACAATTAAGTGTATCTGAGATTTTTTTGATCAATTCATAAAGAGCAATCTCGCCAGTATAATCCACACCTTGTACAGGCTCATCAAGGACTAGTAATTCAGGTTTTTTTGAAATAGCTCTGGCAATTAAAACTCTTTGGAATTCACCTCCAGATAAATTCCCTAAATTTTTATTTTTTAAATGAATGACACCTGTCAAATTCAATGCTTCGTCTATTGCATCATCATTAATATTTTCTGTTAAAAGCATAAAATCATAAACACGGAGAGGCAATGTCCAATCTATAGATATTTTTTGAGGAACATATCCAATCTTGTTAGTATATTTCTCAACATTCCCTTCTATATTTTTATAAATTCCTAATGCAATTTTTGCAGTTGTACTTTTTCCTGATCCATTAGGACCAATTAAAGTTACAATTTTACCCTTTTCAACTTTTAACGAAACGCCTTCTACCAACCACTTTCCATTTTGTCGAAAGCCTGCATTATTTAGTTGAACTAAAGTTTTGTTATTAGAGCTCATTTATTCCTTGACTTGTAAATGTTATATTATTACATAATGTTATAATATAACAACTAATAAATAATAACTTATGATAAATTTAAAAAAATTACCTATTATTCTCACATTATTATCTTTTTTAACTACATTTACATCAGCAAATGCTGAAATTAAAGTAGTAGCTTCAATCAAGCCAATTCATTCATTAGTAAGTTACCTTATGGATGGGATTGGAAAACCAGATCTTATAGTAGATGGTTATGCGTCTCCACACGGATTTGCAATGAAACCTTCTCATGCAAAAATGCTTCAAAATGCTGATCTAATATTTTGGGTAGGAGAAGGTTTAGAAAATTTTTTAGAAAAACCACTAAGCTCAATTGCAAAAAAAGCAGAAAAAATTGAGTTAATTGAAATCAAAGGATTACAGGTATTAAAATTTAGAGAAAGAAATATTTTTGATGAACATGATCATGAGCACGGCCATGACGATCATGGTAAAAAAGAAGATGATCACGACGACCATGGACATGATGACGATCATGGTAAAAAAGAAGATGATCATGACCACGATCATGACGATCATGGTAAAAAAGAAGATAATCATGACCACGATCATGACGATCATGGTAAAAAAGAAGATGATCATGACGACCACGGACATGACGATCATGAAGGACATGCTCATGGTGAATTTGATCCACACATTTGGTTGGACCCAATTAATGCAAAAGTTATGTTAAATGAAATGGCTGAGCACCTAATTGAAAATGATCCAAAAAATGAAGCTAAATATAAAAGTAATTTGGCTAAAGCTTTACAAGAAATCGATAAACTTACAATTGATGTAATGACAGATTTAAGCAACAGTGTTTCTTCAATTGTATTCCATGACGCTTATCAATATTTTGAGAAAAGATTTAATGTTAAAGTGTTAGGTGCATTTACTGTTAATACAGATGTTATGCCTGGAGCTGAACAACTTGCTGAAATTAGAGAAATTATCGAGCATGATAAAGTAGCTTGTGTATTCTCAGAACCTCAATTCAACCCTGATATTATTAATGCAGTAGCAAAAGATATGAAGATTAAAACTGGTGTTCTAGATCCTCTGGGTGCAACATTAGACCCAGGAAAAGACTTATATTTTAATTTAATTAGAAATATGTCTGCATCTTTCAAAGGTTGTTAATTAAAAATTAGGTTTAATCCGGGAATTTTTTAAATTCGCGGATTAACAAATACCATTTACTGATATTTTTATAACACAATAAATATTGTAATTTTTTTTAAGAGGATTTATTTTCTTTCATAATTTGATTTTATGAATGATCTAAATTTATTTAAAAAAAATGGTTTTCTTGTTAAAGAAAATCTAATTTCTCAATCAAAGATTAATAAAATTAATAAAGTTGTTAATGAAGTAATTTCGAAAGAAAAAAAAAGAAAAAAAGGTAATGGTGGAAATGAGACCCAGTCCTATGATAATTACCATTTTGTCTACAATTCAAGTTCTTCAAAAAATAAAGAAATTTTAAGACTAAATAATCCTCAGAACAGGCATAAAGTTTTCTATGAATTATCTAGAGATAAAAGGATTATATCTATAGCTAAAAAATTATTAGGTGGAACAGTTAGATTTCATCTAGGTAAATTAAATTTTAAACTGCCAAATAAGAAAAAAGGTAGTGAAATTGGATGGCATCAAGATTGGGCTTTTTACCCTCATACAAACGATGACTTAATCACGGTTGGTATATATTTAGATGATTGTTACGAGAAAAATGGGCCACTTAAGATAATAAAGAATTCACACAAAAAGAAATTGTACAGCCACCACAGTAAAGAAAATTATTTTGTTGGAAAAATAGACACTAAGAAAAATAAAATAGGAACTAAAAATAGTATTTCCATAACTGGAACAGCCGGAACAGTAGTATTTTTTCATTGTAGATCAGTTCATGGATCTGGACACAATCAAATGAACAACTCGAGACCCTTAATTTTATTTGGTTATAGAGCTTGTGATGCGTGGCCATTAATCAATGATGGAAACCCTCATCCTGAGGTTAATTTAGATAATTATGACAAAAATATTATTGTAGGAAATAAATCAATAAAACCAAGATTGACTAAAGTTCCAACCATAATCCCGCTGCCTAAGAAGAAACACTACGTTTCCATCTATGAACTTCAAAAAAATTAAATAACATAAAAGTCTATTGTAACAAATCTTTAACATAACATTCATATAAGTTTTGAATGTCATTTTTAAAAAAATATCTCAAATGGATCAGTACACTCTTAGTGTTAACTGGTATTTTACTTACAAATCTTAATATTTACCCGCTGAATATTTATTTTCATGGGCTTGGTGTTGTTGGGTGGACAATTTCAGGATTACTATTAAAGGATAAGGCCATTTTAACAAATTTTGGATTACAAATTCCGTTATTTGTAATCGGTATTTATAAAATTATTTTTTAATGAAAAATATTTTATTTGTATGCACAGGAAATTCAGCAAGAAGCATTATAGCTGAGAGTATTATCAATAATGAATACTCAAATAAATTTAAAGCTTTTAGTGCTGGTAGTAATCCTTCTGGAACAATTAATATTGATGTTAGAAGTTTTTTAGAGAAAAATAAAAATTATGATCTAACTAATTATAGTTCTAAGAACTTTGAAGAGTTTATAAATAATGAAATAAAAATGGATCATGTAATAACAGTATGCAATAACGCTAATAATGAGGTATGTCCTATTTGGCCTGATAAAAACCAAATTATTCATTGGGATATAGATGATCCAGTAACAAAACTTAAGAAAGCAAATGATGAAGAAAAGCAAATAATCATTAGAAACACTTTCAATTTTATAAGTAATAAAATTAAAGAATGGCTACATGAAAAATAAAGATAGATATTTTCTTTCAGAATTTATTGGAAGTTGTTTTCTAGTAATGATCATAGTTGGATCAGGTTTAATGGCAGAAAATCTTACCGATGATACAGCTGTAATGTTAATTGCAAATACTATAGCAACTGGAGCTGGATTGTTTGTGTTAATAACTGTTTTTGCGGATGTATCTGGAGCTCATTTCAATCCATTTGTAAGTATTGCTATGACAATTACAGGAAAGTTAAAAAAACGTCTTCTACCCTTTTATATTTCAGCTCAGATCCTTGGATGTTTGTTGGGTGTAGCTTTAGCTAATTTCTTTTTTGAACATCAAATTTTTGAATTATCGACAAAATCAAGAGATGGTATCTATATTTTTGTATCAGAAATTGTTGCTACATTAGGACTAATAATCATTATTTTTGGATCCATGAAGTCAGGTAAAATTACCGTAGCTGCATCTGTTGGGTTATATATTACAGCTGGTTATTGGTTTACTTCATCAACATCTTTTGCGAATCCTGCTGTTGCAATAGCAAGAACATTCACAGAGTCGTTTACTGGTATAAGTTATTTAAACACTCCTTTTTATATAGCTGCTGAATTGATTGGTATGTTGATTGCTATATATTTGGTAAAAAAGATTTTCTTAAATAAGTGAATAACCAGAAGATCTAACTGTTCTAATTAATTCTTTTTTATTTTTTAAGTTAACTGATTGCCTTAATCTTCTAATGTGAACATCTATAGTTCTGCTTTCGACATTTACATTATTTGGCCAAACACTTTCTAGTATTTGATCTCGAGAATAAACTCTTTTAGGATTTGTTAAAAAAAACTCTAATAACCTAAACTCAGTTGGCCCAAGTTTAATTTCTTGACCGTCTCTAAAAACTCTTTTTTCAATTCTATCTAACATTAAGTCATCAAACTTTAAATTATCTGATACAGTATTTGGATTAGATCTTCTTAAAACTGCTTTAATTCTCGCCATTAGCTCATTGAAACTGAAAGGTTTAGTTAAATAATCATCTACCCCATTATCTAACCCTTTAATTTTATCTTCTTCTTCACCTTTGGCAGTTAACATGATCACAGGTAAATTTTTAAAACTATTGTCTTTTCTAATATTTTTGCAAATTTCAATACCTGAGAGATCAGGTAACATCCAATCTAATAAAAGTAAATCTGGCTGAAATTTTTTTAATTCCTTTAAACCATCATTGCCATTCAATGACGATGAAACTAAAAAACCATTTTTTTCTAAATTATGTTGAACTAATTGAATTATTGAAGGTTCGTCCTCAATAATAAATATTTTGCCATTCATTTTATTGCTGAATAACTTTACCTTTTGGTCTGCTTCCTTTTAGATACTCGCCTTTAATTAAATAACAAATTGACTCAGCAATATTTGTTATATGATCTCCAGCTCTTTCAAGATTTTTTGTTGCGAAAATTAAATGTGTTGAAAAGTCTAAATTCTTTTTATCTTTAGAGAGAAAATCAATTACACTTTCCATAGCAATATAAGTAAGGTCATCTACTTGCTCGTCTTTTTCCCACACTTCTTTTGCCTTATCATAGTTTTTATTAACGTAACTATCTAGCACATCGTTTAACTGCTTTATAACTAATTCACCTAATCTTTTTAAATTACCTAAAAGTTCTTCAGGTAAATCTAATGGAAGAGGTTTAACTTTCTTTGCATTACTTTTAGACAAATCTCCAATTCTTTCTAAATCTTGGGATATTTTTAATGAGCTAATTGTTTCTCTTAAATCAATTGCCATTGGCGCTCTCTTTACCAACAATGTCATTATTTGAGTATCAATTTTAGATCTGAATTTATTTATTTCATCATCACTTTTAATAATTTTATCGATTGAATCTTTATCAACTTTAATTACCGCATCCATTGAATCAACTAATTGAGACTCGGTTAGACTTCCCATTTTTATAACAGAGTCTATTAAGTACCTTAATTCTTCTTCATAAGATTTTACTGTGTGTTCATTGCTCATAATTTATCCAAATCTACCTGTAATATAGTCTTGTGTCATTTTATTGTCAGGATTTTTAAAAATTTTCTCAGTTTTGCCTACTTCGATTAATTTACCAAGGTGAAAAAACCCTGTTTTCTGCGAAACTCTAACTGCCTGTGCCATTGAATGCGTCACAATTACAATAGTGTAAGTTTTTTTTAGTTCATCAATTAATTCTTCAATTTTTGCCGTTGCAATAGGATCTAGAGCAGAACAAGGTTCGTCCATTAATATAACTTCAGGATTAACAGAAATTGCTCTAGCAATACAAAGACGTTGTTGTTGACCACCAGAAAGACCAGTTCCAGGTTCATCGAGTCTATCTTTGACTTCTTCCCACAATGCAGCTTTCTTTAAACTATTTTCCACGATTTCATCTAATTCACTTTTAGTTTCACCTTTTCCATGAATTTTTGGACCATAAGAAATATTATCATATATGCTTTTTGGAAATGGGTTTGGTTTTTGAAAAACCATTCCTACTCTTTCTCTTAAAGATACTACATCTAAATTTTTATCGTTGATTTCAACACCATCTATTTCAATGTTTCCAGATACTTTACAAATATCGATTACATCGTTCATGCGGTTAATACATCTGATGAAAGTAGATTTTCCACATCCAGATGGCCCAATTAAAGCAGTAACTTCTTTTTCGTTTAAATCTAAATTCACATCAAACAAAGCTTGTTTTTCTCCATAATAGACATTTAGATTTTTAGATTTTATTTTTACATTATTCATTAGTTCCATCTTTTCTCAAATTTTTGTCTTAAGTATACTGCTAAAAAATTCATTACAATCAAAAAACTTAATAACATCATAATAGTGGCTGATGTTTTTTCAACAAATCCTCTCTCAGCAGACTCTGACCATAAATAGACTTGTACAGGTAAAGACGAAGAAGGATCAATTGGTGTTGATGGAATATCAACAACAAAAGCTACCATTCCTATCAAAATTAATGGAGCTGTTTCTCCTAATGCTTGTGCTAATCCTATTATAGTTCCTGAAAGTGTACCAGGTAATGCTAAAGGAACTACATGGTGAAATACAGATTGAAACTTAGAGGCACCAACAGCCAATGCACCCTCTCTTATTGATGGTGGTACAGCTTTTAATGATGCTCTACATGGTATGATTATTCTAGGCAAAGTCATGAGTGCTAATGTAATTCCAGCTACTAATGGTGTTGATCTAGGTAATTGAATTGTTGCTAATAATATTTGTAGTGCTAATAAGCCATAAACTATTGACGGCACAGCAGCTAAATTATTAATATTAATTTCAATAAAATCTGTGATTTTATTTTTTGGTGCAAACTCTTCTAAATATATTGATGCTAACACTGCAACAGGAAATGCTAACAATAAGCAAATAATTATACTATAGAATGATCCAATTAGAGCACCACCTATACCAGCAAGCTCAGGATCACGTGAGTCTCCATTTTTAAAAAAATAATTATTAAAATTTTTAATAATTTTTTTATTTTCAACTAAATTATCATAAATGATTAATTGAAAATCTGAAATTCTTCTTCTATCTTCAGGCAAATTTCTTGGATAATTTCCTTTATGAAGTTGATCAATATCATCAGATGCGGTTATTTCTAAATTTATTTTTTTTCCAATTAGATTGTTATTTTCTAAAAAGGCTCTTTTAATCTCGATTTCTGCATCTGTTGTGAATAAATCAATTAACTGATTTTCTTGATCTAAATCTTGAGCTGGAAATACTTTTAAAAGACTTTCAATTGTAATGTCATAGAAATCAGCTT
>QCGW01000002.1 GCA_003279775.1 Pelagibacteraceae bacterium AG-390-A23
TTTACAATTTTTCATAAGATTTTTTTCATTTTCTTCCATTTTATATATTTTATTATCAGACTTCATCCTTGATATTATTGTTTTAAAATTTCTTTTACATTCAGCTGTAAATACACTTCCATCTTTCTTAATATTAAAAAACATATGACTAAGAATTGTTAATTTATTATCAAGATATTCTAAAAAATTTTCTTTTATAAATTTGCTTTTTTCATCACTTAATATTTTTTCATAATTTTTTTCGCTTTTACTATTAGAGTTTTGCTTAAAAAAATCAAAATAAGATACTATTTCATCAACAGTATATTCTGGATAAAAATATTTAAAAAAAATATTATGTGACTGCAGACCTGTAAATGAATTTACAGTATACGATTTGTGAAAAAAAGGGAAAAATTGACTTTTTTTATACCCATAGCTTCCCCAAACTAATGAAGAGACAATTAATGATACAAGTATAAGACCTCTTGCATTAATTTTAAAATACTTTGTAAAAAGTAAAATAGACAGTGATAAGATAATAATTATATTTGGTGACTTGGTATATAAAGTAATAATAAATATAAGAGTTAAAAATATTCTATTTTTACTTTCAGATATTATGTATAAAAATATTGAAGGTATTAAGAAAATTAAATATGACTCCTCAGGTATTAATTGAAATGATTGATAAAGATTATATGGCAATAAAAAAGGAGCAATAAGTAAAAAAATAAACTTATAATTTTTAAGATAATTTTGCTTAAAAAACTCACAAACAGATATAAAATAAATAGAAAAAAATATTGAATTTTTAATCAAAATTATAAAAAATTCTAAGGAAGTAATTTTTAATAAAAAAGTTAAAAAAATTGCAATAAAAAGAGGCCTCCCAACAAAAAGTTTTGTATCATCAAGAATGAGATAAAATTGATTACTATTTAAATAATTTTGAATTAACTCTCCATAAAAAAAACCAAGATCTCCAAGATTAATTTTTTTATTTATTATTAAATTATAAATGTCAAAGATATTTAGTTTAATATTATTATTAATTATGAAGATAATAAGCGAAAAAAAAATAATAAAAATTTGAAATAAAATGAAAATTTTAAGCCTGTAACTCATTTATTTATTCAAATTAATAAAATTATAACCCAACTTTTTTTCCACAAAAATATTATTTTTGAGCTCATAATTTGTACATGGGGAATTATTATACATACATATACTTTTAGAAAAATATATTGCAAAATTTTCATCAAAAGTTATTTTTTTTGTATTAATTTTTTCATTGGTTTCAAACGAATAAATTCTTGGCCATTTAAATTCAGAATGATAATTTTTAGAGTATCTCAAAGCCTGTTTTCCAGAAAAAACTATTACACAAATAAAAAAAATAAATTTTGATAATAAAATTAATCTCTTAATATCATACTTTTGGGATACATTAATAATTATCAAGATTGCTGCTACAATTATATAGGAGTACCCATATCTATATAATGGAAATTTTAATAAAAATAACAAAGTTCCTAAAACTGAAATTGTAATTAAAATTTTAAAATTTCTATTTTTTTCAATTAAAAAGTACTGATTAGTAACTTTTTTCAGTAAAAAAAGATTTAAAATAAAAATTAAAAATAAATAAGGAAAGATTATTTTAGCAAAAATTATACCATGATTATTTAACCAAGAACGTACCCAGTTAAAATTACTTGTATATTTTTCCATTGAAATATTTTGATCAACTCTATTGGGCCAATCTTTAGACCAAGCTTCCCCTGAAATACTCTCTTTTTTTACCTCTTTTACATCAGTCCAGTTTAGTTTTTCTAAACATGTATATTTTATAGGATAAACTGCACATCCTGAGATAATTATATTTTTTAAAATCCATAAAAAAAAGAAAAAGCTAGATAGAGAATAAAAAATGTTTAAATTTTTTTTATTAAATTTTTTTACAAAAAATACAATTGGAATAAGCAATGCTATTATCATCATGGTTTTATTTAAAAATGTAAAGACTGACAATAAACTAATAAATTGTAAGTTAGGTTTTTTGGTAGATAAAATTTTAGATACCAAATAAAAGAAAGATAAATGTGCAATAGCATCATTTCCAAAAGAACTATACCTATTAATTTTATAAGTAATAAATATTATGATGAATATTGAAAAAATATTTTCTAGTGTAATTTTTTTTTTTTTAAATAAAACTAAAACATTATTAAAAAAATAAATTACAAAAAAAGAAGCAAGACTGCTAAGAGGAATTAATATACCTAAATCACTAAATAAAAGATTATTATTTATAGCTGATAGATATTGGATAATTGAAGTTGTTCCAAATCTAAAATGAATATTGCTTAATCCAAAAATTATTTTATGGTCGTTTAAAATATTAATATAAGGTAAATGATATAAACCAGCATCTGGCCTATTAATATTACTATAAATAATTAAACTCGAAGCAATTAAAGATGAAAATAGTAAATAGATATATTCTTTTTTGGTAAATTTATTAAATCTAAAAAAAAAAAAAATAAATACTCCAGTAATTAGAAAAAATGAGTTAAAAAGAGGAGTTAATGGTAAAAAAAAATTTATAACCAAAGCAAGAAAAGAAATAAAAATACATCCAAAAATTGACCTATCGTTAATATTTTTAATTTTGTTTGAAAAATTTTCAAATTTAATTAAATTTCCGTAGGAATAAAAGAATACATTTGAAATAAATGTGAATAAAATAATTTCAATCATTTTAAAATGTAATATAGCTAATTATTAAATGCTTACTATCATTATTCCAGTATTCAATGAAATCAATACAATTGATAAAATATTAGATGATGTAAATAAAATTAATTTCATTAAAAAACAAATTATTTTAGTAGATGACTTTTCAACTGATGGTACTAGGGAATTTATTAAAAATGAATTATATAAAAAAGTAAACAAAGTTATATATAACGAAAAAAATTTTGGTAAAGGATACTCAATTAAATCAGCTCAAAAATTTATAGAAGGTGAATTTACTATAATTCAAGATGCAGACTTAGAATACAATCCAAAAGATTATAAAAACTTGTTGGAACCAATTTTGACAAAGAATTTTGATGTTGTTTATGGATCAAGAGTTTTGGGCAAAAATAGATATAATTTAAAAAATTTTACATCTGTTTTTAGAATTTTTGGTAATCATTTGCTCACCATAATTTCAAATATAATAAATAATCAGAATTTAACAGATGCTCATACTTGCTATAAACTCTTTAAATCGAACTTATTTAAGAAACTAGATCTAGAAGAAAGAGGTTTTGCCTTTTGTCCTGAAGTAACTACAAAACTCTCAAATATGAATTATCAAATAAAAGAAGTTCCTATTTCCTACAATGGAAGAGATTATAAAGATGGTAAGAAAATTAAATTAAAAGATGCCGGAGAAGCTATTATTGTTTTATTAAAGTATAAATTTTTTAAAAAATGATTTATTAATCAATTATAATTATGAAAAAAAAAGCAATTATTTTTGGTATAACTGGTCAAGATGGATCATATTTGGCAGAATTATTAATTGAAAAAAAATATGAAGTTCATGGAGTGAAAAGAAGATCTTCATCATTTAATACTGGAAGAATAGATCATTTATATCAAGACCCATATGATAAAAATAGAAGATTTTTTTTACACTATGGAGATGTAACAGATAGTTTTTCAGTTTCCTCGCTGATAAATAAAATTAAACCTGATGAGATTTATAATCTTGCAGCACAATCTCATGTGGCAGTATCCTTTGAAGTTCCAGAGTACACTGCAAATGCTGATGCAATAGGTGCATTAAGAATTTTAGAATCTATAAGAAGTAATAAACTTGAAAAGAAAACAAAATTTTATCAAGCAGGAACTTCGGAGATGTTCGGTAAAGTTCAAACTGTACCTCAAAATGAAAAAACACCATTTTACCCCAGAAGTCCATACGGTGTAGCCAAAGTCTACGCGCATTGGGTAACTATTAATTATAGAGAGTCATATAATATTTTTGCTTGCAATGGGATTTTGTTCAATCATGAGAGCCCTGTGAGAGGAGAAACATTTGTAACAAAAAAAATTGTGAATGCTCTTTGTAAAATTAAATTAGGTAGACAAAAAAAATTATATCTTGGAAATTTAGAGGCAAAAAGAGATTGGGGACATGCTAAAGATTATGTAATAGCTATGTGGAAAATGATGCAAAAAAAAATACCAAATGATTATGTTATCGCAACAGGAAAACAATATTCAGTTAAAGATTTTGCAAATTTAGTTCTAAAGGAATTAAAAATAAAATTTAAATGGGTTGGAAAAGGTATAAATTCCAAATGCTATGATGAAATGGGAAATTGCATTATTCAATGTAGTAAAAAATATTTCAGACCATTGGAGGTAGATACTTTGCTAGGCAATTCAAGTAAAGCAAAAAAGGAATTAAATTGGAAACCAAAGTATAAAATCAATGATTTAGTTAAAGAGATGGTTTACTATGAAAATCTCAATTTAACTAAAAATGATTAAATATAATTCTAAAATATTTATTGCAGGTCATAAAGGATTAGTCGGCAGCGCAATATTAAGAAAATTGAAAGAAAAAGGATACAAAAACCTAATTATTGCAGATAGAAAAAAACTTGATCTTACTAATCAAGCAAAAGTGATTAAATTTCTAAAAAGTAAAAAACCAGATTTCATGTTTATTGCAGCAGCAAAAGTAGGAGGTATTTTGCATAATTTAAGACATAAAGCTGATTTCATTACAGAAAACCTCCAAATTCAAACTAATTTAATTCATGGTGCATACTTATGTGGAATTAAAGAATTAATATTTTTGGGATCGAGTTGTGTTTATCCCAAAGACTGTAAACAGCCAATTAAAGAAAATTATCTTTTATCAGGAAAACTAGAGGATACTAATGACGCTTATGCAATTGCAAAAATTGCAGGTGTCAAAATGTGTCAAAGCTATAATGACCAGTATAATACAAAATACAAATGTTTAATGCCAACAAACACATATGGGCCGAATGATAATTATGATAAAATAAATTCACATTTTTTTCCCGCATTAATAAATAAAGTGCATCAATTAAAATCAAGTAAAAACAAAACAATTATATTGTGGGGAAACGGAACTCCTAAAAGAGAAGTAATTCATGTTGATGATATAGCTGATGCATGTGTTTATTTCATGAAAAAGAAAACAAAAGATTTTTTAATTAATATTGGAACAGGGAAAGATTATACAATTAAGTTTTATTTAGAATTAATAGCAAAAGTTATATTAGGGAAAAAAAATTTAAAAATTAAATATGATAAATCAAAACCAAACGGTGTTCCTCGAAAAGTAATGGATGTTTCATTAGCAAAAAAATATGGCTGGAAATATAAGATAAATTTAAAAACTTCAATTAAAATCACATATCAATCTTTTTTAAAAGAATTGAATAAATGAAAAAGTTAATTGTTGTAACAGGCGGAGCAGGATTTGTAGGTTCAAATTTAATTGATCTCTTAATTAAAAAAACTAAATATAAAATTTATAGTATTGATAATTATTCAACTGGAAAAAAAAAAAACCACATATCAAATAAAAGAGTAAAATATATAAAAAATAATACAAAGAATATTAGTAAAATTTTAAATTCAAAAAAAAAAAATATAAAAGCAATTTTTCACTTCGGAGAGTTTGCACGAATTTATCAGAGTTTTTCTAATATGAACGAATGTATAGATTCAAACTCTGTTGGGTCACATGAAGTTTTTAATTTTTGTTTTGTTAATAAAATTAAACTAATATACTCAGCAACATCAGCAAGTATTGGTAATGATGGCAAGGATAAAAATTTGTCACCTTACGCATTTACAAAATCAAAAAATTTAGAATTATTAGAAAATTATAAAAAATGGTTCGGTATGAAATATGAAATTATTTACTTTTACAATGTTTATGGACCAAAACAAATTAAAAGTGGCAAGATGGCTACAGTAATTGGAATATTTGAAAATCAATTTAAAAATAAAAAGTATTTAACAGTTGTAAAACCAGGGAATCAGTCTCGAAGATTTACCCACGTGAATGACACTATTAATGCTTGCTACTTTGCATTTAAAAGAAATAAAAATAGACACTATAGTATTTCCCATAAAAAAAGTTACTCAATTTTACAGGTTGCCAAAATGTTTAGTCATAAAATAAAATTTTTAACAAAAAGACCTGGTGAGAGATATGCATCAGCTTTAACAAGTATGCATTTGTCAAATAAAGTTTACAAATTATATGGGAAAATAGAGTTAAAAAACTACATAAATTCAATTAAAAAAACAATTAAAATAAGATTAATTCCTTGTTTACAATATTAATTATTTAGCTATAAATCATTCGCCGGTGATTATTGCGTTGGTGTTATACCCGATCCCATTCCGAACTCGGAAGTCAAGCCCAGCTGCGCCG
Source organism: Pelagibacteraceae bacterium AG-390-A23 (assembly GCA_003279775.1). Lineage (GTDB taxonomy): Bacteria > Pseudomonadota > Alphaproteobacteria > Pelagibacterales > Pelagibacteraceae > Pelagibacter. The sequence goes on from QCGW01000002.1 coordinate 6,467, forward strand.
ATGGTACTTTGTCTTAAGGCATGGAAGAGTAGGTCATCGCCGGCTTAATAAATGTTAATACTATGAAAATAAAAAGTTCTTTAAAATCAATAAAAAAAAGAGACCTTAATTCAAAATTAGTAAGAAGGAGAGGTCGAGTATACGTAATCAATAAAACAAATCCAAAATTTAAAGCCAGACAAAAATAATTTTATGGATAATGAAAACCATAAAAAAACTTGGAATAATTTTACAAAGTTTGTTCTGTGGGGAACTGTCGCTGTAGTACTTGTTTTAGTTTTAATGGCAACATTTCTTTTGTAATATCTTAATTTATTTTTAGTATGAATTTAGCTTCAATTTCAGAAAATCGAGATATTGAAAAACGAATAGCGATCACTCCAGAAATTGCAAAAAAATATATTAGTTTGGGGTTTAATTTAACATTACCTAATGATTATGGAGTTCATTTAGGTTTTAATGATGAAGATTATAAAAACTTAGGAGTTAATTTTTTAGATAATGAAGAAGAAATAATTGAAAACTCAGAAATTGTTATTCAATTAGGGTTACCTGTTAAGGAAAAATTATCATTTTTTAAAGAAAATCAAACCTTGGTTGGTTCATTAAACGCTTTTGTAAATAAAGAAATTTTAGAGAATTTAAAGTCAAAGAAAATAAATTTTTTTTCTCTAGAGTTGCTACCAAGAATTACAAGAGCACAATCAATGGATATTTTATCATCACAAGCTAACCTTGCTGGGTACAAAGCAGTTGTAGAAGCTTTCCAAGTTTATGAAAGAGCAATTCCAATGATGATGACCGCAGCCGGAACAGTTCCTGCAGCAAAAGTATTAATAGTTGGAGCTGGAGTTGCTGGATTGCAGGCTATTGCAACTGCTAAAAGAATGGGAGCTGTAGTATTTGCAACAGACGTAAGGATGGCATCAAAAGAACAAGTTGAAAGTTTAGGAGGAAAATTTCTTACAATTGAAGGATCTGAGAATTTAGAAACCAAAGGTGGTTATGCAAAAGAAGCTTCAGATGAGTTTAAAAAAAAACAAGAAGAACTACTTTCAGAAACATTAAAAAAAATTGATATAATAATATGTACTGCTTTAATCCCAGGTAGAGAAGCTCCAAAGATAATTAAAGAGGAAATGTTTAAAAATTTACAACCAGGTTCAGTCATTTATGACTTAGCAGCAGTTCAAGGAGGAAATACTGTATTTACTGAGGTTGATAAAATTGTTGAAAAAAATGGTGTGAAAATTTTAGGTGAGGCAAATATATTAAATAAATTACCCGTATCAGCTTCTAATTTATATGCTAAAAATGTATTTAATTTTATTTCTAATTTATATGATAAAGAAAATAAGAAATTAAATATTAATTTAGAAGATGAAATAATAGATAAAACACTTATTAAGTAGAATTATGGAAATAGATCCTTTTATATTCAGATTAAGTATATTTATATTATCAATATTTGTTGGCTACTACGTTGTATGGAGTGTAACACCTTCTTTACATACACCTTTAATGTCAGTCACAAATGCAATTTCTTCAGTAATCATCGTAGGTGCGATAATCGCAGCTTTGTCTGGAAGTGATGGAGTAGTTTTTTCATCATCTAGTATTTATGGATTTTTAGCAATTATTTTAGCGGCTGTTAATATTTTTGGTGGATTTTTAGTCACCCAAAGAATGTTAGCAATGTATAAAAAAAAGAAAAAGGATAAATAATTAATGTCTGCAAATTTATCTGCAATTTTATATTTAGTATCTGGGGTATTATTTATTCTTGCTTTAAGAGGTTTGTCATCTCCTGAAACTTCTAGACAGGGAAATTTATTTGGAATAATTGGAATGGTTATTGCCGTATCAGTTACATTTCTTTCTGTAGGTAATTTTACCTCTGGTTTTATTTATGTTCTTATATTTTTAGCTATTGGTGGGAGTATTGGAGCATTTATAGCATATCGTATTCCGATGACTGCAATGCCAGAATTAGTTGCAGGCTTTCATAGTTTAGTTGGTCTAGCAGCAGTATTTGTTGCTATTTCTGCATTTATAAATCCTGCAGCCTTTAATCTTGGCACACCAGGTAATATTAAGCTTGCAAGTTTAATTGAAATGGCAATAGGGGCAGCTGTTGGTGCAATTACTTTTTCAGGTTCTGTTATAGCTTTTTTAAAATTGCAAGGAATAATGTCAGGCGCACCCATAACTTTTAAAGGTCAGCATTTATTAAACGCATTATTGTTAGTATTAATTGTAATTTTAACAATTTACCTTTGTTCAAACCAATCAACTAATTTATTTTGGATTTTAATAGCAGTCTCTTTCTTAATTGGATTTTTAATTATCATTCCTATTGGTGGTGCAGATATGCCAGTTGTAATTTCGATGTTGAATTCTTATTCGGGTTGGGCTGCAGCTGGGATTGGATTTACTTTAGAAAACACAGCTTTAATTATTACAGGTGCATTGGTTGGATCGTCTGGAGCAATACTTTCGTATATAATGTGTAAAGGAATGAATAGATCATTCTTTAACGTTATTTTAGGTGGTTTTGGAGCTACTGATCAAACTTCTGGAAGTCAAAGCAAGGAACAAAGACCAGTAAAAAGTGGCAATGCAGATGATGCGGCTTTTTTAATGAAAAATGCATCTTCAGTTATAATTGTTCCAGGGTATGGAATGGCAGTAGCACAAGCGCAGCATGCTTTAAGAGAAATGGTAGATACATTAAAAAAGAATGATATCAAAGTATCATATGCTATTCATCCAGTTGCTGGACGTATGCCTGGTCATATGAATGTTTTACTGGCTGAAGCAAATGTTCCATATGATGAAGTATTTGAATTGGAAGAAATAAATAATGATTTTGCAAATGCAGATGTTGCATTTGTGATCGGTGCAAATGATGTTACTAATCCTGTAGCAAAAACAGATCCTCAAAGTCCAATTTATGGAATGCCAGTTCTAGACGTGGAAAAATGTAAATCTGTATTATTTGTCAAAAGAAGCTTATCCCCTGGATATGCAGGAATAGATAATGATTTATTCTATAAAGAAAACACTTTAATGCTTTTTGCAGATGCAAAAAAAATGACAGAAGATATTACAAAGAATTTGTAGATATTATTAATATAAAGATCTTTTGTGATATTGTAGACCTCTGTTAAATTATAAATTTAATTAAAAAAAATTGTTAAAAGATTTACAACTACTCTAAGCTGGCCCAAAAAACTATAAATCATACTCTAAACAAATACTTAAGTTTTGCAAAAACAAACCAATTTCTTTTGAAGTATTTGCTGATGATAAAAATCTATGATTGAGAAAAAAGAAAAATTTATAAAATCATTCAATCAGTTAACTATAGAAACAATTAAGAACTTCCTTGTTGATTGCAATAAATCTAATTTTAAAATACAATTAAATTGGTTGCGGGGGACGGATTTGAACCGCCGACCTTCAGGTTATGAGCCTGACGAGCTACCAGACTGCTCCACCCCGCGGTATTTTTAAATTCTATTTTTGAGTTTATTTAATTTCTTAACTCTTTTTATATTTTCTTGAAGTATTCTCTTTTTCTTTTCTGATGGTTTTTCATAAGTATTCTTTAATTTAATTACCTTAAAGAAACCATCTCTTTGAAGTTTTCTTTTTAAAACCCTCAAAGCTTGTTCAACATTATTATCTTTGACTTCTATTTTAATAACTACCTCCAAAAAAGCGCTTAGATAACACTTTTATAAATTTATGTCTATTAATTTTATTCATTATACAGATGCCTGGGTTGATTTATTTTGTTTTTCTTTTTCTTTTTTTTCTCTTTTTATTCTTCTTTCTGCTTTTTCAATAGCCTCAACCAAATCTTTTTGAGTGAATAAATTTAAAGCAACAGGATCTTTTGGGTTTAGATTGTTATAATTCCAATAACTTTTATTTCTAATTGATGTGACAGAATTTTTAGTAATGCCAACCAATTTGGCTATTTGAGAATCTTTTAATATATTGTGTTGTTTAATTAACCATAAAGCAGAGTCAGGTTTATCTTGCCTTTTTGATAAAGGAATATATTTCTTTATTTTCTTTTCGTTATTTGAAATTTCAATATCACTACTTTTAATATTTAATGGTCTATTTTCGTCTTTTGAAGATAGCTCAATTTCCTCTCTTGAAAGTTGACCAGATATAATGGGATTATATGCTTTAATACCTTTTGCCACTTCACCATCTGCAATCCCTTGTATTTCAACTTCATGTAATTTACAAAAATCTGCAATTTGTTTGAAAGTTAATGTAGTATTTTCTACTAACCATACGGCAGTTGCCATTGGCATTAAGGGTGCATTTGACATTTAGCTATTTTTTTCTGATTTAAAATTTTGGAATTTTTTATTAAATTTACTTATTCTACCTTTATCCATTAATTTTTGTTTTCCACCAGTCCATGCTGCATGAGATTTAGGGTCTATTTCTAATTTTAATATATCCCCCTCAGCACCCCAAGTTGATTTAGTTTCAAATTGAGTACCATCAGTCATTTCAACTTTAATAGTGTGGTAGTTTGGATGTATGTCTTTTTTCATATCGAGACTTATAGCAAAAGAAACCTAGAACACAATTAAAAGTTCTTTAAATTTTCAAGCATTTTATCATTAATTGCCCCACTTGATGCTCGAATATCTATGTTCTTATAATCAAATTTATATAAATCATTAACTATTCCACCTGCCTCCTCTACTAACAAGGCTCCTGCTGCAACGTCCCAGATATTAATTTTATTATGAAAAAAACCATCTAATCTACCTGAAGCTACATAAGCCAAGTCTAAAGCTGCACATCCGCTGTATCTCATATTTAAATTGCTGAATTTTACTCCTTCATGATTGCTTGAAAACAAACATTCATCTATTAAGTTTCTATTTGATACTCTTAATCTTTGGTTGTTTAGATAAGCTCCTTTGTTTTTTTCTGCATAAAACATTTCATCTTTAATAGGGTCATAAATTAAACCACTGATTATCTCTTTTTTAGATTCAAGAGCCAAACAAATTGCAAAATGAGGAATGCCATGTAAAAAATTTGTTGTACCATCTATAGGATCGATAATCCAAATATTATCTCTATCTTTGTTTTCAATTGAACCAACTTCCTCTGATAAAAAAGAATAATTTTTTTTTGTTTTAGAAAGTTCTTCAATTAGAATTTTTTCTACATTTTTGTCTGTTTTTGTAACAAAATCTCGTGGTCCTTTTTTAGATACTTGCAGTTTCTCAACTTCTCCAAAATCTCTTATTGCAGACTTAGAGGCTTTTTCAGCTGCTTTAATCATAATATTTAAATTTGAAGATATAGAGATCATTTTAGATTTTTTTAATGTATTCTAAATTTCGGGTATCAACTACGATTTCATCACCTGCTTCAATGAATGGAGGAACTTGAATGTTTAAACCATTATCAAGAGTTGCTGGTTTATAAGATGATGACACAGTTTGTCCTTTAAGAGCTGCATCAGTAGCTTCAATTTTACAATGTACTTGGTTAGGTAATTCAATTGATAATGGGTTTTCATTATAAAAACTTACAGAAACTTGTAGGTTTTCAATTAAAAATTTACCCTTATCACCTACAGTTTCTTTTTTTATTTCTATTTGTTCAAAAGTTTTTGGATCCATAAAAAAATAATTAGTTTCATCACTATAAAGATAATTGAAAGTCGTTTCCTCCAATGATGCTTTTTCTACTGTTTCACTTGATCTAAATCTTTCATTTAACTTTGTATTTTTGTTTAAGCTTTTCATTTCAACTTGAGCAAACGCACCACCTTTTCCTGGTTTCACATGTTGGGTTTTCAAAACTTGCCATAAGTCATTTTTATATTCTAAGAGCATTCCAACTCTTATTTCTCCAGCATTAATTTTCATTTTAATCTTTCTATAGCTTGTAATGGTTTATATTTTTTATTTTTCCAAATGTATCCTGAGATAGCTAAATAATTGGCATTATTCAATAATAGATTTTTATAATTAACAGAATTAATTCCACCAATAGCCACTAATGGAGTTTTTGTAAATTTTTTAACTTTATTTAAAATCTTTAAAGAGGCTACATGCTTAATTTTTTTAGTTTTAGATTGATTAAATGCACCAAACGCAATGTAATCAGCTTTAGCTTTAATGGCTTTTTTTGCTAAATTCATAGAATTATGACAAGTAATTCCTATAATTTTTTTACCAAGTATTTTTTTTGCAATATAAATATTCATATCTTTTTGACCTAGATGGCAACCATCTGCATCTAATTTTAAAGCTAGTAAAGGATCATCGTTAATTATAAATTTTACTTTATTTTTTTTACAAATATTCTTAATTTTTTTTCCAATTATAATTTTCTTTTTAAGAGAACAATTTTTAAGTCTAAGTTGAAAAAAACTTACTTTTTTTGTTTTAAGAACTAATTTTAGATTGTTATAGAATGAATTGTGTATTGTGTTAGGAGAAATAAGATAAATAAATTTTTTTTTATTTATTTTCAAGTTCGCTAGACCATTTTCCTTGAGCAGCTAAGGTGCACATTTTAGCTCTATGATTAAAAGTAGTTTGAGTAGCTTCTACATCTTTAATATCGTTAGACCAAACTTTTAAAGCGCTTTGTTGAAGAGCTCTTCCATATGAATAGGTCATTAAAAAATTTGTATTATTATTTTTATTGATTAAATTTAAATTTTCTGTAGCTTCAATTTCAGATTGCCCTCCAGATAAAAAAGCTATTCCAGGAACTTCATTGGGAACAGAATTTTTAAGGCATTCTAAAGTTTTGATGGAAACTTCTTCACCAGAAATTTTATCTTCTAATAGGCTTCCAGGCAAAATCATATTTGGTTTTAATATTATTCCTGAGAGATCAATTTTGTGTAAAATTAGTTCCTCAAAACACTTTTTAATTACCTCTGATGTTTTATTAAAACAATCTTCAGCAGAATGGTTTCCATCCATTAATACCTCAGGTTCTATTATTGGAACCATCCCTCTTTCTTGTACTAGTGCAGAGTACCTAGCAAGTGCATGAGCATTACTACTAATTGCCAGTTTGCTTGGATATTTATCACTAATAGAATATACACCTCTCCATTTTGTAAATCTTGCTCCAAGATCATAATATTTTTTTAATCTATCTCTAAGGCCATCTAATCCTTCTGTAATTTTTTCTTTAGGTGAATTTGCTAAATCTTTTGTACCTGTGTCAACTTTAATCCCAGGAACTGCACCTGAACTAGATATTAAATCTGGTATTGATTTTCCTGTGCTAGAAATTTGATTTATAGTTTCATCGTAAAGAATTACACCACCTATATAATCCTTCATTCCATCTGACGAAAAAAGAATTTCTCTGAAGCAAAGTCTATTTTCTGGAGTTGATTCAACATTTACTGCTTCAAGTCTTTTTGTCATAGTTCCATTGCTTTCATCAGCAGCAAGTATACCTTTGCCATTTGAAATTATTTTAAGTACAATTTTATTTAATTCAGACATTTTAATTTAATGCGGTTATACCAGGAAGGTTTTTACCTTCAAGATATTCTAAAAAAGCTCCACCTGCAGTTGAAACAAAATTAAAATTATTAACAGCCTTTAAATTATTTAATAAAGAGACCGTGTCACCACCACCAGCAACTGAAAAAATTTTGTTTGCTTTTTTATTTTCAATTATTTTTTTTGCTATTTGAATACTTCCGAAAGCAAAATTTGGATTTTCAAAATATCCTGCGGGTCCATTCCAAAGTATAGTTTTACTATTATCAATAATTTTTGCTATTTTATCTATAGTTTTTGGACCAATATCTAATATCATTTCATCAGATAATATCTCGTTCAATTCCTTCTTTTGAGGAGATCCATTTAAATCTTTAGATATAATCACATCATCTGGATAAATTATTTTACACTTTTCTTTTTTTGAAAGAGAGATAATTTCTTCAACTATTTTATCACAATTTTTTTCTTTAATAGATTTTCCAACACTATTTCCAAAATATTCTATAAAATTATTAGCCATACCCCCAACAATTATAATATTATCAAATTTAGGAATTAAATTTTTAATAATATTAATTTTAGTTGAAATTTTAGACCCCCCAATAATACAAGTAATTGGCCTGGTAATTTCAGAAGTTATTTTATTAAGTGCATTCAACTCTAAGTCTAGCTGCAACCCAGAAAACGAGGGTAAAAATTTTGGAATTTTATAAATTGAGGCATGAGCTCTATGCGAACAAGAGAAAGCATCATTTACATATATATCTCCAAGATTTGATAGCATTTCAGCAAACTTATTGTCATTTTGTTCTTCCTCATAATAAAATCTAATATTTTCTAATATAAAAATATCTTCATCATAGTCATTGAAGAAATTTTTATTTTTTATTTCTTTAATATTTTCAGTGATAAGTTTTACTTTTTTTCTTAATTTATTTTGCAATTCTTCACAAATTGGTTTTAGGGAGAGCTCTTTAACAATTTTTCCTTTTGGTCTTCCAACATGAGATAAAATTATAATTTTAGCATTTTCTTTAATCAAAAAATTTAATGTAGGAATAATTTTATCGATTCTTGTTGTGTCTGTTATCTTGTCTCTTTCCAAAGGGACATTCAAATCTAGTCTTAATAATATTTTTTTATTCTTTAGATTTTTTTCGTTTATAATACTTCTCATTAAGAGATTTTATGCAAAGTTTCAGCGATATCACACATTCTATTAGAAAAGCCCCACTCATTATCATACCAGGCTGATATTTTACCCATATTACTTCCAACTACATTTGTTAAAGAAGCATCTACTATTGCGGAAGCAGGATGATGATTAAAATCTATAGATACTAATTTTTCATGAGTAACTTCTAAGATGTTTTTTAATTTATTTTTTGATGCTTGTTCAAAGGCATCATTAATTTTTTTTACATTAATATTTTTTTTTGTACAAAAAACTAATTCAACAAGAGAAACATTAGGAGTAGGCACTCTCATCGCAACACCTTCTAATTTCCCTTTTAGGTTAGGTATTATTTCTCCTATTGCTTTTGAAGCTCCTGTTGAGGTAGGAACGATTGATTGACTTGCAGATCTCGCTCTTCTGGGATCTTTGTGAGAGTTATCTAAAATTCTCTGATCGCTAGTAAATGAATGAATTGTAGTCATAAAACCTTTTTCAATTTCAAAATTTTGATCAAGAACACTGGTTACTGGTGCTAGACAATTAGTTGTGCACGAAGCTGCAGATATTATTTTATCCTCTTTAGTAATTATATTTTCATTAACACCAAATACTATTGTTTTATCAGCATTTTTACACGGAGCAGAAACGATCACTTTTTTTGCACCATTTTCTATGTGAGCAAGAAGTTTTTCTTTCGAATTAAATTTTCCAGTACATTCGAAAACATAATCAACATCATATTTTTTCCAATTTATGTCTTCAATTTTTGTTTCTTGAGAAAATGTAATTTTATTTTTATTAATTATTAAATGATTTGGATCATAATCTAAATCAGCATTTAATTTTCCATGTATAGAATCATATTTGACTAATTTAGATGTAGTTTCTGAATTTGACCTGTTGTTTATATGATTAATTTTTAAATTTTTATTTTTACTTTCGACAATTGATCTAACAACCATTCGACCAATCCGTCCCATTCCATTAATTCCAATTTTAATTGTCATTTTATTTATTTAATAATTTTTTAGTAATATTTTTAATGTTTGTACTCTCTAGTCCAAAATATTTATAAATTTCTTTATAGGGTGCACTTTTTCCAAATTCATCAATTCCAAAAGCAATACCGTTATCACCTACATATTTTTTCCAACAATCACTTGATCCAGCTTCAATGGATATTTTAAATTTTGTTTCTTCTAAAATTTTATTTTTATAAGATTTTGATTGTAATTCAAAAAGTTCCATAGAAGGCATTGATATCACTTTGGAATATATTTTATCTTTGGCTAATTTATGGCTAACCTCTAACGCTAGATTAACTTCAGATCCACTCGCTAATATTGTTAGATTAATTTTTTTATTAGTTCTTAAAACCTCGTAAGCACCTAATGAGCATAAGTTTTTATTTGAGTATGTTTTTCTTACTGGATTTAAATTTTGTCTTGTTAAAGATAATACACTAGGTGTTTTTGAGCTTTTTAATGCATGTTCCCAACACTCGATAGTTTCAATTCTATCTGCAGGTCTGAATACATTCAGGTTAGGTATAGCACGCAAGCCCGAAAGCTGTTCTATAGGTTGATGGGTAGGGCCATCTTCTCCCAGCCCAATAGAGTCATGAGTCATTACATAAATGACTCTTTTTTTCATTAAGGCAGACAATCTGATCGAAGGTTTGCAATAATCAGAAAATATTAAAAAAGTACCTCCATAAGGAATTAGATTACTGTGAAGTGCGATACCATTCATAACCCCACTCATTGCGTGTTCTCTCACTCCGTAGTGAATGTAGTCACCAGTAAAATCTCCAGGTTTAATTATTTTATGGTTTTTAGTTTTTGTATTATTTGATCCCGCTAAATCAGCTGAGCCACCAATTAAATTATTTTTTTGTTTTGTTAATGCATTCAATGTCATTTCTGAACATTTTCTAGTAGCCAAACTTTTTGGCTCCTTTATTGCATTCTCTTTTTCTTTCTTAAGCACCGTAGTAAAATTATTTTTTAAATTTTGATTAAATTTTATTTTTTTTCTTTTTAATGCTTTGTTCCATTTTTTTTCTAAAATTTCACCTCTTTGGCCAATTTTTCTCCATTCATTTAAAATTTTATTTGGGATATCAAAAGGTTTGGTTTTCCAATTTAAGGCTTTTCTTACAAGCTTGATTTCATCTACTCCCAATGGACTTCCATGGGACGATGCTTTTCCTGATTTATTCGGTGAACCATATCCAATCTTTGTTTTACAAGAAATCACAGTAGGTTTTTTAGCTTTTTGAACTTTTTTTAGTGCTTTAAAAATTTCTTTTTCATTATGACCGTTGATTGAAATATAATCCCAACCATATCCTTCAAATCTTTTTTTAAAATTATCTGAAACCGCGAGATTTGTTGGACCATCAATTGAAATTGAATTGTTATCAAATAGCATAACTAAATTTTTAAGTTTTAAATGTCCCGCTAAACTCATCGCTTCATGACTTATTCCTTCCATTAAGCATCCATCTCCAGCTAAAACATAAGTTTTGTGATTAATTAAATCTTTACTTAATTTATTTTTTAAAATTTCTTCAGCTATTGCAAAACCAACTGCATTAGATATACCTTGTCCAAGAGGACCTGTTGTAGTTTCAATACCTGTTTTCGGATGATATTCAGGATGTCCAGCACAAATAGAATTAAGCTGCCTAAATTTTTTAATATTATTAATTGATATGCTTTTATATCCAGTAAGGTAAAGCAAAGAATATAAAAGCATAGAACCATGACCAGCAGACAAAACAAATCTATCTCTATTTAACCAATCTGGATTCTTTGGATTAAATCTTAAAAATTTTTTGAATAACACTGTTGCAACATCTGCCATGCCCATCGGCATTCCTGGGTGACCTGAATTTGCTTTTTGAACAGCATCAATTGATAAAAATCTGATGCAATTAGCTAAATCATTGTGTAGTTTGCTCAAAATTATCCTGACTAGACTAAGAAGAATCTATTTAATAATATAAACATATATATATGAATTCTATAAACGAAAAAGAAAAAAAATTAAATATTGCATTAGAGGAATTAAAAAATTTAGATCTAACAAATCCTGAATTACAAAAAAATATCGAAAATTTAAGCACAAAACAAAATCAATTAGAAATTGAAAAAACGCAGATTGAAGAAAAATATAAAACTTTACTCGAGGAACATGAAAATCTGTCAAAAAAACTTGAGGATTTAAAAAATAAAGAAAAGTTGGAAGAGAGAAAACAAATTGAATTTTCTGAAAAAATTGACGAACTTAATCAAGAAACTGACACACTATTGGATGAAATAGATAAATGGCAAATGTAAGTATAAAATTTAACAACAAAGAGTTTTTGCTCGCTTGTGAAGATGGACAAGAGGAGCACTTAGAAGAATTGTTAATTCAAATTAACAAAAAGTTTAATAATTTAAAAAATGATTTGGGAAATCTAGGTGAAAATAAATTATTATTAATTACAGCTGTAAAAATAATGGATGAATATTACGAAACTAAGAAAAAAGTAGATCAAAAAAAAGAAGAATTAAATGATCTATCAAAAAAATTTAAAGAACTAAAATCCTTAATTTACGATTATAGGGATACAAAAGAATCTGAAATTGAAAAACTAAATCTTAATCATGAAAATTTAAAACAAGAAATTGACGATAATCAAAAAAAATACGAAAATTTAATTGATGAAGCTGCTGATCAAATATCAAATTTTGTAAAAAAAGCAAAATTAGAAAACATTTCAAATTAGGTCTGTGAGTAAATCTAAGCTAAGAAGTGAAATTTTAAATCTAAGAAAAAAAAATTCGAATAAAAAACTTATTCTCAATCCTGGAAGAATTTATCGATTTTTAAAAAAAAACAAAATTAATTTCAAAAATGTAGGAGGGTATTTCCCTTGTAATCATGAGATTGATGATTTGGATATGCTTTATTTTTTAAGAAACAAAAAGGCAAATATTTTCTTACCAATAATTAGAGAAAATAACCAAATGGATTTTTTTGAATGGACAAATAAAGATCCATTAAAAATTAATAAGTATGGAATTGCTGAGCCAACTTTAGGAAAGAAAATTTACCCAGATATAATATTTGTTCCTTTAGTAGCTTATGATGATGATTTGAATAGATTAGGCTATGGTGGAGGATTTTATGATCGTTATTTAGAAAAAGTATCTAAAATTAAAAAAATATTTAAAATTGGATTAGGATTTTCATACCAGGAGATAAAAAAAATACCTATCAACAGGTATGATAAGAAACTTGATTTAATAATAACCGAGAAAAAAATTATACAATGAGAATTTTATTTTTAGGAGATGTTGTTGGAATTTCAGGATGTTCTAAATTAACAAGTAATTTATTAAATGAAATTGATAAAAACAAAATCGATTTTGTAATAGTAAACGGTGAAAATGCAGCAGTTCAAGGTGTGGGGCTAACTAAAGAAATATGTAAGGATTTTTTTAATTGTGGAGTTGATGTTATCACAACCGGCAACCATGTTTGGGATCAAAAAGAAATTATGGAATTTATTGATAAAGAAGAAAGACTATTAAGACCTAAAAATTTATTTGAACCTGCACCAGGAAAAGGTTTTCAGATTTATAAAACAAAGAATGATATAAAAATTGGAGTTCTTAATTTGATGGGCAACGTTTTTATGAAAAAGTGTGAAGATGTTTTTGAAGCTTCTCAAAAATTTTTAAAAGAAAATGAAATGAATAAGGATTTTGATTTACTTGTAGTTGATTTTCATGGTGAAATTACTAGCGAAAAAAATGCTATAGGACATCTATTTGATGGAAAGGCAACTCTCGTAGTTGGAACCCATACTCATATTCCAACAAATGATGCCAGAATACTTAATAATGGAACTGGATATCAAACCGATGCAGGTATGTGTGGGGATTATGATTCAGTGATTGGAATGAATAAAGAAAATTCTTTGAATAGATTTTTAAAAAAGAATTCAGTGAAACACTTTCCTGCTACTGGAGATGCTACTTTGTGTGGTGTTATAGTAGATTGTGATATAAAAACAGGTTTAGCAATAGACATCAAAAGCTATGTATACGGAGATCAACTAAAAACTATTTAAAGATCATGGCAGGACATTCACATTGGGCAGGAATTAAACATAAAAAAGGTAAGGCTGATAAGCAAAGATCAAAGATATTTTCAAAATTATCTAAAGAGATTACTGTTGCAGCAAAACTTGGTGATAAAGATCCAGCAATGAACCCCAGACTAAGATCTGCAGTACAGGCTGCTAGATCTGCAAATATGCCTAAAGATAATATTGAAAGAGCAATAGATAAATCTTCTGCAGCTACAGGAGCAAATTTTGAAAATTTAAGATACGAGGGGTTTGGACCAGAAAAGATTGCTGTTATAGTTGAAACATTAACAGACAACAAAAATAGGACCGCATCAAATATAAGAACTATTTTTCAAAAAAATGGTGGGAGCTTAGGAACTCAAGGTTCGGCATCTCACAATTTTCAACAATTGGGTATAATCAAAATTGATAAAAAAGAGATATCTGATGAAAAAATTTTAGATTTAGCGATTGAGTCAGGAGCTGATGAATGTTTATCTTATGAGGATTATCATGAGGTCCAGTGTCAAATGAGCGAAATATATAATGTAAAAAAAAATCTTGAGAAAATTATTGTGAATTTTATTTCTACAGAAATTGAATGGGTCCCGTTAAATAGTGTTGAAGTAAATAAAGATAATAAAGATAGTGTAGTAGATTTTTTAGAAACTCTTGAGGAATATGACGATGTTCAGAACGTTTATTCAAACGTTAATTTAGGTGGTATTTAATGATGATTATTGGAATTGATCCAGGCATCTCAGGCTCAATCTGTTTTTTTCAAGATGGTATAATAAAAGACGTAATTGAAATGCCAACCATGACAGATGGTAAGAAGAATAAAAGACAAGTAAATGGTGCTCAAATATTTAATGAAATTAGTGAAAGGATAAACAAATTTGATAAAAAAAACATAAAAGTTGTAATTGAGCAAGTTTCTGCAATGCCTGGACAAGGCGTTACTAGTATGTTTAATTTTGGTCAATCTTTTGGTATTTTAAAGGGAATATGTAGCGCAATGCATTTACCTGTCTATTATGTTAGGCCTGCTAAGTGGAAAAAATATTTTAACCTTATTAATTCAGAAAAAGATGCGAGCAGAACAAGAGCTATTGAAATTTTTCCATATTTTTCATCGCAATTGTCAAAAAAAAAAGATAATAACAAGGCAGATGCTATTCTAATAGCTAGTTTTTTCTACGAAACTTATCAAAAAGAAGAATAATCAATTTAAATTAAAAGACAAAATCATGACACATTTACGTGTGATGAGTAAGCATGGAAGCAGATATAGCGACAAAAGCAGTTGAATTAGGAACGAATACTGATTTTTCATTATTCAGTTTATTTTTTAGAGCAGACATAATTGTTAAGTCAGTAATGATTATATTAATATTGTGCTCAATATATTCTTGGGCAGTAATTATTGAAAAGTTTCGTTTATTTAAAAAAATATCTAAATCTTCAGAGGAATTTGAAGAAAAATTTTGGAATTCTAAATCTGCTGAAACTTTTTACAATAGTTTACCTAGTAAACTCGAGGATCCAATGTCACTTGTGTTTCAAGATGCAATGGAGGGGTTACTTAAAAAAAAATCAAGAACTAACATTAGTGAAAGAATGAGCGCTTCTCTAGAAGCTGGAATTGAAAAACAAATGACAAAAATTGAAAAAGGTTTTACTTTTTTGGCAACAGTAGGTTCAACAGCACCATTTATTGGATTATTTGGAACTGTTTGGGGAATTATGAATTCTTTTCAATCTATAGCTATTTCAAGAAACACAAGTCTTGCGATAGTTGCGCCTGGAATAGCCGAAGCTTTATTTGCAACGGCACTTGGTCTGTTGGCTGCAATACCAGCAGTAGTTGCCTACAACAAATTTAATAACGATGCTAAAAAATATTCTGAAAAATTAGAAAACTTCTCTAAAAGATTTTTAACTATCATCTAAAAAATGGCTTTTAAATTTAATCGCTCATCAAAAGAACCTATGAGTGAAATAAATGTTACTCCATTCGTTGATGTTATGTTGGTATTATTAATTATATTTATGGTAACAGCACCATTATTAACGGTAGGTGTTCAAGTTGATTTACCAGAAAGTTCAGCAGACTCTTTACCTGAAGAAACAGAACCTTTAACACTGTCAATTAACGCAAAAGGTGAAATTTTTATTCAAGAAGCAAAAGTTGAATATGATAATATTATTGCAAAAGTTTTAGCGGTTTCAAAAAATAGAACTGATACCAGAATTTATGTTAGAGGTGATAAAACTATAAATTATGGGAGAGTTTTAGAAATAATGGGATTACTATCAGGATCTGGTTTTACTAAAGTAGCATTGATTTCAGAACCGTATAAACAAAGGTAATTAAAGTGAATAGAAGTTTAATTATTTCTTCCGCTTTACATGCTTTATTAATTTTCATTACGGCTATGAGCTTACCTTTTTTGGCAAAGAAACCACTTGATATTCCCCCAATAGTATCGGTTGAGTTAATTCAAATAGCAGAAAAAACTAATATTCCATTTGCACCTAAGGCTAAAAAAATAATTGAGAAAATAAAAGAGAAAGAAAAAAAACTTGTTTCAGAACAAGCTCCACCAAAAAAAGTAGAAAAAACTAAAACAAAAACAGTTATATCTCCTGATCAGAATAATAAAAAAGTAGAAAATCAAACTCCTGAAGCGATCCCTCTGCCAGAAAAAACAGTAAAAAAGGTTGAAACAAAAGAGGAAAAAAAACAAAACCCAGATAAATTAGATGAAGAGGTGAAACAGGTTTCTGAATTTGAAAAAGATGATTTATTTGATCCCAATGAACTTAAAGCAAAAATTGA
Source organism: Pelagibacteraceae bacterium AG-390-A23 (assembly GCA_003279775.1). Taxonomy (GTDB): domain Bacteria; phylum Pseudomonadota; class Alphaproteobacteria; order Pelagibacterales; family Pelagibacteraceae; genus Pelagibacter. Next base: position 23,146 of record QCGW01000002.1, read on the forward strand.
TAAAGCTAAAATTGACGCAAGCAAGCAAAAATTAAAAAAAAATAATGAAATTACACAAGATCAAGATAAATCAGTCTTAACTGGAAAGCTAACAATTACAGAGGAACAAGCATTGCAAGCTCAAATTTTTACTTGTTGGAGTATTCCGTTGGGTTTGCCTTATGCCCCAGAAGATATGTTGGTAAGAATAAAACTTAGTCTAAAACCTGATGGCTCAATTGATGATATGGAAATGCTAGATCATGTAAAGATGAATACGCCCGGAAAGGAAAGATTCAGAACATTGGCTGATAGTGTCAGAAGAGCAGTGCAGATTTGCAATCCTTTAAGAGTACCAGCTTCAGGATATGAGAGATGGAAAAATATAATATTTAATTTTGATGCAAGTGAGATGTTGGGGGGGTAATATAGGTGTGTAAAAATTTATATATGTTAAAAAAAATTATATTATTTTTTATAATCTTAATTCCAGTAAATGCTTTTGCTTTAATTGAGGTAGATATTACTCGAGGAAATCTGGATCCTCTACCTTTAGCAGTATCGCCTTTATCAATTGACGAAACCTCTAGAAAAAGTTTTGAAAAAATATTAAAAAAAGAGAACATAGGCTCTGAAATATCTAATATTGTTGAAAATAATCTTAAAACTTCAGGTTTATTTAATCCTTTAGATAAAAAAGCTTTTTTACAAGCTCCTGATATTGCAAATTTAAAACCAAGATTTGAAGATTGGAATTTAATTAAAGCTCAAGCACTTATTACCGGCAAAGTAAATTATGTTGACGATAAATTAAGAGTTGAGTTTCGATTATGGGACGTTTTAGCTGCTAAAGAAATGATGGCTTTAGCTTTTACCACAGTTCCTAACAATTGGAGAAGAGTAGGGCATATTATTTCTGATAAGGTTTACGAAAGGCTGACTGGAGAAAAAGGTTATTTTGATACAAGAATAATTTATGTCTCAGAAGAAGGACCAAAAACACAAAGAATAAAAAAATTAGCAATCATGGATCAAGACGGAGCTAACAATAAATTTTTGACATTAGGGAATGAGTTAGTTTTAACACCAAGATTTAATCCAGCAAGTCAAATGGTAACTTATTTGTCTTACTTTAAAAATATGCCAAGGGTTTATTTATTAGATATAGAAACTGGTACACAAGAGGTAGTTGGAGATTTTCCTGGGATGACATTTGCACCGCGTTTTTCACCTGACGGTAAAAAAATAATTATGAGTTTTGCTAAAGATGGAAAGTCAGATATTTACACTATGGATTTAGAAAATAGAATTGTTGAAAAAATTACCAATCATCCATCAATTGACACCTCCCCATCTTATTCTCCTGATGGAAAATATATTACATTTAATTCTGATAGAAGTGGTTATCAGCAAATTTATGTAATGAAGAATGATGGAAGTGATGTAAAAAGAATTTCTTTTGGTAATGGTTTATATGGAACACCTGTATGGTCTCCAAGAGGAGATTTAATTGCATTTACAAAATTACATAAAGGAAAATTTTATATAGGTGTAATGAGAACTGATGGCAGTGGTGAAAGGTTGTTAACTGAAAATTATTATCAAGAAGCACCATCTTGGTCTCCAAATGGAAGGGTATTAATATTTTATAGAGAGACAAAAACTAACTCGAAAGGAGAAGGCTTTTCAGCAAAATTGTGGTCAATAGATTTAACGGGTTATAATGAGCGGCAAATAAAGACACCAACAGATGCTTCAGACCCATCATGGTCATCTTTATTAAGCAATTAAGAGATTAATTTTTGTAAATTTCTTGATTTTTATACTTGAAACCTCTATTTAGTTGTGAAAAAGTTAAGAAATTGAAATTAGCAGCAAGGAGCAATTTAATGAGATTAAACAAAATTTTAAAAAACACACTTTTAGTATTAATGGCTTGTTTGGCACTTTCAGCCTGTGCAACAAAAAAAGAAGTTTCAAATGTTCAAGGTCAAATGCAAGGTGATGTTTACACTGGAACAGATACGGTTGAATATCTTGCAGACGGTGTTCCAGACAGAGTATTCTTTGCAACAAACGAGTCTATATTAACAACAGCTTCAAGAGAAACTTTAAGAGCACAAGCTAGTTGGTTAAGAAAAAATCCAAGTATCAATGTAGTGCTTGAAGGACATGCTGATGAAAGAGGAACTAGAGAATATAACTTAGCGCTTGGCGAAAGAAGAGCTAACGCAGCTAAAGATTATTTGATGACTTATGGTATATCATCAGACAGGATAACTGTTTTAAGTTATGGTAAAGAAAGACCTGTTGATTCAGGCTCAAACCCATTAGCTTGGTCAAAAAACAGAAGATCGGTAACTGTTAAAGCAAATTAATTATTTAAAATTTAAGACCCTAAATCCATTAAAGGTTTTAGGGTCTTTTTTTTGCCATTTTTATAATCATAAATCTAATTTAAATGATGCTTGTATTTAAATTACTAATTTTAAAATTATTTTTAATCTTAAATTTGTTTTTTATTAATATTTCTTTTGCAGATAATCATAATATCTATGAAACATTAGAAATAATAAAAAATGATCTTAAAACACTTGAAAGAGCAGTTTATTCTGGATCTATAGAAGTGAAAGCAAGTACTAATGATAGTTCGGTTTCTAACTTAGACCAAAACTCAGAAGATGTTTTAACTAGACATTTATTAAAATTGTCAGAAGTTGAGGATCAGTTTAGAGAACTCACTAATAAATTTGAGGAAATAAATTTTAAATTGGATAAATTATCTACCCGTCTTTCAAAAATTCAAGCAGATAACCAAATAAGATTTCAAGATATAGAGACAAACATAAGCTCTGGAAATATAAGTAGCGTAGAAAATCAATTAAGTTCAAAGCCAAAAACAGATGAACAAAAAGTTTTACCTGGTAGTTCACAGCCCCAAGATTTAGGAACAATTTCATATAAAGATACGGAGACAAACGAAACTTCACAACAAATTCAATCTGTAGATACTACAGCTTCAATTGTAACAGAAACTTTTCAGTCAGAAGAAAAAATACTTCCTCAAGATTTAAATCCAGTGGAGCAATATGAATTTGCAACAAGTTTTTTAAAAGTTGGAGATTATAGCACAGCAGAAAGGGCTTTTAGAGAATTTGTTCTATCTAACCCCAATCATGAGTTAGCGGGTAGTGCACAATACTGGTATGCAGAAACATTCAGAATTAGACAATTATATACTGATGCAGCTTCTGCTTATTTAGAGGGTTACCAAAAATATCCTAAAGGAAAAAAAGCTCCAATTAATTTATTAAAACTTGGAGTATCAATGGTTCAAATTGGTGAAAAAGACCAAGGATGTAAAATGATAAATGGTGTAGAATTACAATATCCTAATGCAAATCAGTCTGTAATACAAAAAGCAAAATATGAGTCCAAAAAATTTGAATGCATCAAACAAGACTCATAAGTTTTTATTAAATCAATTAAAAGATAAACAAACTTCTAAAATTTATAAAAAATTTGAAAAAAATCTTAAATTAAACGAGGATTTTATAGTTGCAGTTTCTGGTGGACCAGACAGTTTAGCTTTATGTTTTTTATCAAAAATTTATTCGATTAAAAAACATTTAAAAGTAAAATATTTTCATGTTGATCATAAACTTAGAAATAATTCGTCAAAAGAGGCAAAATTTGCAAAATTGCTTCTAAAAAAACTCTCTACTAATCTTGAAATTTTAACCTGGGTTGGAAAAAAACCAAAAAGCAACATTCAATCTATTGCAAGAGATAAAAGATATGCACTCATGACCAACAAGGCAAAAAAATTAAAAATAAATAATATTTTATTAGGTCATCATGAGGATGATTTAATAGAGAATTTTTTTATTAGAATTTTAAGAGGTAGTGGTTTAAATGGTATTGTGTCATTTGATCAGAAAACTATTCTACGAAATATTAATTTGATTAGACCTTTGTTAAAATTTTCTAAACAAAATTTAGAATATATTACAAAAAAAGTTTTTAATAATTATGTTGAAGATCCCTCGAATAAAAATGATCAATTTAAAAGAGTAAAAGTTAGAAATTTTATTAAAAACTTAGAATTAGAGGGATTGGATAATGAAAAATTTAATCTAACTATAAAAAATTTAAGATTTGCTAATGAGTCAATTAAATACTTTGTAGAAAAAAATTTGAAAGACAATTCAACAATTTTAAATAATAATAAGTTTATTATTTTGAATAAAAATTTTTTTCTTCAGCCAGAAGAAGTAGTTTTTAGGTCTTTAACAGAAGTGTTAAAAGGTGTTGGTAAAAAATACTACCCAGTAAGAGGAAAAAAAATTGATAACTTAATTAATCGAATTAAAAATGATAACTCATTAATGACCACTTTAGGAAACTGTTTAATAAAGAAGGTAAATAACTCAGTTATAGTATCAAAAGAGCGTTAAAGTTGATGAAATAACTGATATTTTGTCACTTGTTAATTTAATAATAATTATTATTTTAAACTTATGAATTTAAAAAATCTAGCAATGTGGGGAATTATAATTTTTTTAACCATAGGTCTATACAATATGTTTAAAAATCCTCAGTCTAATATTAGAGGAGGTAATCAAATAATATTTTCTGATTTTTTGAATTCCGTTGAAAACGGTGAAGTTCTTAAAGTTGAAATTCAAGGAAATAACATTAAAGGTGTTTATTCAAATGGAAATTCTTTTTCAACATATGCTCCTAATGATCCAAACCTTATAGAAAAATTATCTGAAAAAGGAGTAAGCATTTCTGCAGCACCTTTAGAGGAAAAAATGCCTTCATTGTTTGGCGTGCTTCTTTCATGGTTCCCTATGTTATTACTGATTGCAGTATGGATTTTCTTCATGAGACAAATGCAGGGTGGAAAAGGTGGAGCGATGGGCTTTGGAAAATCAAAAGCAAAAATGATGAACGAACTAAAAGGCAAAGTTACGTTTAACGATGTTGCAGGTGTTGAAGAAGCTAAAGAAGAAGTAGAAGAGATAGTAGAATTCTTAAAAGATCCGAAAAAATTTAGTAGGTTGGGTGGAAAAATTCCAAGAGGAGCATTGCTTGTAGGCCCTCCAGGAACAGGTAAAACTTTATTAGCTAGAGCTATTGCAGGTGAAGCTGGAGTTCCGTTTTTCACTATTTCAGGTTCAGATTTTGTAGAAATGTTTGTTGGAGTAGGAGCATCTAGAGTTAGAGACATGTTTGAACAAGGTAAAAAAAATTCTCCATGTATAATTTTTATTGACGAAATTGATGCAGTTGGAAGAAGTAGAGGTGCTGGTTTAGGTGGGGGTAACGACGAAAGAGAACAAACGTTAAACCAGTTATTAGTTGAAATGGATGGTTTTGATACAAACGAGGGTGTCATTATTATTGCTGCAACAAACAGACCAGATGTGCTTGATCCAGCTTTATTAAGACCAGGAAGATTTGATAGACAGGTTGTGGTTTCAAACCCAGATATTATTGGAAGAGAAAAAATTTTAAAAGTTCATGTAAAAAAAATAAAAATGGCTCCAGATGTAAATTTAAGAACGATTGCAAGAGGTACACCAGGTTTTTCAGGAGCAGATCTTGCAAATCTTGTTAATGAAGCCGCTTTATTAGCAGCAAGAAAAAACAAAAGAATAGTCACATTACTAGAATTTGAAGAAGCTAAAGACAAGGTAATGATGGGAGCTGAAAGACGTTCAATGGTCATGACTGAAGATGAGAAAAAACTTACAGCATACCACGAAGGAGGTCATGCTTTAGTTTCGTTTAATATGCCTAGCTACGACCCAATACATAAAGCTACTATTATACCAAGAGGAAGAGCTCTTGGAATGGTTATGAATTTACCAGAGAGAGATAAACATGGTTACTCGATAAAATATTTAAAAGCAAGATTGGCAGTTTGTTTTGGAGGTAGAGTTGCTGAAGAACTAATTTTTGGAAAAGACAATATATCTACAGGTGCAGGTGGCGGAAGTGGTTCAGATATTAATCAAGCTACACAACTTGCAAGAGCCATGGTGACGAAATATGGTATGAGTGAAGAAATGGGCCCTGTGGAATATGGAGAAAATCAAGAAGAAGTATTTTTAGGAAGATCAGTTACTCAAACTCAATCTGTTTCAGAGGAAGTTGCTCAAAAAATTGATAAAGAAATAAGAAAACTTGTTGATGAAGGATATAACCAAGCTAAGAAAATTTTGACAGAAAAAATAGATGATTTACATAAAATCGCCAAAGCTCTAATAACATATGAAACATTAACTGGTGAAGAAATAGAGAATATAATTAATAAAAATTTATATCCTAAAGATAAAGTTTTAGATAATCCAGAAACAAAAGATGATCAAGACTCAGCTTTGGGCGCTATGGGTTTGAAGCCCAAAATTGTTCACTAAAAAATAATGCAAAGATATTACACTAGAGCGTGTAATTTCTACTTTGGTAATCAATCTAAAATTTTAGTAAATAAAAAAAAATCTATTCCTATACATCAGATTAAAGAAATATCTTTTGACCATGTTGAGATTATTACAAGAAAAAAGATAAGAAGAATATCAATTAATCAAGTCAAGAAATTACCAAATAATTTAAAAAAAAAAATAAGTGCAGATATTAAAAAAATAAATTCAAAAAAAAAAAATTTTTCTAATTTTAATTTTAAAAAAATTCCAAATATTTTGGGGGTATTAAATCTTACACCCGATAGTTTTTCGGATGGAGGAAAATTTAATAAAAAAAATAAGGGCATCACTCATGCCATTAATTTATACAAAAGCGGTGCATCTATAATAGATGTTGGTGGAGAGTCTACAAGACCAGGATCTAAGCCTGTAAATGAGAAACAAGAATGGAATAGAATTAATAAAATATTAAAATTAATTGTAAAAAAAATACCAATATCTTTGGACACAAGAAAGTCCAACATTATGGAAAATGGTATTAGAATGGGAGTTAAACTTATTAATGATGTTTCAGGATTAAGTTATGATCCAAAAACAATAAATATTTTAAAAAAGTATAAAATTCCATTTGTAATACAGCATTCAGTTGGGACACCAGAAAATATGCAAAAGAAAGCGAAATATAAAAATGAATTATTAGATATTTTTGATTATTTTGAGGATAAGATTAAGTTAATTAGGTCTAAGGGTATTAAACACAATAATATAATTTTAGATCCTGGAATTGGATTTGGAAAAAATTTGAAACATAATATGAATCTTTTAAGAGGTGTTTCTATTTTTCATTCATTAGGTTTTCCTATACTAGTAGGGAATTCAAGAAAAAGATTTATTAAAGATATATCAAAAAAAAATGATAGCAAAAAAAGGATCGGTGGAACTATGGCTTCTTCAATATATCTTTTAATGCAAGGAATTCAGATTTTAAGAATTCATGATGTTAATGAAGTTAAGCAAGGTATTAAAGTTTTTAATGAGATAGTCAAAAATTAATGACAAAAAAATATTTTGGGACAGATGGAATAAGAGGAGCAGTTAATAGCAAACATATTAATGGAGATATGTTCTTTAAATTTGGACTTGCTAGCGGAAAATACTTTAAATCTCAAAAAAAAAAAAAACAAACAGCAATAATTGCAAAAGATACGAGATTGTCAGGATATACACTTGAGCCAGCTCTTGTTTCAGGTTTGGCTTCAGCTGGTATGCATGTTTATACTCTTGGACCCTTACCAACTAATGGTTTGGCTATGTTAACAAAAGAAATGAAGGCCAATATGGGCATAATGATCACCGCCTCTCACAATCCACATTTTGATAACGGTTTAAAATTGTTTGGTCCTGATGGAATGAAATTATCAGATAAAATAGAAAAAAAAATCGAAGGACTTATAGATAAGAAAATCTCAAAAAACCTTTCGCATTCTGAAAAATTAGGAAGAGTTAAAAGATTAGAAACAGGTACCAAAAAATATATTAAAATATTAAAAAAAAATTTCACTAAAGAGTTTAATTTAAGAGGACTAAGAATAGTAATTGATTGTGCAAATGGTGCTGGTTATAAGGCAGGTCCTGAATTATTGAAATCATTAGGAGCTAAAGTCATAGCAATAGGAGTTAAACCAAATGGTTTAAACATTAATAAAAAATGTGGATCAACTTTTCCGAGAAAAATCAGATCTGCTGTAAAAAAATATAAAGCACATATTGGAGTATCTTTAGATGGAGATGCTGACAGAATTATAATGTGTGATGAAAAAAGCAATATCATAGATGGAGATCAAATTATTGCTGCTTTAGCAACAAGATGGAAAAACAAAAAAATGTTAAAAGGTGGAGTTGTTGGAACATTAATGTCAAATTATGGCTTAGAAAAATATTTTAAATCAAAAGGAATAAAATTCCTAAGGGCAAATGTTGGAGATAGATATGTTAAAGAAAAAATGCAGAAATATAATTTTAATTTAGGCGGTGAACAATCGGGACATATTATTTTAGGTAAATTTGCAACTACAGGTGATGGTTTGCTAGTAGCTTTAGAAGCTCTTTTTGCTTTAAGAAAAGGAAAAAAGGCAAGTGAATTTTTTTATCAATTTAAGAAAACACCTCAGCTTTTAGAAAATATCGAAGTAAAAGATAAAAATATTATTAATAAACCAGAGATAAAAAAAATTATTAAAAATGCAGACAAATTAATAAAAGGTAATGGAAGAATTTTAGTAAGAAAATCAGGAACAGAATCTAAAATAAGAGTAATGGGAGAAAGTGAAAATAAAGCTCTTTTATACAAATGTGTAAATATGATTACAAAAAAAATTAAATAAATTGAAACCAAAGTCTAAAATTTTAATTATTGCAGGATCTGATTCATCTGGTGGAGCAGGCATTCAAGCCGATATCAAAACTGTTACTGCTCTAGGTTCTTATGCAATGACAGCAATAACAGCAGTTACTTCTCAAAATACCACTGGCGTAAAATCAATTGTCGGGATTAACCCAAAAGAAATTTTTAATCAAATTATTTATAGTTGCAAAGATATAAGACCTGATGCAATAAAAATTGGTATGCTACATTCTTCAGAGGTTATTAGAATGGTACTGAAAGCTCTGGATGTAATTAAAGTTAAAAAAATCGTATTAGATCCAGTTATGGTTGCTAAAGGAGGGGCTAAACTTATAGATAGTAAAGCTATTCAATTATTAAAATTAAAATTAATTAAAAAAGTATCACTTATTACACCCAATATCCCAGAGGCAGAAATTTTGACTAAAACAACAATTATAACAAAAGAGGATATGATTTTTGCTGCTAACAAACTTATAGGATTAGGAGCCAAAAATGTACTTATAAAAGGTGGTCATTTAAAACATAAAAATGTAATAGATATTTTAATTAACAAAAAAGACATAAAGATCTTCAAAAGCGAGCGTTACAAAACAAAGAATACTCATGGTACAGGTTGTACATTATCTAGCTCAGTTACAACTTTTTTATCATGTGGAAAAACAGTAAAGAAATCTTGTGAGCTAGGAATTAAGTATGTAAATTCTGCAATTAAATCAAACCCAAAATATGGAAAAGGTCATGGCCCAATTAACCATCTCACTTCCTTAAAAGTTAACAGAAAATTTAAATAATGAAAAATATAGTCGTTGTTGGATCTCAATGGGGTGACGAAGGTAAAGGAAAAATTGTTGATTGGTTATCTGAACAGGCTGATGTTGTAATAAGATTCCAAGGAGGCCACAATGCTGGTCATACTTTAGTGATTGATGGTGTTACTTACAAATTGAGATTATTGCCATCTGGAATAGTTAGAAAAGGCAAAATATCAATTATTGGCAACGGAGTTGTCGTGGATCCATGGGCTTTATTAGAGGAAATAGAAGAAATAAAATCTAAAGGTGTAGAAGTAAATGTAAATAATTTTATTATTTCAGAGTCTGCAAATTTAATTTTGCCTTTTCATAGAGAAATGGATGAGATTAGAGAGGATGCAGCAGGAAAAAGCAAAATAGGTACCACAAGACGTGGAATTGGACCAGCATATGAAGATAAAGTTGGAAGAAGATCTATAAGAGTTATGGATCTAAGATCTGAAAAAAATTTAGATCAAAGACTCGACTCTGTACTAGTTCATCATAATGCAATTAGAAAAGGCCTAGGAAAAAAAATTTTTGAAAAAGATCAGCTTAAATCTAATTTGCTTAAAATAGCACCCAAAATATTAGAATTTTCTCAGCCAGTTTGGCTAAAGATTGATCAATTTAAAAAACAAAAAAAGAGGATTTTATTCGAAGGAGCCCAAGGTATTTTACTTGATGTAGATCATGGAACTTATCCTTTTGTAACTTCATCCAATACTGTTGCCTCAAGCGCAGCTACAGGAACTGGTTGTGGCCCTAATTCGATTAATTATGTTCTTGGAATTACAAAAGCTTACACAACAAGAGTTGGGGAAGGTCCTTTTCCTACAGAGTTAACAGATGATGTTGGTGAACTTTTAGGAACACGTGGAAAAGAATTTGGAACTGTTACAAGTAGAAAAAGAAGATGCGGATGGTTTGATGGTGTTTTGGTAAGGCAAACTATTAAAGTTTCAGGGATTGATGGTATCGCTTTAACAAAATTAGACGTACTCGATGAATTAGATGAAATCAAAATGTGTGTTGCTTATGAGCTTGATGGTAAAAGGTTAGATTATTTACCTGCTGCTGTAGAAGATCAAATAAAAATAAAACCAATTTATGAAACTTTTCCAGGCTGGAAAGTTTCTACAAATGGAGTTAAAAATCTGGATTCATTACCTGAAAATGCAAAAAAATATATTTTTGCTGTTGAAGATTTTATTGGTGCGAAAGTATCAAGTATCTCAACTAGTCCAGAAAGAGATGATACTATTTTAATTGAAAACCCTTTTGAAGTTTAGTTTGCAGGTAAAAGATTTTTTGATTTAGCTAATAGAAGCATGTGCTTTTGGAGTTTTTCAAATGCTTTATTTTCTATTTGTCTAACTCTTTCTCTGCTAATTTTATATTTTTTACTTAAATCTTCTAGTGTAGTTGGGTCATCATTTAGTCTTCTAGAGTATAAAATTTCTCTTTCTCTATCGTTAAGAACTTTAATAGAGTCTTTTAATAAATCTTTTCTTTGTTCCATTTCCTCGTGGTGAGCAAATTTTAAGTCATGATCAAGTTCTTTATCAACCAACCAGTCTTGCCATTCATCGCCATCTTCTCCAACTTGAGCATTTAGTGAGAACTCCTTTCCAGAAAGTCTTCTATTCATTGAAACAACTTCTTCTTTACTTACATCGAGCTTATTAGCTATATGATCAACGTGTTCATCTCTTAAGTCACCTTCAGTCTCTGGAGAAATTTGATTTTTAATTTTCTTTAGATTAAAAAATAATTTTTTTTGAGCAGTAGTAGTTCCAATTTTGACAAGACTCCAAGATCTTAAAATATATTCTTGAATAGAAGCCTTTATCCACCACATTGCATAAGTTGCCAATCTAAAACCTTTTTCTGGTTCAAATTTCTTAACAGCTTGCATAAGACCTACATTTCCCTCTGAAATCATTTCATTAATAGGCAAACCATATCCTTTGTAGCCCATAGCAATCTTTGCAACTAATCTTAAATGACTAGTAACTAGTTTTTCTGCAGCTTTAATATTACCAGTCGTTTTCCAATTTTTTGCTAGCATATATTCTTCTTCTGCAGCTAACATCGGAAATTTTTTAATCTGCTCTAAATATGCAGATAGTCCACCTTCATTAGAAAGGGTTGGCAGATTGTTACTCATTGTTGTGCTCATAGAGGTGTTTATTTAATTAATTATACCTAATTTTCAATAATTTATTCTTCAGTGTTTCTAAGCATTTTTAGAATATTATTTAGATCTTGTGGCAAAAGTGAGGAAAAAATCATCTCTTTCTTAGTTCGTGGATGTATAAATCCTAAAGTTTTTGCATGCAGAAATTGTCTATTTAATTTAGTAATTGAATTTTGGATATCTAAATCAATATTTTTTAACTTTTTATATTTTTTTTTATATTTATCATCTCCAACTAGGCTATTACCTTTATAATTCATATGAACTCTTATCTGATGTGTTCTTCCTGTTTCTAATTTACATTCAACTAAACTTAAGGTTGGTGTTTTCTGATTTTCAAAAATTTCAAGTGTTTTATAATTTGTTATAGCTTTCTTACCTTTAGAACTACTAACTTCCATAAGTTGTCTATTTTTTGAACTACGAGTTATAAATGTCTCAATTCTTCCTGAGGAGGGTCTTAATTTTCCCCATATTAAAAGTTGGTACTCTCTTATAATTGTATGATCACTAAATTGTTTTGATAAATTTTCATGAGTTTCATTGTTTTTTGCAATTACAACTAAACCAGATGTGTTTTTATCAATTCTATGAACAATACCAGGTCTTAACTCGTCACCTATATTTGATAAAGAATCCTTGTCATAATGCATCAATGCATTAACAATTGTCTTATCATAATTTCCAGCTCCTGGATGCATGATTATTCCGGCAGGTTTATTAATTACTAATAGATCATCATCTTCGTATATTATTTCTAATTTAAATTCGTAAGGTTTAAGGGATGCTATTTCAGGCTCTGGAATCTTAAGATTTATAGTATCACCAATTGAGACTTTTTTTGACGGACTTTTAATTATTTCATTATTTAGTGTTAACTTTTCTTTTAAAATTAAATTTTTAATCCTAGTTCTACTAATTAATTCCTCTCTTTTGTTAATTAAAACATCAACCCTTAAATTCTTCTCATTCTCTTTGACTATAAAATTAATGTTTTTTTCCATAAAATATAATATTAATACTATATGCGCTTGTAGCTCAACTGGATAGAGCGCCTGACTTCGGATCAGGAGGTTCTGGGTTCGACTCCTAGCAGGCGCACCAATTTATTCTCCCATGTTTATCAAAGTTCCTTTTTCTCTTGCTTTATCGAAAGAGTAATAAAATACGGATATTGATAAAATTAAATAAAACCCATTAAGATAGACTGCATTTATTATATTTTCATAATTGACTGTTCCATTAACTAAAATATTTCTAGTCTCCTCAAAAATATATACTAATGGCAATGCGAAAGCGATTGATTGGAATATTTCTGGTAATATTTCAACTGGGTAGTATATACAGCCAAAAGGTGCTAACAAAAACATGGTAGACCATGCAATATTTTCAAAAGATGGACCAAATCTTAATAATCCTGCTGACACAAGTAGACCAAGCGTAATTCCAAATAAATATAAACTTAAGAAAAGAAAAGCCAAAGGAAGACCAAGTTTTAACAATGAAATTCCAAACAATGGAGAAGTTAACAATATTGCTGGTATTAAACCAATTAAAGCTCTAATTAAAGCTGTTAAAACTAAAGAGATAATTATCTCACTAATTTTCATAGGAGCAATAAATAGGTTTGTAAAGTTTCTGCTCCAAATTTCCTCCAAAAATAGCATATTAAAGCCAATACTGGTTCTAAATAAAAAATCATAAAGAATTGCACATGAAAGAATAACTCCTACCGCGCCACTGTAGTAAGTGCTATGAGCTGCAAAAAAATTAGAAATAAATCCCCAGAGAGTAATTTGAATTGAAGGCCAATAAATTAAGTCTAATATTCTTGGAAATGATCTAGTTATTAAATAAAAGTGTCTTAAAAAAAGACCATAAATTCTTATTAAATTCATTTTTATTTTCTCGCAATTTCTAAAAATACTTCTTCTAAATTTCTTCTTCCATACTTTGTTATTAACTCTTCAGGTGTTCCTCTATCCACTATTAAACCATCTTTCATCATTAAAACAGAACTACATAATCTTTTTACTTCTTCCATATTATGAGAGGCAAGCAAAACTGATATTTTTTTTTCCTTTTTGTATTCTTCTAAAAACGATCTTACAAAATCACCAGTTTCAGGATCTAATGAAGCAGTGGGTTCATCCAACAAAAGTACCGTTGGATCATTTATTAAAGCTTTAGCAAGACTTACCCTGTTTTTTTGTCCAGAAGAAAGTTCTCCTGTAATTTTGTTTAAAAGGTCTTTTAATCTAAGTTTATTTGTAAGGTGATCTATTCGATCATTTAAATTTTGAATATTATATAATTTTCCATAAACAATTAAATTTTGTTTAACTTTAAGTTTTTTAGGTAATTCAATATATGGTGAAATAAAATTCATTTTGTGAAGAAGTGAGATTTTGTTTTTTTCAATATTTTCTCCGTTGATTAAAACCTCACCACTACTTGGTTTTAATAATCCTAAAATCATTCCAATAGTTGTAGTTTTTCCACATCCATTAGGTCCCAATAAACCAACCATTTCATTTTCATTAATTTTAAAATTTATATTAGTTACTGCTACTTTATCTTTATATTTTTTTGATAGATTTATTACTTCAATAGAATTTATCATCAATATTTAGAGGCTCTCTTTAATCTATCATTAATTGTTTTGCCAAGACCTTTGTTTGGTATCTTTTCGACTGCAATCTTTTTAAAACCATCGTTTTTAATTTTTCTTAAAGTTGAATATAAATTCTTTGCAGCTTCATCTATATTTTTCATTTTGGATAAATAATAATAGTTTTTTAATTTTGATTTTCTTTTTTTAATTAATAAATAAGCCTCATCTTTTTTTGGTTTTTTAACATTGACTCTTAAAGGTATCCCGGGTGAGTAATGTAACGGAAATAAACCAGGTGATAATTTTTTTTTTGAATTTGTATTAATTAATAATTTTTTTTTTAAAACATTTTCGATTTTTTTAGTATCTAGGCCTCCATATCTTAAAAGTGAGGGCTTTTCTAAAAGGTTTAGTATTGTAGACTCAACTCCAATTTTACTTTTTCCTCCATTTAAAATATATTTTATTTTTGAACCAAATTCTTCTTTTACATCAGATGGTTTAACTGAACTTAATCTTGAGGATATATTTGCACTAGGTGCCGCTACTGGATAATCTAAATTTTTTAATAAATTTCTTAACAATTTATGTTTAGGGAAACGTACGGCAATACTTTTTTTATTATTAGTGACATATTTTGATATTTTTGAGTTATTCTTTAATTTCAGAACATAAGTTATCGGACCTGGAGAAAATTTTTTGTAAAGTTTAACTAAATTATCATTTATATCACAGTCTTCTTTAAGTCTTTGAATATCGTAATAATGGACAATTAGAGGATTATTTAATGGTCTTTTTTTAAGACTAAATATTTTCTTAACTGCACTATTCGAGTAAGCGTTTGCAGCCAATCCATAAACAGTTTCTGTTGGTACCGCAACACAATGATTATTATCTAAATATTTTTTTGCTTTTTTGATATTTGATTGAATAGATTTCATGTATTAATAATTATTATTATATGAAAGATAAAATATTACCACTTGATTATGATCAGTATTCAGTTGAGGAGCTTACAGAAAAAGCAAATAAGATTATAGAGTCTCTAGAGAAGGAAAATGATTTAAACAATTCAGTTGATAGTTATCAAGAACTTCTAAAATTAAATAATATTATTGAAAAGAAATTTCATAAAAATTTTAAATCTATCGGAGAAGAGACAAATAAAAAGATTAATGAGATAACTAAAAAAAATGAAAAAACAGCTTAATAAAATAGCTAAGGATACAAATATTTTCCTTAAAAAATATATTAATTCACAGAAATATTCTCAGCTAAAGCCACCCATGAAGTATGGTTTGTTTCCAGGTGGAAAAAAAATAAGATCTAAAATTTTAATGGACTTAGGGTCATTATTTTCAATAGATTATAAAACATTGATAATAGTTGGGTCGGCTGTTGAATGTATTCATGCTTATTCTCTTATTCATGATGATCTACCCTGCATGGATGATGATGATATAAGAAGAGGAAAACCTTCAGCTCACATTAAATTTGGTGAGTCTACAGCAGTTCTGGCAGGAAATTCATTACTGACTTTAGCTTTTGAAATTTTATCAAGTCCTAAATTGAAATTAAATGAAAAGATAAAGATCAACCTAATCAAAAAATTATCAGAATGTTCAGGACATCTAGGAATAGCTGGTGGGCAATATTTAGATTTAAGTTATGAGAGAAAGAAAATATCAAGGAATAAAATATTAGAAATGGAAATAAAAAAAACTGGAATGTTATTTAGTTTTTGTTGTGCAGCTCCAGCAATAATTAAGAAAAAAACAATCCAAGAAATTAAATTTTTTGAAAATATTGGATCAAAAATTGGTTTATTATTCCAAATAGCTGATGATTTAATTGATCTTAAAAGTAATTCTAAGGAAGCTGGGAAAAAAACAGGAAAAGATCAAAAAAAAGGCAAGGCAACACTTATAAATTTAATAGGCTATGATGACTCACTTAAGTATTGTGATAAGATAATAAAAGATATTAATAAGAATTTAAGAAAATATGGTTCAAGATCTGAAAAAATAAATGAAACATTAGGCTATATACTGAATAGAAAAAAATGAAAAAAAATTATCAATTTTTAAATAATATCAATTTTCCATCTGATTTAAGAAAAGTTTCTGAAAATGATTTACAAAAAGTAGCAGATGAGGTGAGGGAGGAAATGATAAGTGCTGTTTCAGAAACAGGAGGTCACCTTGGTGCTGGTTTGGGAGTTGTTGAATTGACAGTTGCACTTCATTATGTTTTTGATACCCCAAATGATAAATTAATATGGGATGTTGGCCATCAATCTTACCCACATAAAATTTTAACTGGAAGAAAAGATAAAATTAGAACTTTACGACAGGGCGATGGTTTATCAGGTTTTACAAAAAGATCTGAAAGTGAGTATGACCCATTTGGAGCAGCACATAGTTCAACATCTATTTCATCTGCATTAGGAATTGCAGAGGCAAATAAATTAGAAAATAAGTCTTCCAATGTAATAGCTGTAATAGGTGATGGAGCAATTAGCGCAGGTATGGCTTATGAAGCCATGAATAATGCTGGAGCATCTAAGACAAAAATGATCGTTATTTTAAATGATAACGACATGTCAATTGCAAAACCAGTTGGAGCAATGAGAACTTACTTGGCAAAATTATTTACTGGTAAAATATATTTTAGTCTTAGAGAAACCTTAAAATTAATTACATCTGCATTTTCAAAAAGATTTAGTGCTAAAGCAGGAAAAGCAGAGGATTTTTTCCGTTCAGCAGTTACCGGAGGTACATTGTTTAGTTCACTTGGTTTTTATTATGCAGGTCCTATAGATGGTCATGATTTATCAAGCCTAGTTCCAATTTTAAAAAATGCAAAAGAATCAAGACATGAGGGTCCTATAATGATTCATATCAAAACTCAAAAAGGAAAAGGTTATTCTTATGCAGAAAAAGCAAATGATCATTATCATGGAGTGTCAAAATTTAATGTTGAGACTGGCGAACAAGTAAAGAGCAAATCAAATCTTCCAGCTTATACAAAAGTATTTGCAAACACGTTAGTTAAACATGCTAAAAAAGATAGCAAAATAGTAGGAATAACAGCAGCGATGCCAGGAGGGACTGGTATGGATATTTTTGGCAAGGAGTTTCCAAATAGAATGTTTGATGTTGGAATAGCGGAACAACATGCTGTAACTTTTGCAGCCGGTATAGCAACCGAAGGATACAAACCATATGCTGCAATTTATTCTACATTTTTACAGAGAGCATATGATCAAGTTGTCCACGATGTTGCCATCCAAAGTTTACCAGTCAGATTCGCGATAGATAGAGCAGGATTAGTTGGTGCTGATGGCTCAACACATGCTGGTTCATTTGATATAACTTACTTATCAACTTTGCCTAACTTTATAGTAATGGCAGCAAGTGATGAAGCTGAACTAGTTAAAATGATTAATACTTCAGTAGATATAAATGATAGACCTTCTGCAATTAGATATCCAAGAGGAACTGGAGTAGGTGTTGATCTCCCATCAATAGACGAAAAAATTGAAATTGGTAAAGGGAGAGTTGTTCAACAAGGGACACAAGTTTGTATTTTAAACCTCGGTACTCGACTTGAAGAGTGTAAGTTAGCTGCAGAGGAATTAAAAGCAAAAGGAGTTTCAACAACTTTAATAGACGCCAGATTTGCTAAGCCTTTAGATGAAGAACTTATACTAAAATCTGCTAAGGAACATGAGCTTATGATAACTGTTGAGGAGGGTTCAATAGGTGGTTTCGGTTCTCATGTTAAAAATTTATTAGCCGAAAGAGGAGTATTTGACAAAGGTTTAAAATTTAGATCAATGACTTTACCAGATGAATTTATTGAACAAGATGATCCAAAAAAAATGTACGATAAAGCTGGATTAAACAGTTCTCAAATTTCTAAAAAAATTGCTAATATTTTGTTTCAAAAAGATACAATAAGAGTTGTAAAAAATTAATTTAAGCTAACTACATTGGGCTTTATTCATTAAGTAGTGGTCAAGTAAAACACAGTTCATCATAGCTTCACCAATTGGTACAGCTCTAATTCCTACACAAGGATCATGTCTTCCTTTAACAGATATTGAAGTATTTTTCCCAAATTTATTTATAGTTTTTCTACTAGTTAAAATTGACGATGTTGGTTTGACAGCAAAAGATGCAATAATTTCTTGGCCCGTAGAAATTCCACCAAGAATTCCACCTGCTTTATTTGAATTGAATTTTAATTTATTTCCTTTTGAAGAAATTTCATCTGAATTTTGTTCTCCACTCAATTGTGCTGAGTTCATTCCTGCACCAATATTTACACCTTTAACTGCATTAATACTCATTAGACCTGAAGCTATGTCAGTATCCAATTTTGAATAAATTGGAGCACCTAAACCAACTGGGATACCTCTTGCTCTTATTTCAATCACTGCTCCACATGAGGATCCTGATTTTCTTACACCAAGCAAATATTTTTCCCATAATTTAATCATTGATTTATCTGGACAAAAAAATGGATTTTTTGAAATTACTTTATCGTTCCATTGATTTGTATCACATCCAAGAATTCCTAGCTGAGTTACTGCACCAATTACTTTAAATTTTTTACCTAATTTTTTTTGAAGTACAACTTTTGCTATTGCACCGGCTGCAACTCTTGCTGCAGTTTCTCTAGCAGAAGATCTACCACCACCTCTATAGTCTCTAATTCCATATTTTTTAAAATAAGTAAAATCCGCATGACCTGGCCTGAACTTATCTTTAATATTACTATAATCTTTGGATCTCATATCTTTATTGTAGATTATAAGTGAAATGGGTGTTCCTGTAGTTTTTCCCTCAAATACTCCTGACAATATTTGAACTTTGTCATCCTCTTTTCGCTGAGTTGTAAATTTAGATTGTCCTGGTTTTCTTTTGTCTAATTCTATTTGAATATCTCGCTCTTTAAGATTTATGTTTGGAGGACAACCATCAACAATACAACCAATTGCAGGTCCATGAGACTCTCCCCAAGTAGTGAAACGAAATAGCTTTCCAAAAGTATTAAATGACATTATTTATATTATATAGATTATTTTGTTTAAATTATGAATCAAAAAAACTCTTTAGGTCTTAATAGTTGCTTTCTTGATATAGATGATCCAATTCATTTATTTCATGAATGGATGGAGGAAGCAAAGAAAACTGAGCCAAATGATCCAAACGCTGTTGCTTTGGCCACATCAGATAAAAACAACATTCCTTCAGTTAGAATGGTTTTACTTAAAGATTTCAACAAAGATGGATTTGTATTTTATACAAATTTAAATAGTCAAAAGGGAAATGAATTAAAAGACAATCGTCATGCTGCGATGTGTTTCCATTGGAAAAGCCTCCTAAGACAAATAAGAATTAGTGGAAAGGTATCATTAGTTTCTGATCAGGTAGCAGATGAATATTATTCATCTAGAGCGTATGAAAGTCGAATAGGAGCGTGGGCTTCTAAGCAAAGTGAAGAATTAAATTCGCGAGAACAATTGTTAAAATCTATACAAGATTACAAAAAAAAATATAGCAACAAATCAGATGTACCAAGACCAAGTCACTGGTCTGGATGGATTTTATCTCCAGATAGTATTGAATTTTGGCTAGATGGTGAGAACAGAATCCATGAGAGATTAAAATATAATAAAGTTAACTCCGGGAAGTGGATAAAGTCTTTATTAAGTCCTTAAAAGTTTCTTGATAAACTAAATGATGTTAATCTTTTAAGAATATTTTTTTCTTCAGAGTCTTTAAATACACTTAAAGAATTTGAGGCTAAATTTATATAGTGCTGTGCTTTTTGATAGCATTCATGAATTATTTTATATTTATTTATAAGAGCAATGATTTCATTAAAGTCATCTTTTGTTCTTAACTCTTTTTTAAACATATTTGATAAAATTTTTTTTTCATCATTTCCTAATTTTTGAAAAAGTAAAATTATTGGTAAGGTAATTTTTCCTTCAAAAAAATCTTGACCAATTTTTTTACCAAATAGTTTGAGCTCAGCATTATAGTCTAGTGTGTCGTCTGCTATTTGAAAAGTTAATCCCAAGTTTCTTCCATAAAATTCTAAAGCATCTTTTTCTTTATTTTCTGCATCAGATAAAATTGCACCAACTTTAGTTGCTGCTGCAAATAACTCAGCAGTTTTAGCTGAGATTATTTTTAAATATGTTTCTTCCAGCATATCAACTTCACCTTTGTGTTGAAGTTGTAGAACTTCTCCTTGAGCAATTTTAGATGAAGTGGACGATAATAATTTTAAAACTTCTAGGTTTCCGTCTTCTACCATCATTTCAAAACATCTACTTAACAGATAATCTCCTATTAAAACTGACGAATGATTATCCCAAACTTTGTTTAAAGTTTCTTTACCTCTTCTAACAGTGCCTTCATCAATTACATCATCATGCATCAACGTTGCGCTGTGAATTAATTCAACACACGCAGCTAAATTTATATCCCTAGAGCCTTTAGAGTAACCGCATAATTTCGCACTACCCAATGTTAGTAAAGCTCTTAGTCTTTTTCCTCCAGTTTCTATGTGATAATCTGTCATTTTTTGAACCAGCTGTACGTCACTAGATAATTTTGATTTTATTTTTTCTTCGGTTAAAACTAGTTTTTCTTCAACCGAGTCTTTAAGCTGAAAATATGAATCATTTATCTGCTTTTTAAGCTGTACAACTGTTCCCATAGAATTTTTAAATTAGTATAATTTGTTCATATATATTACTTATCAATTGACGCACCAGTTTCTTCAATTATAAGTAGTCTTTATATTCAATAAATAATTCTATAAGACTTACCTATGTTCTCTTTTTTTAAAAAGAAAAAAATTGTTGCTCACTTAAAATTAAGTGGAGTTATTGGTAATGCAGGAAAATTTAAACAAGGTATTGATTTTGCAGGTCAAGAAGAACTAATTAAAAAGGCTTTTTCTCTGAAAAAAGCGGTATGTGTTGCTATATCAATCAATTCTCCAGGAGGATCACCAGTCCAATCTCATTTAATCTACAGTTTTATTAGACAACAAGCAAAAAAACACAAAAAAAAAGTTATTGTATTCGCTGAAGACGTAGCAGCTTCTGGAGGCTATTTGATTTCTTGTGCTGGGGACGAAATTTATGCAAATTCAAGTTCAATAATTGGATCTATAGGAGTGATATATTCTTCTTTTGGATTTACAGAGTTGATAAAAAAAATTGGGGTTGAAAGAAGAGTTCATACTGCTGGCAAAAACAAAAGCACACTTGATCCATTTTTAGAAGAAAAAAACGAGGATATTGAAAGATTAAAAAATATTCAATTAGATCTTCATAAAGACTTTATAGATGTTGTTGAAAAAAGTAGAGGATCAAAGTTAAACAAATCTGATGTAGAACTTTTTTCAGGTGAGTTTTGGTCAGGTAGTAAAGCAAAAAATTTAGGATTGATTGACGGAATAGGTAACGCACATGAAATATTAAAAGATAAATTTGGTGAGGATGTAATTATTAAAAAATTTGAAAAATCAAAAGGATGGTTAAGTCAAAAACTTTCTACATCCAGCAATCAAGTAGATCAAATAGCAAGTATTTTAGATGAAAGATCAATTTGGCAAAGATATGGTTTCTAAAGCAAAAAAAGAAAAAAAAAAAATTCAAACATTCCAAGATACAATTTTAAATCTTCAGAAATTTTGGAGTAAAAAGGGATGTATTATTCTTCAGCCTTACGATATGGAGGTTGGTGCAGGAACTTTTCATCCAGCTACCACACTAAGATCACTTGGAAATAAACCATGGAAAGCGGCTTATGTACAACCATCAAGAAGACCCACAGATGGAAGATATGGAGATAATCCAAACAGGTTACAACACTATTATCAATTTCAAGTTTTAATCAAACCTTCCCCTGAAAATATAAAAAAACTTTATCTAAATAGTTTATCTACTATAGGAATAGATCATAATGATCATGATATAAGGTTTGTTGAAGATGATTGGGAAAGTCCTACATTAGGTGCCGCAGGATTGGGATGGGAAGTATGGTGTGATGGAATGGAAATTACTCAATTCACCTATTTTCAACAAATGGCTGGATTTGATTGTAAACCCGTATCAGTTGAAATTACCTATGGATTAGAAAGAATTTGTATGTTCACTCAAAAAGAAAAAAATGTTTATGATTTATTGTGGAATGATGAAGGTGTAAAATATCACGAAGTATTTCATCAAGCCGAAAAAGAATTTTCAGCATATAATTTTGAACACGCGAATGTAGAAACACTTTTAAAAATGTTTGAAATGCACGAGTCTGAGGCAAAAGATTTGGTAGAAAAAAAAATTTCATTACCAGCATATGATCAATGTTTAAAAGCCAGTCATGTATTTAATATTTTAGATGCAAGAGGTGCAATCAGTGTTGCACAAAGAGCAGGTTATATTGCTAGAATAAGAGATATTACAAAATCTGCAGCAGGAGTTTGGTTAGATAGTCAAAAATAATGTCAGAGTTTTTTTTAGAATTATTTAGTGAAGAAATACCCTCAAATCTTCAACAAAATTTAAGAGAAGATCTACTTAAAAGTTTTAATGATTTTTTTTTAGAAAAATCAATTTTATTTAAAAAAAATTCATCATACTCAACACCAAACAGACTAGTGGTATTGTTTGAAGGAGTTCAAAAAAATGTTGTACTAAAATCTGAGGAGATTAAAGGTCCAAATATCAAGTCACCAGAGGTAGCACTAGAGGGGTTTGTTAGGTCAAATAAAATCGTTAAAAAGGATCTCTTCCAAAAGAAAACTGACAAAGGAGAATTTTATTTTTTCAAGACAAAATCAAAAAAATTGCACACACATGAATTGCTAGAGGAATTTATCCCAATATTATTAAGTAAAATTCAATGGAAAAAATCAATGTATTGGGGAACCTTTGACCTAAATTGGGGGAGACCGTTAAAATCAATTCTAGCTGTATTTGATAAAAAAAAATTAAATTTTAATTTTCATCACTTAACATCTTCTAACTCAACTTTTATTGATAAAGAATTTGAGGAAAATAAAAAGTCATTCTTAGAATTTAAAAATTATAAAAGTTTTTTTAAAAAAATCGATATTATCGTTGATCACAACGAAAGAAAAAAGTTAATAGAAAAAAAATTCAACAATATATTAAAAAATAAAAATATTAAGATTCAACATAATCCTAGATTACTTAATGAGGTTGTAGATTTAACAGATCAACCAAATATTCTTCTTTGTGAATTTGATAAGAAATTTTTAAATATTCCAAAAGAAATATTAATTATTACCATGCAATACCATCAAAAATATTTTCCTATATTTGATAATAAAGATAATATTACCAATGAGTTTTTAGTGGTTGCAAACAAAAAAGATAAAAAGGGATTAATTAAATTAGGAAATGAAAGAGTGGTTGAAGCAAGATTAAATGATGCAGAATTTTTTTGGAAAAAAGATAAATCTCAAAATATGGTTAAAAAAGTTACTGATTTAAAATCAATGAATTATTTTAAAGGATTAGGAAGTTATTTTGATAAAGCCCAAAGAATGAGAAAATTAGGTGGAATGATATCAGATGAACTTTTAATCAGTAAAGAAAAAGTAGAATTATCAGCATCAATTTGTAAAGTTGATTTATTATCAGAACTAGTGGGTGAATTCCCAGAACTACAAGGTGTGATGGGAGGTTATTTTGCTAACGCACAAGGTTTTGACAAAGATTTGGCTTTGGCCATAAGTGAGCAATATTTACCTACTGGTTCAGGTTCAAGAGTTCCAAAAAAACCATTTAGCATAGCCCTTTCTTTGGCTGATAAGATAGATACTTTAGTTGGTTTTTTTGGTTTAAATCAAAAACCAACAAGTTCGAAAGATCCGTATGCTCTAAGAAGATTAGCATTGGGGGTAATAAGAATAATAGTTGAAAATAAAAAAGATTTTAAAATAAAAGATTTAATTAATTATTCTTTAAGTCTGTATTTAGATCAAGGTTTTGAAATTGATAAACAATCCCTACAAAATGAATTATCAGATTTTTTAATGGATAGATTAAAATATCACATGAAGGAAGAAAATATTAGAAATGATATAATTCAAGCATCAACTAGTTCTTTTAACTTAGATCAATCTGTTATTATTTTTAATAAAGCTAAACATTTAAATAAAATTATTAACAAATCAGATGGTTTAGATATTATTGCAAGCTATAAAAGAGCATCAAACATTTTAGACGGTGAATTAAAAAATGATAAAATAGAATTATCAAATACAACTGACCCTGGTATTTTTAAAACTGAGTTAGAAAAAAACCTATTTAAAAAAATTAGTGAATTAAGGAAATATTTTTCAAGCATTAATAAAGATGAAAATTATGTTCAAACATTGGACAATTTAGCTAGTGTTAAAAGAGAGGTTTTTGACTTTTTTGACAATGTAATTGTGAATGAAGATGATCCGGTTATAAAAAAGAATAGGCTGGAACTAATTCAAATGATGTGTAAAACGTTCAACAATTATGTTAATTTTTCTCTAATCGACTCCCATTAATGAAAAAACTTATATTAAACTTTAATTCTAAGGATAGTAAAAAAATTAAAAATCCTAAAACCTTTTTAGGTGGAAAAGGTGCTAACCTTTCTGAAATGGGAAGAATGGGTCTTCCAGTGCCTCCTGGTTTTACAATATCTACAAAAGTTTGTGAAATTTTTTATAAGGATAAAAAAAAATTAAATAAAAATTTAATTTCTCAAATTAAAAAAGAATTAAAATTAATCGAAAAAGATGTTTCTAAGAAATTTGGGGACTTAAAAAATCCACTTTTGTTATCTGTGCGGTCTGGCGCAAGAGTATCAATGCCAGGTATGATGGATACTATTCTAAATCTGGGTCTGAACGACAAAACAGTTAAAGCTTTAGCAATTAAAACTTCAAATGGAAGATTTGCTAAAGACAGTTATAGAAGATTCATTCAAATGTACGGTAATGTGGTAATGGGTGTAGAAGGTTATCATTTTGAGGAATTAATTGAAAATTATAAACTTACTAAGGGTGTTTTGTTAGACACAGATTTAGATGAGAGTGATTGGGATGGATTAATTGAAGATTTTAAAAGAACAGTAAGAGAAAAGGCAAAAAAAAATTTTCCTCAAGATGTTTATGAACAATTGCTAGGAGCAATAAGTGCAGTATTTTTATCTTGGGAAAGTAACAGAGCAAAAGTTTATAGAAAATTAAATCAAATCCCAGCCGAGTGGGGAACTGCCGTAAATGTTCAATCAATGGTTTTCGGAAATATGGGTGATGATTGTGCAACGGGAGTTGTATTTACAAGAAATCCATCAGATGGATCAAATGAAATGTATGGTGAGTATTTAATTAATGCGCAAGGCGAAGATGTTGTAGCTGGCACAAGGACTCCTCAATACATAACAAAAAAAGCTAGGAGAGAAGCTAAAGTAAAAGAATTATCAATGGAAGAATCTATGCCTAAAGTTTTTAAAGAACTTCAAAAAATTTTGAAAAGATTAGAGATTCATTACAAAGATATGCAAGACGTAGAGTTTACAGTTGAGAATAGTAAACTATGGATGCTTCAAACAAGATCAGGAAAAAGAACAGCAAAATCAGCAGTCAAAATTGCAGTTGATATGGTTAAAGAAAAATTAATTTCTAAAAAGGAAGCCGTATTAAGAATTGACCCAAACTCTTTAGATACACTTTTGCATCCTACTTTGGATGAAAAAAGCTCAATTAATGTTATAGCAAATGGATTACCAGCATCACCAGGTGCAGCCAGTGGTAAAGTTGTATTTACATCAGAAGAGGCCGAAAGATTAACCGCAATGATGCAAGATACAATTTTGGTCAGAGTAGAGACCTCCCCAGAAGATATACAGGGCATGCATGCAGCTAAAGGAATTTTGACTGCTAGAGGAGGAATGACCAGTCATGCGGCTGTTGTTGCAAGAGGCATGGGTAGACCATGTGTATCAGGATCAAGTGAAATTGATATAAACTATGAAAATAAATCTTTTAAAACTTCTTCAATGGAGATTAAAGAAGGAGACGTAATAACTATTGATGGATCAACTGGAAGAATTATTGCTGGAAGTGTTTCAACTGTGAAGCCAGAAATATCTGGTGATTTTTCAAAGTTAATGTCTTGGGCAGATAGCTTCAGAAAATTAAAAGTAAGAACAAATTCTGAGACCCCAAAAGATACAAAAACAGCAAAAGATTTTGGTGCAGAGGGTATTGGATTATGCAGAACTGAACATATGTTTTTTGATGAAGAACGAATTTTATCTGTAAGAGAAATGATATTATCTAAAACAAAAGAAGACAGAGCAATAGCTTTAAAAAAACTTTTACCACATCAAAGAAAAGATTTTATAGATATTTTTAAAATCATGAGTGGATTACCAGTCACAGTTAGATTGTTGGACCCACCATTACATGAATTTTTACCACGCACAGAAAAAGAAATTAATGAGGTTGCTAGTATAGTTAATCTCCCAGTTAAAGAGGTTGAGTCAAGAATTGAAGAGCTCCATGAGCAAAATCCTATGTTAGGTCATAGGGGATGTCGTCTAGGAATATCTTTTCCTGAAATTTATGAAATGCAATGCAAAGCAATATTCGAGGCTTTGGCTTACCTCAAAAAAAATAAAATTAAATCTGCATTTCCTGAAATAATGATACCTTTAGTATCTACAGAGGCTGAAATTAAAATAATGAAAGAATTAGTAATTAGAACTGCTAGTCAAGTTCAACAAGAAAATAAATTGAAAATAGAATTTTTAGTTGGAACGATGATTGAATTACCAAGAGCGGCAATAAAAGCAAAGGAGATTGCTAAGCATGCAGAATTCTTTAGTTTTGGAACAAATGATTTAACCCAAACTACTTTTGGAATTAGTAGGGATGATAGTGGTAAATTTCTAAATGATTATTTAGAAAACAAAATTTTTTCTGTTGATCCTTTCGTTTCAATAGATGAAGGAGTTTCAGATTTGGTTGAAATAGCAGTAGAAAATGGAAGAAAACAAAATAAAAATCTTAAATTAGGTATTTGTGGAGAGCATGGAGGAGATCCACATAGTATATCTTTTTGTTCTAAAGCAGGATTGAATTATGTTTCTTGTTCACCTTATAGAGTTCCTGTTGCAAGGTTGGCTGCTGCTCAAGCTGAAATTAAAAAAAATTAAATTAAATATTAAATTGAGGGCGTTCTGTTGCCAATAAATTTATTTGTTGAGTTTAATTGGTTTACCGTGAGAATTATTTTTTTTTGTACCCTCTGTTGCAAACCAAATTATAAGTGGAATTATTCCAATTATTGTAATAGCAATTAATTGCCACCAACCTGACTTACCAATATCATGTAGACGTCTTGAACCCGCTGCTATAGACGGAAAAAAACATACTGCGATAGCGATCCAATACATCACCCCATTTCCAGAGGTATCACCCATCGAAGCATCCCAGACACTTCCTCCAAATTCAACCATAGTTGCAAAAAGAAAAAACCACCAATACTCTGATCTTGATCCTCTTCCATTAAAGTTAAAGTAATTTGAAAAACAGTAGGAGATAGATTGGGTGAAATTCATATGTATAATTTAAACTAATTTTTATTAAATTACAACAAACCGGATTTTATAAAGTATTTCTAGGTGCCCTTAATCATAAGGACACCTAATAAAGTTATCTTGAGAAAATACTTTTTATTAATCCTGTAAATAAAGCAAATCCAACATAAACTACCATGATTATTAATGGAATCGCAATCCACATTCCAATTGTACTTAACACACAAAA
This sequence comes from Pelagibacteraceae bacterium AG-390-A23, assembly GCA_003279775.1. Classification (GTDB taxonomy): domain Bacteria; phylum Pseudomonadota; class Alphaproteobacteria; order Pelagibacterales; family Pelagibacteraceae; genus Pelagibacter. Next base: position 51,440 of record QCGW01000002.1, read on the forward strand.
GTCTGCGACTGTAAAGTCAAAAGGAACTGGACAAGAGTTGACATTTATAACTCTTGCATGTGCATAGTTACCTACAGTTAAAAAATATAAAAACAAGATCCATTTGTTTATTTTTTTTTTAATCATGATTTCAATATAAGTTTTATTTTAATAATTACTTGTCCAAGATAAATTATAAATTTGGACAATACTTTTAAGAAAAAAATATTATATTTCGAGTATGAATAAATATATAGATGCTTACAATAGTATGGGAAATTCAGGGTTTGAATTAATAGACTTTGTTTTTAAAGTTTGTGTAATAGTTCTAGTTGATTTGGCAAATTTAATAGGAATATCATATGAGGCGATAAACATTATTATTTTTGTTTTTTTGCAACCAGCATTAATCTTATTATTTTTTATACTTTGGAGAAAAGAGCGAAGAAAAAATAAAGTAGTTTAAAAGGGGCGTTCTGTTGCCCGGCATTAGATAAGAAAATAGCATATTTGCTCACTTAATCAAAACACTTCATTGCTAACTTCATTGTCAGAATGACTTATTTTCTTCTCAGTTTGCTTTTTACATCTAACACTTCGTTGTGAATTTGATTAGACTAAACAAATGAGAAATTTATTTGATCAATACAATCAACCAGAGAATAAATTAACACATTCACTGGTATCCTGTCTTTACGAGGATAATCAATTATTAAATAGTTTTCTTAAAAGTTTTTGTACAAACTTCTTTAATCAAACATCCAAACTCTCTATTGAGCAACAAACTGTACCAGGTGAATTTCATTCAACTGATGATGAAAATGAAAGAAAGGGTTTACCTGATGCAGTTATCTATGCTGAGGAACAATGTCTAATAATAGAGAGTAAAGTTTCTTCAACACTTACCAAAGACCAATTGATGAGACATGAGAAAACTGTAAGACGAAGAGGATTCAATAGTATTAGAGGAATTGGTATTGTGGTTGATTTATTACCAAATGTACGATTAGATAATTGGAAACAAATAACATGGAATCAAGTTTATAGTTGGGCATACAAACAAACGAAAAAATCTGAGTGGGCGAGAAAACTAATTGATTATTTTAATGTATTGGAAAACAATATGGTAGAAAATGAATATTTAAGAGAGGGTTCAATTACAGAATTTACTGGAATTCATTTTGATAATGAAAATCCATATTCATACAGAGAAGGTAAAAGACAATTAAAACTTTTAATTAATAAAGTAAAAAAAAATAGAACTTTAGATACTGATTTAAATGCAGATCTAAATTCAAAAGGAAGAGGGGGCATAAAAAAAGGTAATGTGTGGGATTTCATTACATTTAAATCAAATAGTAAAACTCATTCGTTTACTGGAGCACCACATTTAACATTAGGGATTAGTCCAAAATATGTTGGTTGTGACTTAACAATTCCTTATAAAGTTCAAGGGATTGCAAAAAAGAATTTTTATAGTTTGTCGTGGGAAAAATTTAAGTCAATTTTTTATGAAATTGGATGTAATTATAAAGAAAATTTTGGAAACAGTGCAGGATTTAAACCTAGAATAGTATTAGCACAAAGAAGGTATCCTAGTCAGAGTTCCCCAGCAATACATGACGCATTACTTGAGTTTGATATAAGAACTGCATTTAAAGATCTTTGTTCTGGTTTAAAACCTACTCAAAAATATCAACAAGAATGGTTAAGATTAGTTTTTGATATTAACAATAACAAAAAATCTAACATTCAATTTCAAATAGGTGCTGCTTTTAACTATGATCAGAAACACACTTTAATAAATAATAAAGATGCTGACCAAATAATGGTGAAGTCTTACTTATCTTGTAAACCACTAATAAAAGAACTTTTTAAATAAAATGATTGATCAATTTTTTTGGTGGTGTGTAGGTGTATTACAGTATATTGGCACAGTTACAGGCATGGGATATAATTTAGCAAATATTGTTATTTTTGTAATTTTACAACCAGCATTGATCATTTTATTTTTTATACTTTGGAGAATAGAAAAGAAAAAAAATAAATAAGGGGCGTTCTGTTGCCAGGTGTCCCAGACCCCGAAAGTTAATTAATCGCTGTTCCAAGTAAATAAATCAGCATCAAAAGGTATGTTTCTAAATTTAAGTAAGATTTTATATTTTTCTAATCTTTCTTCTTTCTTAAATTTTTTTAAGTAGTTGAGTATTTGATCATAAGTCAAACCCTTTAAGTATTTCTTTTTAACATCAACATACTCCTCATAATCCATACCACATATAGAGAATTTTTTTTTAGGATCTATATGTTCAGCATAACTTATTGTATTTTCAGTTTCGCTAAGGACATCATAAAAACGAGCGATTTGATTTTCTCTTTCAAAGAGAATATCTCTCCTGAAATCAAATAGTTCTTGTTGTTGCATATTTTGGAGTTATTAAAGTTTTGAAAATTAACTTTAACAATTTGAATACTATTGAATAAAAGTGTCAGAATTAAGGAGTGTTTTTTAACTAAGTCGTTCGACTAATAATCTTTATTTAAAAACATCATCATCGTCCTTGGCAATTAAAGAGCATATTCCTACTGCTGCAAATCCTAAACCAAGACTAATAAAAATAAAAAAAGCATTCCAACCAAAAACATCAGGTATCCATGACAAAATTATTGGAATTCTATAAGTGTCACCTTCACTGCTATCAGAAATAAACCAATATGATGAAGCAATCCAAACAATAATTCCTACAGGATATTTTATTTTACTAAAAAGTTTTCTAATCATAATTCATAAGGGGCGTTCTGTTGCCAGGTGCCCCAGACCCCGTTTGCTTAATTAACTAAGTTAATTAGGCAGCAAGTGCGTAACTTTCGTTAGCAATTATAAATTAGCCCGTTACGGTGGAACAATCCCGAACGAAAGAATAGCCTTTAGTCACCCGTCGAATCTAGTTCACCCCCATAAGTTGCAATGGTGGAGGTGGTGGGTACTGCCCCCACGTCCGCAATGGTTATTACGAAATTCGTTTATCGTCGTAGTTGGAAAACCAACATTATTAATATAAAAGTAATCTCAACAGATTCAATAACAATCATGAAATTAACTAAAGAACAAAAAGAAGAAATAAAAAGTCAACAATCTCAAAGCAATCAAACAAAAAGAGTTACTGCTCCTGAGCTTGAAAAAATTCTTTATGAGGCAATTCCAGCTTTAGATCATGGTTTTGTAAGAGTTGTTGATTATATGGGTGATGATACATCCATAGTTCAATCGGCCAGAGTATCGTACGGAAAAGGAACTAAACAAGTTTCAACTGACAAAGGTTTAATTAAATATTTGATGAGGCATTGGCACAGCACTCCATTCGAAATGTGTGAAATTAAATATCATGTTAAGCTACCAATATTTATTGCAAGACAATGGATTAGACACAGAACTGCGAATGTAAATGAATATTCTGCGAGGTATTCAATTTTGGATAAAGAATTTTATTTGCCATCACAAGAAAATTTAGCCGCTCAATCAACTAGTAACAGACAGGGTAGAGGTGATGTATTGGAAGGAAAACAGGCAGAGGAAGTTTTAGAACTTTTAAAAAGTGATGCAGAGAGAACTTATGATAATTATGAGACTATGCTTAATGAAAGATTTGATGGATCAACTATTGATGAAAATAAAAAAGGTCTAGCGAGAGAACTTGCAAGAATGAATTTAACACTAAATACTTATACCCAATGGTATTGGAAAACTGATTTATTAAATTTAATGAATTTTTTAAGATTAAGAGCTGATAGTCACGCTCAATATGAAATTAGAGTTTATGCAGACATTATGCTGGATACTGTAAAAAAATGGGTTCCTATAACTTATGATGCATTTATGGATTATAGAGTAGGTGGCACAGAAGTTTCTGCAAAAGGAAAAGTTATAATTCAAAAACTTATTAAAGGTGAAACTGTAGATGTTGAAAGTTCTGGATTGTCTAAAAGAGAGTGGAATGAATTAATGACTGCTTTTGATCTTAAAGATAAGTTGATTTAATTTTTTCAGCAAAATTTAAATATATTTTAGAAATTTCATGCTCAGGGTTAGTTTCCACAATTGGCTTTCCTTCATCACCAGTTTTACCCACTTCAGGATTAATTGGAATTTCACCTAAAAATTCTTTTTGAAATTCCTCTGCAGTTTTCTTAACTCCACCTTCTCCAAAAATTTTATATTTTTTTCCATCATCTCCAATGAAAAAGCTCATGTTATCAACTAAACCCAAAATCTTAACTCCAAGTTTATCAAACATTTTAATTCCTCTTTTGACATCTAAAAGAGCTACTTCTTGAGGTGTACTTACAATTATTGCACCATCCATTTTTATTTCTTGAGAAAAAGTAAGTTGAGTATCACCAGTTCCTGGAGGCATATCAACGATAATAAAATCTAAATCTTTCCAATTTACTTTCTGAGTAAAAGTTTTGATTGCACTTGTCACCATAGGACCACGCCATATCATTGGTGTTTGTTGATCAGCTAAAAAACCAATTGACATACACTGAATGTCATATTTTGTAATTGGATCTAATTTTTGACCATCACTTTTTGGTTTTTCATTAATATCAAACATTTTAGGAATTGATGGACCATAAATATCTGCATCTAAAAGACCAACTTTGCATCCGACTTTCTTTAACGCCAAAGCAAGATTCGTTGCAAATGTAGATTTTCCAACACCACCTTTTGCACTAGAGATTGCAATCGTAAACTTAGTTCCAAGAATAGGATTTTTAGTGAATTTTTTAGGTTCTAGCTTACTTTTCATTGCGGCACTAAGTTCAGGTTTTTTATCAGTCATAAAAGTATCATTACTTGTTTTTTGCAATAAAGACACTATATACTTTTTCATATGTCAGATGATTTTAAAGGTCAAAGTCCTTGGGGATCACCTCCTGGTGGAGGTGGTGGTGGTAATGGATCAGGTAGAGGTCCGACCCCGCCAAACGTCGACGAATTAATTAGAGATCTTCAAGATAAAATTAAAAGATTTTTACCTGGTGGAAAAACTTCAGGTGGAAAATCAATAAGTCTAATTTTATTAGTTTTAGTTTTTGTATGGTTAGCGAGTGGACTTTATAGAGTATTACCGGATGAACAGGGTGTTGTATTAAGATTTGGTAAGTTTGTAAAAACTACACAGCCTGGTTTGAACTATCATATACCTTTTCCTGTTGAAACTGTTCAAACACCAAAAGTTACTAAGGTTAATCGAATGGATATAGGATTTAGATCTGAAAGAGACAGTGGTTTTTCTACAGGTGGTGGAGTTGCAGATGTACCGCAAGAAAGCTTAATGTTAACTGGAGATGAAAATATTGTTAACATAGATTTTTCAGTATTTTGGGTAATTAAGGATGCTGGGAATTTTTTATTTAAAATTCAAGACCCAGAAGGCACAGTTAAAGCAGCTGCTGAAACTGCAATGAGAGAAGTGATAGCGAAGAGCGATATTCAACCAATTTTAACAGAGGGTAGATCTAAAATTGAGGTTGAGACACAAAATATAATCCAAAGTATTTTAGACGATTACGAAAGTGGAATTCAAATTACACAAGTTCAAACTCAAAAAGCTGACCCACCTGATCAGGTAATTGACGCATTTAGAGATGTACAGGCTGCAAGAGCAGATATGGAAAGATCTAAAAACGAAGCTGAAGCTTACGCAAACGATGTAATTCCAAGAGCGCGAGGGGAAGCGCAAAAAATTTTACAAGCAGCAGAAGCGTACAAGAAAGAGGTTGTTGCTAAAGCAGAAGGTGAAGCAAGTAGATTCATAGCAATCTATAACGAGTATAAAAATGCTAAAGTAGTTACTCAAGAAAGAATGTATTTAGAAACTATGGAAAAAGTTTTAGCAGATATTGATAAAGTAATTATTGAAAAAAATGCAGGTTCTGGTGTAGTTCCATACTTACCTTTGCCTGAGTTAAAAAAGAAAGCGACAAATTAAAATGAAAGCTGGAAAAATTTTAGCAGGAGTACTAGTTGCAATAGGTGTTGTAGCCTTTTTATCAGTAATTATAGTTAAAGAAGTTAACCAAGCAATTATTCTTCAATTTGGTGATCCAAAAAGAATTATAATGAAGCCAGGATTAAATTTTAAAATTCCTTTCATTCAAAACGTTGTTTATTTAGATAAAAGAATTTTAAACTTAGATGCTCCACCAGAAGAGGTTATTGCATCAGATCAAAAACGATTAATTGTGGATGCATTTGCAAGATTTAAGATAGTTGATCCACTTAAGTTTTATATTTCAGTGGGTAACGAAAGAGTTGCAAGATCAAGATTATCTACAATTATAAATTCAAGAATTAGAAATGTACTAGGTCAAGAAGAATTACAAACATTATTATCCAAAGATAGATCTAAGCAAATGGCTTTAATTAAAGAGGGTGTTAATAACGAAGCACAAAACTTTGGAATTAATATTGTTGATGTTAGAATTAAAAGAGCAGATCTACCTCAAGCTAACAGTGATGCAATTTATAGAAGAATGCAAACTGAAAGGGAGAGAGAAGCAAAAGAATTTAGAGCAAAAGGAGCAGAGATGGCAGTTACGATTACATCAACTGCGGACAAAGAAGTTACTGTAATCTTAGCAGATGCTCAAAAACAATCTGAGATTATGAAAGGGGAAGGTGATGGAGAAAGAAACAAGATATTTGCTGACGCTTTTGGTCAAGATCCAGAATTTTTTGCTTTCTACAGAGCTATGCAAGCATATGAAAAAGCTCTAATTGGTGGTGAAACTTCATTAATTTTATCCCCAGATAGTGAATTTTTTAAATTTTTTGGAAATATAAAACCTGAAATCCAACAATAATTCTTAAATGCGTGAGCTAGCTATAGCTTTTGGTCTTTTCTTATTTATTGAAGGAATTTTGTACGCCTTATTTCCAGCAAAAATGAAAAGTATGTTGAAAAAATTAGAACTTGTTAAAGATAGTCAGCTTAGATCAGGTGGACTTATTTTTGCACTAATAGGTTTTATAATTATTTATTTTATTAAGAGCTAATATGAATAAGATTAAACTTATATTCTTAACGCTAGTTATTTCATTTACTTTTTCATTGAATGTGAATTCTAAACCAGTTCCTGCTTCATTTGCAGATCTTGCTGAAAAATTAATGCCATCTGTTGTAAACATTTCTACAACAACCACTATCACAACAAATGCTAATCCTTTTCCTTTTCAATTTCCTCCAGGGTCTCCTTTTGAGGATATGTTTAAAGAATTTGGAACACCACAGGAAAGACAATCAGCTGCTTTAGGTTCTGGGTTTATAATTGACGAGAAAGGAATTGTGGTTACGAATAATCACGTTATCCAAGATGCTGACGACATTATTGTTAGGGTAAATGGTGACCAAGAATTTAAAGCTAAGGTTTTAGGCGCTGACCCATTAATGGATATTGCTGTTTTACAATTAGAAACAGACGAAAAGTTTATCCCAGTGGCATTTGGAGATTCAGATAAAGCCAGAATTGGAGATTGGGTTTTAGCAATTGGAAATCCATTTGGTTTAGGTGGAACCGTTACAGCTGGAATAATATCAGCAAGAAATAGATCAATTGGTTTATCAAGATATGAAGATTTTATACAAACTGATGCATCTATAAATTCCGGAAATTCTGGTGGACCTTTGTTTGATATGGAAGGAAATGTAATTGGAATTAATACAGCAATTCTTGGACGTAATGGTTCAATTGGAATTGGTTTTTCTATACCATCAAACAGTGCTCAAATTGTAATTAAACAATTAATTGAATTTGGCGAAACAAAAAGAGGATGGTTAGGAGTTAGAATTCAAGATGTAACAAAAGAAATTGCTGAAGTTGAAAAATTAGATAAAGCAAGAGGAGCACTTGTTGCAAGTGTTGCTGAAAATAGTCCTTCAGAAAAAGCGGGAATTCAAGCTGGCGATATTATTTTAGAGTTTAATGGAGAAAAAATAAATCAAATGAAAGAACTTCCAGCTATTGTAGCAAGAACAGAAGTTGGAAAAAAAGTTGACGTTAAAATTTGGAGAGACAAAAAAGAGATTATTAAAAATGTTATTTTAGGAAGATTAGAAACTTCAGATGATTTTAAAATAAGTAAAAATCAAGAAACTGAAAAACAAAATAATAATGAGGAAATAATTGAAAGTCTAAGAATTGCAGTAAGACCATTAACTAAAGAAGATATAAAAAATAGAAATTTACCAAACCAAACTACAGGACTTGTTATTACTAAAATTGCAAACAACAGCCCTGTAGCAAATTCAATAGAACTTAACAGTATTATTATTGAAGCTCAGAAGAAAAAAATCAGATCAGCAGATGACTTAAGAGATATTACTAAAGAAGTTCTTAATTCAAATCAAAAGACAGTTTTACTAGCAATCTATAATAATCAAAATCAAAGACGATACATTGGTGTTAAGCTAGACTAGTAATGGATTTAAAATCCAAGATCATATTAATATCTGGTCCTACAGCTTCAGGAAAGTCAACTTTTGCAATTAAGTTTGCAAAAAAAGTAAACGGAGAGATTATCAATGCAGATAGCATGCAAATATATAAAGAGCTTAAAATCTTGTCAGCTAGACCAGATCCTAAAAAATATCAGAAAATAAAACATCACTTATATGGTTTTCATAGTGTAACAAAAAACTTCTCCACAGGCGATTGGCTTAAGCTAGTCATTAAAATAATTAAGGAAGTTCAAAAAAGAAAAAAAACTCCAATTCTTGTTGGAGGGACAGGTTTATACTTTAAAGCTTTAACTGATGGTTTAGTTAAAATACCAAATATTTCATTAAAATTAAGAACTCAAATTAGAGATTTACAAAAAAAACTTGGACAAAAGAAGTTTTATGAAAAACTATTAAAATTAGATCCGTCCTCAAAAGGAAAAATAAACCCTACTGACACTCAAAGATCTATCAGAGCTTATGAGGTAAAAAAGTTTACAAAAAAATCTCTACATGAATGGTTTAAAAACACAAAATCAAACTTCATGGAAGATGATTTTTTTAAATTTTACATTGATTACCCTAGACAAGAATTAATTGAGCGGATTAATGTAAGAACAAGTGAGATGATAGAAAATGGAGCACTAAAAGAAGTAAAAGATTTCATAAAGCTAAGGGTTAGAAAAGATAAAAGCGCTAACAAGGCCATTGGAGTTAATGAAATTAGAGAATACTTGAAAAAACAAAAAGATTTGCATGATACTAAAGAAAAAATAGCCATAAAAACTAGACAATACGCCAAAAGACAAAGTACTTGGGCTAGAGGCAACATGATGAACTGGATTAAGCTAAAGCCACAAGACATAAATAATTTTTTGAAAAAAATTTAAAATACTCATTCTTAAACTTGACCAATGAGCACAACTTCAGCTAGATTGCCTAATGCCAAAATTATTAACTGGAGCAGAAATTGTATTCAAATGTCTTGAGGACCAAAAGGTAGAACATATCTTTGGCTATCCAGGTGGCGCAGTGTTGCCAATTTATGATGAATTAAAAAACCATCCTTCTATAAAACATATTTTGGTTAGACACGAACAAGGCGCTGGTCACGCGGCAGAAGGTTATGCAAGATCATCAGGAAAACCAGGTGTAGTTTTAGTTACATCAGGTCCTGGAGCAACCAATGTTGTTACAGCTTTAACAGATGCTTATATGGACTCTGTACCATTAGTTTGTATTTCTGGTCAAGTTCCAACACATTTAATTGGAACAGATGCATTTCAAGAATGTGACACTACAGGAATTACAAGACCTTGTACGAAACATAATTGGTTAGTTAAAGATATAAATGATCTTTCAAAAGTTATGCATGAAGCTTTTAGAGTTGCAACAACTGGAAGACCTGGACCGGTTTTGATTGATATTCCAAAAGATATTCAGTTTGCAAAAGCAAAATATAAAAAACCAAATAAAGAAAAAAAATTAAATGGAAAATCTCATAATAAATTTTCTCAAGATCAAATTGATGAATTAGTAAAATTATTAAGTAAAGCTAAAAAACCAATAATTTATAGTGGTGGAGGAGTAATTAATTCAGGACCAAAAGCAAGTCAGGCTTTAAGAGAATTTGTTGAGCTAACTGGTTTTCCTATAACTTCAACACTTCAAGGATTGGGTGCATACCCTGGTGATGATAATCAATTTTTAGGAATGCTTGGTATGCATGGTACTTATGAAGCAAATAATGCTATGCATGATTGTGATCTATTAATTAACATTGGCGCAAGATTTGACGATCGTATTACTGGAAAAATTGATGAGTTTTCACCAAATTCAACAAAGGTTCATATTGATATAGATCCATCATCAATTAACAAAATTATCAAAGTAGATCTTGCAATAGTTGGAGACGTTACGAATGTAATAAGTAAAATTAATAAAACAATTGCTAAAAGAAAAAATGGTCACAGCAAATCAAATAAATCAAATTTAGCTAAGTGGTGGGAACAAATCGAAAAATGGAGGGAAAAAGATTCTCTTAATTTTGTAAATAGTGATGAAAGTATAAAACCTCAACATGCCGTTCAAAGACTTTATGAATTAACCAAGAATAAAGACACTTATGTTACTACCGAGGTTGGACAACATCAAATGTGGGCTGCTCAGCATTATAAATTTAATAAACCAAATAGATGGATGACATCTGGCGGCTTAGGAACTATGGGGTATGGATTGCCAGCAGCAGTTGGTGTTCAAATTGCACATCCTGAAAAATTAGTAGTTGATATTGCTGGAGAGGCTTCGGTTTTAATGACTATGCAAGAAATGTCTACTGCAGTTCAATATAATCTTCCAATAAAAATATTTATTTTAAATAATCAATATATGGGAATGGTAAGACAATGGCAGGAATTACTACATGAAAAAAATTACTCAGAAAGTTATTCTGAAGCATTACCTGATTTTATGAAAATGGCAGAAGCATACGGTTGCAAGGGAATTAAAGCAGACAATCCAGCTGAGCTTGATGATAAAATTCAAGAAATGATTGATCATGATGGACCAGTTATATTTGATTGTCATGTAGATCCTAACGAGAATTGCTTCCCAATGATACCATCTGGAAAACCTCATAACCAAATGATCTTGGGTCCAAATGATCAAGAGGAAAATAAAATTAAAGGAAAAGGCAAAGCCTTAGTATAATCATAATGCCGAAATCAAAATCAGCTTATAGCATTCCTACAAAGAAACAAAAATCAGACACATATATATTTGTTGTTTGGGTAGATAATGAGGCTGGAGTTCTTGCAAGAGTAGTTGGTTTATTTTCTGGTCGAGGTTATAACATCGAGTCCTTAGCTGTTGCAGAGGTTGATGCTGTTAAAAATATTTCAAGAATAACAATTGTTACTACCGGAACACCTCAAGTAATTGATCAAATAAGACTTCAGTTAACTAAATTAGTGCCTGTTCATAAAGTTGCTGAGTTTAAAAGAGAAGACAAAGACGTAATATTTAAGGAAATGGCTTTATTTAAAGTAGTAGGCAAAAGAAATAAAATTGAAAAATGCTTAAATGCTTGTAAAAAATTTAATCCCGTAATATTAGATGAAACAAAATCTTCAGCAGTAATTCAAATAACTGCTCTAAGAAGAGAAATTGATGTAATGAATAAAAAATTAAAGCCTTTGGGACTTATAAGTACTTCGAGAACAGGGGCAGTAGCTATGACCAGAGGTGCTAAAATATTTAATTAATTTAATAGGAGAGACGATATGAAAATGTTTTATGAAAAAGATGCAGATGTAAACCTGATTAAGAGTAAAAAAGTTGCTATTTTTGGTTATGGAAGCCAAGGACATGCTCATGCATTAAACCTAAAAGATAGTGGAGTAAAAGAAATTGTTGTAGCATTAAGAGAAGGTTCATCGAGTGCAGCTAAAGCAGAGTCAAAAGGATTAAAGGTAATGAATTTATCTGATGCTGCAGAGTGGGCTGATGTAGTAATGATACTTACACCAGATGAACTACAAGCAGAAATTTATAAAAATCATATTGAACAAAGAGTAAGGGAGGGAACAAGCATCGCTTTTGCTCATGGTTTAAATGTTCATTACGATTTAATTAAAGCTAGAAAAGATCTAGATGTTTTTATGGTAGCTCCCAAAGGACCTGGTCACTTAGTTAGAAGTGAATATGAAAAAGGAGGTGGAGTGCCTTGTTTATTTGCTGTTCATCAAGATGGTTCAGGAAAGGCAAGAGACTTAGCTTTATCTTATGCTTCAGCTGTTGGTGGAGGAAGATCAGGAATTATTGAAACTACATTTAAAGATGAAGTTGAGACAGATTTATTTGGTGAACAAACTGTATTATGTGGAGGTTTGGTTGAACTAATTAAAAATGGTTATGAAACTTTAGTTGAAGCAGGATATGAACCAGAGATGGCATATTTTGAGACAGTTCATGAAGTTAAATTGATTGTTGATTTAATTTATGAAGGTGGAATTGCAAACATGAATTATTCTATTTCGAATACTGCTGAATATGGTGAATATCAATCTGGACCGAGAGTAGTAAATAAAGAAGAAACTAAAAAAAGAATGAAAGAAGTTTTGTCTGAAATTCAATCTGGAAAATTCACTAAAGAATGGATGGATGAATGCAAAAATGGTCAAAAAAATTTCCTTGCTACGAGAGCTAAATTAGCCGAACATCCTGTAGAAAAAGTTGGTGCAGAACTAAGAGCTATGATGCCTTGGATAGGTAAGAAAAAATTAGTAGATAGCGATAAAAGTTAAATTTTATCAGTAAATTATTGCTACTATAATTCAATTATTTCACTTATACTTTTTTTTATAAATTTAAAAAACGAGGGGAATAATGAAGACTAAAAATATAGTAAGAATACTATTGTCATTAGTTCTAGTATTCGGATTTTCTTCAGCATGGGCAAAAACTATTAAATGGTCTATGCAAGGAGACAGTTTAACACTAGATCCACATGCACAAAATGAGGGTCCAACTACTCAAGTATCTAGACAAGTTTATGAAGCTCTAGTTCAAAGAGGCTTGGACATGAAAATAGGGCCTGCTTTAGCAACAAAATGGAAAGCTACTGATCCAAATACTTGGATTTTTACTTTAAGAGAAGATGCTAAGTTTTCAGATGGTTCTGGAATGACATCAGCAGATGTTGTTTTTAGTATATTAAGAGCTAAGCAAAGAACATCTGACTTTAAAGAATATATCAGCACTGTTGCTAATGTTGAAGCGGTTGGAGATTACTCTGTTAAAATAACCACAAGTAAACCAAATCCTATTCTTTTAAACCAACTATCAAACATTTTTATAATGTCTAAAGCTTGGTCTGAGAAAAACTTTGCAATGTCTCCACAAAATTGGGATGCAGGACAAGAAACTTTCTCTGCTACTAATGCTATGGGAACTGGTCCTTTTAAAATAACTTTAAGAGAGCCCAACACCAAGACAGTGTTTAAAAGAAATAAACATTGGTGGGGTGAAATGAAGGACAAAAAAGTAACTCAAATTGAATTAATGCCTATTAAAAATGCAGCTACAAGAGTAGCAGCCTTATTATCTGGTGAAATTGATATAGTTACTGATGCTCCTGTCCAAGACTTAAAAAGAATCGGATCTTCTTCAGGTCATAAAGTTGAAAGTACAGCTCAAATGAGAACAATTTTCTTAGGTATGGATCAAGCAGCTGACAAATTGAGAACTGGAAATACAGGTGATAATCCATTTAAGAAAAAAGAAGTAAGACAAGCTCTTTATCAAGCAATTGATATTGAAGCGATCAAGAAAAAAGTTATGAGAGGTTTAAGTGAACCAGCAGGAATTATAACTTTCCCAGGTGTAAATGGATATACAGCTGATCTTGATAAAAGATTACCTTACGATGTTAATGCTGCAAAAAAACTTTTAGCTGATGCGGGTTATCCTAGTGGTTTTGACGTTGAACTTAGATGTCCTAATGACAGGTATGTAAACGATGAAGCAATTTGTACTGCAGTTGTTGGAATGTTGGGTAAAATTGGAGTTAACGTTAACTTATTTGCTCAAACTAAAAGTAAACACTTCAAAGAGCTTAAAGATGATCAAGGCGATTTCTATATGCTAGGATGGGGTGTTCCAACTTTAGATAGTCACTATGTTTTCCATTATCTGTATGAAACTGGTGCTAGCTGGAACAAAGTTAACTTTAGTAATGCTGATGTTGATGCTGCAATTAGAGTTATGGAAGGTGAAGTTGATTTAGATAAAAGAAATGCTGCAATTGCAAAAGCTTGGAAAATTGTAAAAGATGATATTTCTTATCTTCCTTTACATCACCAAGTAATATCTTGGGCATCTAAAAGTAATGTTAATGTTCCTATCAGACCGAATAACGAGCCATTATTCAGAACTGCTAGTTTTAACTAATTAAAAATTATTACAAGCCCTTTAAAAATTTAAAGGGCTTGTAAGTTTAAACCTTCACAAATTGATAAAATATTTTTTTAAAAGGCTGTTTCAATCTGCTTTGGTGATGTTGGTTGTCGCCTTTGTGTCTTTCTCTTTGTTTAATTTTGTTGGAGATCCGATTAATAACATGGTTGGAGAAGAGACTTCTGATGAGGAAAGAGCTGAATTAAGAGAAACATTAGGTTTGATGGATCCAATTCATGTTCAATTTTCAAGATTTATAGTTAATGCTTCAAAGGGTGAGTTTGGAATTTCATATCAATTAAGAAGACCTGTTTCAGAATTAATAGTTGAAAGATTGCCTGCAACTATTGAACTTGTTGTTATTTCTGCATTAATTGCTCTTATAACTGGTACATTATTAGGAGTTTATACCGGCATAAATCGAAAAGGCTTTTTAAGTGATTTTGTTTTGGCAGTCTCCTTGTTGGGGGTTTCGCTCCCCACATTTGTAATTGGTATATTATTTATATATTTGTTTGCAGTAATCTTAGGAATATTACCTTCTTTTGGAAGAGGAGAAGTTGTTGATTTAGGTTTTTGGACTACAGGATTTTTAACAGTCTCTGGACTTAAAGCAATTATACTTCCTTCAGTAACATTAAGTCTTTTCCAAATGACTTATATCATCAGACTTGTACGAGCAGAGATGATGGAAATATTACAAACAGATTATATTAAATTTGCGCGTGCTCGAGGTATTAGTGAAAATAGTATTAAATACAAACATGCATTAAAAAATGGATTGATACCAGTAATAACTATAGCAGGAATAAATATCGGAACTCTAATTGCGTTTTCAATTATTACCGAAACTGTTTTTCAATGGCCTGGTATGGGCTTCTTATTTATTCAAGCAGTTCAATTCGTAGATATACCAATCATGTCAGCTTATTTAGTTTTTATAGCTTTTGTTTTCGTAATGATAAATTTTATAGTTGATATTCTTTATTATTTAATTGATCCAAGAATAAGAGTTAAAGGAGATGCTGCAAGTGGATAACAAAACTTTAAGTACTTGGGAAAGAATCAAAGATAATGATATTTATCATAGCTTTATTAAATCGCCTACTGCCATTGTATCATCTACAATCTTGTTTATAATTTTTTTCTGTTCTTTTTTTGTTGAACTCATAACACCTTACAATCCCTTTGACCCATCCTCTCTGTCATTGATGGATGCATTTACACCACCTTCATGGACAGAAGATGGTCTTGCTAAATTTATTTTAGGTACTGATGGACAAGGAAGAGATATGTTATCGACAATTTTGTATGGATGTAGGATTTCTTTAATAGTAGGTTTTTCTGCGATAATTTTTAGCTTAATTCTTGGAGTTGGATTGGGATTAACGGCTGGATTTTTTGGGGGAAAATATGAAATGATAGTAATGAGATTAACTGATGTTCAGTTAACAGTACCAAGTATTTTGATGGCATTGTTGGTTGACGGAATAGCAAGAGGATTAATCTCAAGAGAAATGCATGATGAAATGGCAATTTATGTTTTAATATTTGCAATCGGGATTTCAGAGTGGCCACAATTTGCAAGAGTTTCTAGAGCTGCAACTTTGGTGGAAAAAAATAAAGATTATGTTTCAGCATCAACAATAATTGGGGTTTCTAATATAATTATTATGTTTAAACATATTTTACCAAATATTTTAAGACCGGTATTAGTAATTGGAACTATTGGTTTAGCTCTTGCTATTTTAGCTGAGTCTACTTTAAGTTTTTTAGGAGTTGGCGTACCTCCAACAACACCTTCTTTAGGGACATTGATACGACTTGGTAATGACTTTTTATTTTCAGGAGAATGGTGGATAACTTTTTTTCCAGCAATTTTCTTAGTTATTTTAGCATTTTCAATTAATTTATTAGGGGATTGGATGAGAGATACTTTAAATCCAAAATTAAAAAAATGACATTTTTAAAAATAAACAATCTTAGTGTTGATTACCAAATGAGAAAAGAAACAGTTAACGCTGCTAAGAATGTGAATATTGAGGTTAATAAAGGAGAAATTTTAGGATTAGTTGGAGAATCTGGATCAGGAAAAAGCACAGTAGGAAACGCTATTATAAATTTAATTGATGAGCCAGGTAAGGTATCTAGTGGATCAGTTATTTTAGGTGATCTTAACATTCATGAAAATTCTCAAAGCATTGTTAAATACAGAGGAAATAAAATTGGATTGATATTTCAAGATCCTCAAACTTCACTTAACCCAATTCTTACAGTGGGGGAACAGTTAATTGAAACAATTCAAACTCATCTTAAATTAAGCAAAGAAGAGGCAAAAAATAAATCTATAAATTTATTAAAAGAGGTTGGTATAAAAGACGCGGAGACAAGATTTGATAATTATCCTCACCAATTCTCTGGTGGAATGAGACAGAGAGTAGTAATTTCTTTAGCTCTATGTTGCGAACCAGAATTGTTAATTGCAGATGAACCAACAACAGCATTAGATGTATCAATTCAATCTCAGATTTTAGAACTAATTAAAAAATTAACAAAAGAAAGAAACCTTGCGGTCATCTTAATTACTCATGACATGGGGGTTATAGCTGAAACTGCAGATCGAGTTGCAGTTATGAAAAGTGGCAATTTAGTTGAAATTGGTGAAACCAAAAAAATATTAACTAAACCACAAGAAAATTATACTAAAAGCTTAGTAAGTTCAGTTCCACCAACTAACAAAAAAATTTCAAGATTTGTAATAGTTGAAAAAGAAAATAGCGACAAAAAAGAAAATAATATCAAAATATTAAATAGATGGACAAAAAAAGTAATAATAGATCAAGATTTAGTACAGATAAAAAATTTGAGTAAAAGTTTTGACGATAATTTTTTTACAGAAAGTTCTAAGAATTCTGTGATGGCTGTTAATGATGTTTCTTTTGATATAAAAGAAGGTGAGTCTTTTGGCTTAGTGGGAGAAAGTGGAAGTGGAAAATCTACAATTGCAAAAATGATTGTAAATTTATTTAAACCTTCTTCTGGAAATATCTTCTTTGACAACGTTTGTATTACAAAAATAAAACAAAGATCAGAATTAATGAAATTTAGAAAACAAATTCAAATGATATTTCAAGATCCTTATTCTTCACTAAACGGAAGATTAAAAGTGAAAGATATAATTGCAGAACCAATCACACTTCACAACCCATCCATATCAAATATAGATTTAAATAATTATATTTATGACTTACTTGAGTCTGTAGAATTAACTCAAAAATCTGCAGATCGATATCCACATGAATTTTCAGGAGGACAGAGACAGAGAATATCAATTGCAAGAGCACTTGCCACACAACCAAGACTTTTGGTTTGTGACGAACCTACCTCTGCTTTGGATGTAAGTATACAAGCCCAAATATTGAATTTACTTAAAGATCTACAAGAACAATTAAATTTAACAATTTTATTTATTAGCCATGACCTACCGGTTGTTAGACAAATGTGCGATAGAATTGGAGTCTTAAAAGATGGCAAATTGTGTGAGGTTTCAAACACTGAGGATTTATTTTTAAAACCCGACCATGAATATACAAAAGAGCTTTTACGGTTAATGCCTAAAATTGAGTCTATTTATAATTAATTTTTCGTAAGCCTAAAATGGTCGATTAAAATTGATTATTTAACTAATTATTTTGCAATCTCTCTCATAGATTGTATTATAGATTTTCTAAAAATTTTAGTTATGAGCAATAAAGATAGAGTCTTTATATTTGATACTACTATGCGTGATGGTGAGCAATCGCCAGGAGCGTCTATGAGTTTAGAAGAAAAAATTCAAATCGCTAGAGTGTTTGATGAATTAGGTATAGACATAATTG
Source organism: Pelagibacteraceae bacterium AG-390-A23 (assembly GCA_003279775.1). Classification (GTDB taxonomy): domain Bacteria; phylum Pseudomonadota; class Alphaproteobacteria; order Pelagibacterales; family Pelagibacteraceae; genus Pelagibacter. The sequence continues at coordinate 69,756 of QCGW01000002.1, forward strand.
AAGCAGGTTTTCCAATAGCTTCACCAGGGGATTTTGAAGCTGTTTCAGAAGTAAGTAAAATTTTAAAAAACTCTATTCCTGCAGGACTTTCAAGACATTCAGTAAAAGATATTGATAGAGCTTATGAAGCTCTAAAGCATGCACCAAGATTTAGAATACATACATTTATTTCTACAAGCCCTTTACACATGAAGCATAAATTAAATATGTCCCCAGAAGATGTTTATGAATCGATTGGAAAACATGTTGCTTATGCAAGAAAGTTTACTGATGATGTTGAGTGGTCTTGTGAGGATGGAACAAGAACTGATATGGATTACATGTGTAAAACTGTAGAGCTTGCAATTAAAAATGGAGCTACAACAATTAATATTCCTGATACAGTTGGTTACACAATACCATCTGAGTTTACTACAATTATAGAAACTTTATTAAATAAAGTTCCAAATATTGATAAAGCAATTTTATCAACTCATTGTCATAATGATTTAGGTTTAGCAGTAGCCAACTCGTTAGCTGGAGTTCAAGCTGGAGCAAGACAAATTGAATGTACAATAAATGGATTAGGAGAAAGAGCAGGAAATGCTGCTCTTGAGGAAGTTGTTATGGCAATTAAAACAAGACCTGATTTAATGCCATATGAAACTGGAATTAATACAACACTTTTAAGTAAAGCTTCAAAAATTGTTTCAAACGCAACAGGGTTTCCTGTTCAATATAATAAGGCGATTGTTGGAAAAAATGCTTTTGCTCATGAAGCAGGAATTCATCAGGATGGAATGTTAAAAAATAGACAAACGTATGAGATAATGACACCTGAAAGTGTAGGCGTTAAACAAACATCATTAGTAATGGGAAAACATTCTGGGCGACATGCATTTAAAGATAAATTAAACAGTCTAGGTTATCCAGATTTAACTGACGATGTAGTAGGAAATGCATTTGCAAAATTCAAAGTCTTAGCAGATAAGAAAAAACATGTTTACGATGAAGATATTATTGCCTTAGTAGATGACAGTTTAATTGTAGATAATAAAGTGAATGCAATTACTCTTAAATCTTTAAAAGTTTTTGCTGGAACAGGTGAACCACAAAAAGCAGAAATGACTTTGGATGTTTATGGTGATGTAAAAAATGCAACAGAAACCGGAGATGGACCGGTGGATGCAATATTTAAATGTATTAAAACTTTGTATCCTCATGATGTTAACTTGCAGCTTTATCAAGTTCATGCAGTTACAGAAGGAACAGATGCACAAGCTACTGTAAGTGTAAAAATCGAGGAAAAGGGTAAAACAACTGTAGGCCAAGCAGCTGATACAGATACTTTAGTTGCATCAGCAAATGCTTACATAAATGCATTAAATAAAATGATAATCAAACGAGATAAAACAGCTCCCATGGAGCAAGAAAGTCAGAAAGTAAGAGGGATATAATGGGGTTATTTAGCAGTGTTAAAAAAAATATGGAGCCAAGATATGGCGATTGATCTTGGAACAGCCAATACACTTGTAGTTTTAAAGGGTCAAGGAGTAGTTCTTAATGAACCTTCAGTTGTTGCAATAGTTGATCAAGGTGGAAAAAAAAATGTACTAGCAGTTGGAGACGAAGCTAAAACAATGCTTGGAAGAACACCAGGTAATATTAGTGCAATTAGACCTTTAAGAGATGGAGTTATTGCAGATTTTATAGTTACTGAAGAAATGATTAAACATTTTATTAAAAAAGTTCATAAAGGAAGCACATTTGCTAATCCTAGAATTTTAATTTGTGTACCAACTGGTTCAACACCAGTGGAAAGAAAAGCAATTCAAGATAGTGCTCTAGCAGCAGGTGCAAGAAGAGTTCAATTAATTGAGGAACCAATTGCAGCAGCTATTGGAGCAAATCTACCAATTTCTGAAGCAACCGGTTCAATGATTGTAGATATTGGCGGGGGTACAAGTGAAATTGCAGTAATGTCTTTAGGCGGATTGGTTTACTCTAAATCTTTAAGAGTTGCAGGTGACTCAATGGATACTGCAATAGTGGATTACATGAGAAAAGAATACAATTTATTAATTGGTGATACTACTGCCGAAAAAATAAAAAAAGAAATGGGAACAGCTGTTCCAACTGGGACAAACACTTACCCAGTTAAAGGAAGAGATTTAAGATCAGGTACTCCAAAGGAAGTTAATATTACAGAAGAAGATACGGCTGAAGCACTAAACGACATTATGAAACAGATGGTTGGTGCAATTAAAGATGCGTTAGAAAATACTCCTCCTGAGTTGTCAGCTGATTTAGTTGATATGGGTTTAACTTTAACAGGTGGTGGTGCTTTGTTAAAAAATATCGATAAAAGGTTTTCTAAAGAAACAGGTTTACCAGTTCATATAGCAGATGATCCATTATCTTGTGTAGCTGTTGGTACAGGTAAAGCTTTGGATCAAGAAGAAACTTTTTCTACTATGTTATCTGAATATTAAGAAAAATGGCTACTGGCAGAGATGATTTTGTAATTGCCATTAGGTCAGCTTTTTTAAAAAAAAAAGATAAGCAAAAATTTTCTTTACTAACTTTAATTGTTTTATCAATTTTTGTAATTGTTCTAAGTAATTTAAACTTTAAAGCAATACAATTTGTTAAATTAGGAATTAATGAAGTAATTTATAGATCATCTCATATTGCATCAATCCCAGAAAATAAATTAAAAGAAATAACTTCAAAATTCAAATCACATATGGAGTTATATGAAAGTCATCAGAAAGATTTAATTAAAATAGAAAATTCTGATCAACTTAAAATACAAAATGAGTTTTTAACTGCAGAAAATAAAAAGCTTAGAGAGTTACTTGATGAAAGTATAAATTCACAAGAAATTTTTGCTAGAGTTTTAATTGATAAAGACAGCCCATATTTAAAATCAGTAGTATTAAATAAAGGCACAAAAGATAAAGTAAAAATTGGAATGGCAGTTATTGATGATGTTTATCTAGTTGGACAGATAATTGAAGTAAATTATAGTAATTCAAGGGCATTACTATTATCAGATCTTAATAGCAAAATACCATCTGTTCTAGAGCCGGATGACATACAAGCCGTAATTTCTGGTACAGGAAGTGATTTTGGAAAAATTGAACATACTCAAGAAGAATTTAGAGAAGATTTTAAAAATAAAGAAATTTTTGCTTACACCTCAGGTCTTGGTGGTTTATTCAAACCCGGTATACCAATTGGAAAAATTGACAACATATCAGATGGAAAAATTAATTTTTTTTCTGATTTTACACAACTCAACTATGTGAAAATAGTTTCTTACAAAATAGGTGGAGAAGAATAATGTCATCACTTAATAAAAGTCCTTTTTTAAAAATATTCTTATCCTACACACCATTTATAATGTTATTTTTTTCTGTATTTAATGAATTTGATTTTAATTACTTAAAACTTGATTATTTTTCTTTTAATTTTGTTCATCTATTAATTTTCTTTTGGACTTTAAGAAATCCTGATCAATTAGGTTATCTGGCAATTTTCTTTGCAGGAATAATTAATGATGTTGTAATAGGTATACCAATAGGAATTAGTAGTTTTTGTTACCTTATTCTTTGCTCAGTAACAGCTTATATAAGAAACATTACTTTATCCCCAAACTTTATGAAGGACTGGATATCATTATTATTCACAATTTTATTAATAAATTCAATTCAAGTAATTATTTTGGATTTAGTCTTTTTAATTAAAGTTGATTACACTAATTATTTGATTAATTCAGGTTTTACTTTTTTATTTTACCCAATATTTTTTTTATTTTTTAATTTTTTAAACGAAAGAATTTCATATCAAATAAATGATTAAATCTAATTCAGGAATAAGAAAAACAGATGTAATCAATAGAAGGATGTTCTTAATTGGAGCTGCAAAAGTAGTAGTTTTTGTTGGTATAGTTGCACGTCTATTTTCTCTTCAAATAAACGAAAATAAAAAATATTTAACCCTTTCAGACAAAAATAGAATTAGAGAATGGAAACTCCCACCTACTAGAGGAAATATTGTTGATTATTTTGGAAATGTAATTGCAGGGAATTTAAAAGTTTATCAATTACATATAATTCCAGAGCAAGTTGAGAATTTTAATTATTTACTAGTAAGATTGAAAAATCTTTTAAATCTAAGTGACAAAAGAATTGCAAGAATAAATAAATTAAAAGCAGAGCTAAAACCGTGGGATAGTATTATTGTTTCTGAAAACTTAAGCTGGAGTCAATTTGTAAAAATTAATAATTATTTATACGATCTTGTTGGTGTTAAACCAGTAATGACAATCTCCAGAAACTATCCATTTAATGATGTATACACACATGTTCTTGGATATGTGAGTCAACCAAATGAACAAGAAATTTTAGAAAATGAAATTATCCAAGAAAGATTTGTACCTGGAATGAAAATTGGAAAATTGGGCTTAGAGAGAAGACTTGAAAATCATTTAATTGGAACGAATGCTATTCAAAGATATGAAGTTAATGCTTACGGTAAAAGAATTAATCAACTCGAGCATCAAAAAGGTGTGCAAGGATCGAAAATACGTCTAACTGTAGATACAGAAATACAAAAAGCTTGTGGAGAATTGTTAAATCAAAAAGCAGGATCTATAAGTGTAATGGATATTTATACCGGAGATATAATAGCTATGTATTCATCTCCATCTTATAATCCAAATTTATTTTTATTCGGAATAAGTCAAGATGAGTGGCAATTAATTAGAAATAATCCATTAAAACCACTCATTAACAAAACCCTTTCAGGTCTATACTCACCAGGTTCAACAATAAAACCTATCGTTGCGCTTTCTGCTTTAGAAAACAAAGTAATAGATACAAAGTTTAAAGTTAAATGCACGGGAAAAATGGAGTTATATGGACAAACATTTCACTGTTGGAAGGAAAAGGGACATGGCTGGGTTAGTCTAAAAAATGCAATGAAACAATCTTGTGATACATATTTTTATGAGGTTGCTAGGTTATTAGGTGTTGATAGATTAAACATTACAGCTGAAAAGTTTGGCTTAGGTAAAAAAGTTCTCGGCGATTATTTTGATAATGAAAAAAAAGGATTATTTCCAAATACAAAATGGAAAAAAAATAATCTAGGTAAAGGCTGGGTGTTAGGAGAGACCTTAATAACAGGTATTGGTCAAGGCTATACACAAACAACTCCTTTACAACTTTGTATGATGACTGCACAAATTGCAAATGGAGGATATGCAATAAAACCAAAAATAATTGTGGACAGTAATCCAATTTCTTATGAAGACGCAAAACAATCAATGGAAAGTGGGTTATTATTTGATGCCGGATCTGAGGAATTGTTAGACAAAAAGTTATTTAAAAACCAAAAAAATATTAAGATTGTTCAAGAGGCAATGTTTGCTTCAACTAATGAAAGATTTGGAACCTCTTATAAATCAAGAATTGATGATCCCAAATATCAATTTGCAGGAAAAACAGGAACAGCTCAGGTAAAAAGAATTAGCAAAAGAGAAAGGGAATTGGATTTAGAATTAGAGCAAATACCATACAAAGATAGAGATCATGCTTTGTATGTTGCTTATGGCCCATATGTTAACCCAAGATATGCGCTAAGTATAATTGTTGAGCATGGTGGTTCAGGAAGTAAGGCGGCAGCACCAATTGCAAAAAAATTATTTAAATTAATAATCGACAGACATGATTTAAGAAATAAACAATCAAATTTTGAGAGGATTACTGTTTAAATGTTTCAGCACGATAGATTGAATAGTGAGATTACATTATTTCAAAAAATAAAAAACTTAGACTATATATTGTTGATTTCTATCATCCTTCTTTCTGTATTAAGTGTTTTAGTTATGTATTCTACAGATGGTGGTGAAATACTTTTTCATACAAAAAATCATTTTGTAAAACTTGCAGTTTTTTTCCCTTTAATGATTTTTGTAGCTTTCTTTAACATAAAATTTTGGCATAACTTTTCTTATATAATCTATTTTATTGTAATACTTTTATTAATTTATGTTTCATTTTTTGGAATAAAGTCTTCTGGTTCACAAAGATGGATGGATCTTTATTTATTTGTTCTACAACCTTCAGAACTTATGAAAATAGCAATCATAATGTGTCTTGCAAAATATTTTCATAGAATAAAAATAGAAAATGTTAATTCATTTACCAGTATAACTATTGTGTTATCGATTATAATAATTCCAATAATTTTTGTAATTTCTCAACCTGATCTTGGTACATCTATATTAATCGCTTTAAGTGGATTAATTATTTTGTGGTTAGGAGGCATGAAAATTAAATATTTTATATACTCATTTATTACTTTCTTAATTTCGCTCCCATTTATAATCTCATTTCTTAAGCCATATCAAAAACTAAGAATATTAACTTTTTTAGATCCAGATAGGGATCCATTGGGTGCTGGATATCAAATTATACAGTCAAAAATAGCTATTGGCTCAGGTGGCCTTAATGGAAAAGGTTTTTTAAAAGGAACCCAGAGCTATTTAGATTTTTTACCTGAAAAACATACAGATTTTATATTTACTTTATTTTCAGAAGAGTTTGGTTTTATAGGATCAGTTGGTCTATTAATATTATACTCAATAATAATTTTTAGAATTTTAAGAATAGGAGCAATTTCAAGAAGTAATTTTGCCAGACTCTTTTGTTTTGGTTATGCTTTTGCGATCTTTATTTATATTGTTGTAAACTTATCTATGGTTTTGGGTCTACTACCTATAGTTGGTTCACCATTACCCATCATGTCGTATGGAGGTTCCTCAATGTTAGCCACTATGATTGGATTTGGTATAGTATTGAGTGCAAAAATTAATCATAAACAAATGATTGCATAATTTGTCACCCTGATAATTTAATATTTACTTGTATAACAATTTTATGAATAAAAATCTTAAAGTAGGAATAGTTGGAGCAGGAATTCAAGGTGTATCTAACGCTTTGTTCCTTCAAAAAAAAGGTTTCAATGTAACTATTTTTGATAGAGATAATCCAGGGAGCCAGGCTGCATCTTATGGTAATGCAGGTCATTTTTCGCCATATGCATCTCTTTCTTTAAACAGAACTGATGTTTTAGCAGATGTCCCAGCTATGTTACTCAGTTCCACAGGTCCACTTGCCTTAAAATGGAACTACGTTCCTAAAATGATTCCATGGTTTTTAAAGTTTATAATGAATACTTCTAAAACTAAGATGATGCATACTGCTAAAAATATGCACCAAATTTTAGATTTAGCTTTACCTGCATATGATGAACTATTTGAAGAGATAGACTTAGAAGGTTTAGTTGAAAACAAAGGAATTCTTTATATTTGGAATGATAAAGATTTAAAAAGTAGAGAATTAGAGATCAAAGTAAGGGAAGAATTAGGAGTTGAACAACAATTAGTAAACAAAGCTGAGATTCATGATCTTGAACCACATATAAAACCATTTTATCATGCAGGAGTATTCTATCCTTATGCAAGACACGCAAGAAATCCAAAAAGAATTCTTTTAAAATTATTTGATTTATTTTTGAAAAAAGGTGGAAAATTTAACAAAGTTAATATTAAGGATATTAGTTTTGATGAAGAAAAACCAGTTTTTAAAACTGAAACCCAAAGTTATGTTTTTGATAAAGCTGTAATAGCTTGTGGAGCTTTTTCAAAAAAATTAACAGATAATCTTGGTGAAAGAATTCCTTTAGATACAGAGCGTGGATATCATGTTCATTTCAAAAATTGTGATCATTTATTAAGTAGACCTGTAATATTTTCTAACCGTGGATTTGGAATTACACCGATGGAACAAGGTTTAAGAGTTGTTGGAACTGTAGAATTCGGTGGATTAGATAATCCATTATCTAAATCAAGAGTTAAAAATTTGATAAATAATGCAAAATATATGCTTGGTGATTTACCTGAACACGAGGATGAGTGGCTAGGATTTAGACCCACTTTACCAGATTTTTTACCTGTTATGGGGCCATCAAAAAATTACAAAAATATTTACTATTGTTTTGGGCATCATCATTTAGGATGGACTTTAGGTCCGATTTCTGGAAAGATTGTTTCAGGGATGATAGCGAACGAAAATACAAATTTAGATTTAAAACCTTATAGTTCGCTTAGATTTAATTAAGTGACTAAAGATAACAATTTTTTAGCTTATTTATATCTATTTTTAACAGTAACTTTTTGGGCAGGAAATTTTGTAGTAGGTAAACTTGCAAGTTTTTATGAAGTTCCTCCTTTTTCATTAAATTTTTATCGATGGCTTTTTGCTTGGTTAATTTTAGCACCGTTTACTATTCCTGAAATACTAGAGAAAAGAAACTATATAATTAAAAACTATAAGCTTTTCATTGTTTTGGGAGTTACTAGTATTACGGTATTTAATTCAATTGTTTATTATTCATTAAATTTTACTCAGGTGATTAGTGGAGTTTTAATGATTTCAACGATACCTGTGATGATTATGTTGTTTTCCTCAATTTTAAAAATTGAAAAGACAAATATTTTTCAAATTATAGGGGTAGTGTTTTCTTTTGCTGGCGTAATTGTAATTATTACAAAAGCAAATTTGGAAATATTAAAAAATTTAGATTTTAATAAAGGTGATATTACAATGGTGATAGCAATGTTTTCATGGGCATTATATTCAACATTGTTAAAGGGAAAACAATATGAGTTAACTCAAATATCATTACTTCAAGTAGTAATTACTTTTGGTCTAATATTTTTGATACCAGTTTATTTTATTGAATATCAAATTGGCTTTAGGATTAATTTAGAACTACCTTTTATTTTAATTTTATCTTATGTGGTTTTGTTTCCAGGTTTGGCATCTTTTATTTTATGGATAAAAGGAATATCTATGATTGGTGCTAATCGATCTGGTGTTTTTTTACACCTAATGCCAATTTTGAGCGCAATAATGGCAATGATTTTTTTTAGTGAAAAATTTATGTTTTATCATATTTTAGGCGCTTGTTTTATTATTACAGGAATATTGTTATCAAATAAGAAAGTTAAAAATGCTTAAAGTTGCTATATTAGATGATTACCAAAACGTTGCCCAAGAGTTTGTAGATTTAGAAAAACTATCTGGGAAATATGAGTTTAAGATTTTTAGCGAACCTTTTTTAGATGAAGCAGATGCAATTGATCAGTTAGCTGATTTTGAAGCTTTACTAATAATGAGAGAAAGAACTCCAATTACAAAAAATTTAATTGATAATTTAAATAATTTAAAATTTGTTATCACAAGTGGATTACGTAATAGATCTATTGATTTAGAAGCTGCAAAGCAAAGAAAAATCATAGTTTGCGGAACAGATATAAATATTAACCCAACGCCAGAATTAACTTGGGCACTAATTCTTGGCTTGGCTAGAAACTTTAAAGAAGAGTTCGATAATATGTATCAAGGTTATTGGCAAACAACTATAGGTGTAGAATTAAAGGGAAAAATTTTAGGTTTAATTGGATTAGGCAGGGTAGGCAGTGAAGTTGCTAAAATTGGAAAGGCTTTTGGTATGCAAGTAATGGCCTGGAGTGAAAATCTTAACTTAGATAAGTGTAAAGAATTAGACGTACTACCTTGCAGTAAAGAAGATTTAATTACAAATTCTGATGTTCTTTCAATTCATGTTCAAGGAGGTGAGAGATACAAAGACTGCATTACTTTAAAAGAATTAGATAAAATGAAAAAAACAGCTTTTTTGATAAATACGTCTCGTGGACCTATTGTAAATGAGGATGATTTAATTATCGCTTTATCAACTAATGTAATTGCTGGTGCAGGAATTGATGTATATGAAAAAGAGCCTTTACCTGAAAATAATAAGCTTAGATTTTTACCAAATGCATTGCTCACTCCTCACATTGGTTATGTTACAGCTGAAAATTATAGTATTTTTTATAATCAAATGATTGAAGGATTAGAGGCTTGTGTAAATGGAAAGCCTATCAAAGTTCTAGAGTAAAAATGGAACTACCTGTTGTTAATCACGAAGATTATTTTGCTAAAATTGGTGATGATCATAAATTTCCTATTAATAAATTTGGTGAATTAGCAAACTACTTAACCCAAAATAAAATAGTAAAAAAATTTCATAAACCTTCAGCTTGTTCATTTGAAACATTAAGTTATGCACATTCAAAAAATTATATTTTAGATATTCAAAATAAAACTTTAAGTAAAGAAGGAATAAAAAAAATTGGATTTCCACTTGTAGATAGTGTTGTGCAAAGGTCTTTAGTTGCTACAGGTGGAACTGTGCTAGCATCTAAACTTGCAATAAATTATGGCATCTCATGTAATACCGCAGGTGGGAGTCACCACGCAAGTTATGAAGGAGGTGCAGGTTATTGTGTATTTAATGATGTTGCAGTTGCATCACATTATTTACTTAATAGAGGTCTTGCTAATAAAATTTTAATTGTTGATTTAGATGTTCATCAAGGAAATGGTAATTCAGAAATTTTTAAAGATAATAGAAGTGTATTTACATTCAGTATGCATTCTAAAACTAACTATCCAGCAAAAAAATCAAACAGTGATTTAGATGTGGAACTCGAGGATAATTTAGAGGATGACGCTTATATCAAAACACTTAAACATTATTTAAATGAGTTAAATCAAGAAAATTTTGATTTCATTTTTTACATAGCTGGTGTCGATATTCATTTTAATGACAGATTAGGAAAATTAAAAATTTCTGATGAGGGTATTAAATTAAGAGATGAGCTAGTAGTAGAAAACTTTTTTTCTAGACGAATACCATTTTGTGGGGTTTTGGGTGGTGGTTATAATAAAGATTTTAATAAACTTGTTGAATTACATTCAATGTTACATCAATCTTGTGCTAAATATATAGGATCATGACAAAAAAAATAAATCCAAATTTAACTGCTGAGCAAAAATTAATTTTATTCGAGGAAGGTACTGAGCGTGCTGGATCAAGTGAACTTAATCATGAAAAAAGGGAAGGAAGTTTTCATTGTGCAAACTGTGGTGAAAAATTATTTGATTCAAAAACAAAATATGAGAGCGGATCAGGCTGGCCTTCTTTTTATGAATCTTTGCCAGACGTATTTGAAACCAAAACAGATCACCACATAGGTTATGCAAGAACCGAATATCATTGTAAAAAATGCGGAGGCCATCATGGGCATATATTCGATGATGGACCTGAGCCTACAGGAAAACGATTTTGTAACAATGGGGTATGTTTAGTTTTTAAACCTAAGAGCTAAATTTAATGTTTGAAAATATCGATATTGAGAAAGTTAAAGTAGAGCTAAGAAATCACTCAACAAATTATAAAGAAAATTTCGCCAAAATTGAAAAGTTCATAGAAACTGAAATACAAGAAATATTAAATCTCAAAAAAAACAATAAATCTATAATTCCAGAAATTAGTATTAATGAGCTAGATCAAAAAAACACAAAGGTAATAGAAGATATAAAAAAAAGAGGCTGTGTAATAATCCGAGATGTTTTTGAAGACAAATTTATTGAAAATTTAAATTTAGAATTAGAGAAGTATATTGATGAAAATAATTATTACGATGATCAAAGGAAGAAAGCTGATTTAGATAAATATTTTAGTGATCTTAAATCAGGTAAACCTCAAATATACGGCCTTTATTGGTCTAAAGCACAAATAGAAATAAGACACTCAGAGCAAATGGCTAAAGTAAAAAAATGGCTAAATAATCTTTGGTTATTTGAAAACTCTGAATATAAAGTTTTTGATCCAAATAAAGAATTGTCTTATGCAGATAGAGTAAGAAGAAGAGAGCCAGGTGATGATACTTTGGGACTTTCTCCTCATTGCGATGCTGGATCTATTGAAAGATGGACCGATAGTCATTATCAAAAAATTTATAGAGATATATTTTCTGACAACTTTGAACAATATAATCCATTTGAAGCAAAGTATAGAGATAGAACAATAGAGTTTGAGTCTCCTGCGGTCGCACATGTATTTAGAACATTTCAAGGTTGGACAGCTTTAACAGAACAAGGTCCTTACGATGGAACTTTGCAATTAATACCTATTGCTAAAGGAATTGCTTATGTTTTAACCAGAGCATTACTAGATGATGTTGAAGAAAATGAATTGTGTGGATCAAAACTTGGTAGAGCTTTATCAGTAAATAAAGATTATCATTCATTACTGTTAAAAGGTTTAGTTTCAATTCCAAAAATGAAGCCAGGTGACACTGTTTGGTGGCATCCAGATGTTGTTCATGCTGTTGAAGACAAGCATTCAGGAAAAAATTATTCAAATGTTGTTTACATTGGTGCAACACCTTATTGTAAAAAAAATCTAGATTATACGGTAAAACAATCAAAAAAATTTTTAGAAGGAAAGAGTCCACCAGATTTTGCGTCTGAAGATTACGAAATTAAATATAAAGATAGAGTTAAATTAAAAGATTTAAGCTCTTTAGCTAAGAAACAATTAGCTTTAGAGGAATGGAATTAATTATTTAAAAGATCTTGAAGTTTATTTTCTTTTTCTAATGCTCTTACTTCATCATAACCACCAATATGCTGGTCATCAAAAAAAATTTGTGGAATAGTTCTTTTTCCATTAGCTTTTTTAATCATTTCATCCATTGCTCCATCAACTTTTGAAATATCAATTTCATTATAAGGCGCATTATTTCTAGCTAATAATCTTTTTGCAGCCTCACAATAATTACATAGTGGACCTGTATACATGGTAATTTTTTTCATAAACTATAAATAGTCACCTTTTTTAATTTTACTAGCTATTTCTTTTCTAGAATATTCAAATTTTTTTCGATGTTTTATACTTTTTTGGTTTACTCTTTTTCTCCATAACCTGAAAGATGATGGTTTTAGAGATCTTCGCATAATCTTAATTACATCAGATTCTTTCTTTCCTGTTTTTTTTTCAATTTCCTCGAAAGTGATCCTATCTGCCCAGGCTGCCCAAATGATCCAATCCGGATCGTCCATTTTGGGCTCTGGGTTTTTGACTCTAGTAACTGGTCTGTGACCTTTTTTTTTCATAAATCCTTTATATTTGAAAAAAAAATTTAATGCATTTTTTTTAGCCTCTGATATTATGTCTTAGATAGTCCTTCTTAGCCATCTTTAGCTCCCGGTTTTTAAGGACTATCTTTTTTTATGCTCCCCTTAGATTTCATCCTTTATCTACAGATAATAATTTTTCTATTCATTACACCAGGAACTCCAAGAGTTGTGATTATCTCGTATTCAATGAATTATGGAGTTGGAAAATGTGTTTGGTCAGCGTTAGGGGATGTAACTGCAAATTTTATACAGGCAACTTTAGTAATTTTTGTAATAGGATCTTTTTTTTCTGAGAACTCAACGATATTAAATATATTTAAATGGATAGGAGTAATTTATATTTTATATCTTGCTTATGATATTTATAAATCACGTCCAAAAACTATTTCAAGCGAAGGTGAAACAAAAAAAAGCAACTTATCATTCTTTCGAGATGGTTTCTTAGTTGCTGGAACAAGTCCTAAAGCTTGGATGTTTTTTCCTTTTATATTTCCTCAATTTATTGACTTTAATTCAAATTTATTGGCACAATTTGTAATTTTAATTACAACTTACATTATTTTAGATTTTTTATCTTTGATTGGCTATGCAATGCTTGCACAGAAACTAATTAAGTGGATAACTGCTAATCCAAAAACAATTAATACAATTTCTGCGAGTGTTTTAGTAATTATTGCCGGAATAATTGTTATAACTCAGCAATATTAAATAGTTTTTGGTCTTTATTGCCACTTGCATAAAATAAAATTTCTTTATTTAATCATCACATAATTAATTAATTAAAGAGGAAATAAAATGAGATTAAATAAAATAATTCTAAGTTTTGTTTCTGCATTAGTAATTTTATTTTCAACTTCTGTTGCATCTTTTGCAAAAGTAGTTGGTGACAAAATTATTTTAGGTGCTGCGATTTCCTTAACTGGTAAATACTCATCTAATGGTGTTCATACTCAAAATGGTTACAACATGGCCGTTGACAGAATTAACAGCATGGGTGGTATTAAAGTTGGTGGAAAGACTTATAAGTTTGACATTATTTATTATGATGATGAATCAAACCCTAAGAGAGCTGCACAGCTTGCAGAAAGATTAATATCACAAGATGGTGTTGAGTTTATGCTTGGCCCTTATAGTTCTGGTTTAACTAAAGCGATTGCGCCAGTGACTGAAAAATATGGTGTTCCAATGGTTGAAGCAAATGGTGCATCTAGATCTTTGTTTACAAAAGGTTACAAATATCTATTTGCTGTATTAGCTCCAGCTAACCTATATCTTGATGTTGCTATCGAAACAGCGGTTGAGTTAAATGGTGGAAAACCAGTAAGAATTGCACAAGCGTTTGAACAAGATGCATTTTCACAGGATGTTAGATTAGGTATTTTAGATGCTGCAGAAAGAACTGGTTCTAAAATCATAATCGACGATAAATTGCCTAAAGAGCTAAATGATATGGCTGCTACTTTGGTTAAAGTAAAACAAATGAAACCAGATGTGCTTGTTGTATCAGGTCACACAAAAGGTGCATTAACTGCAATTAGACAAATTGCTGAAATGAAAGTTGATGTTCCAATGCTAGCTATGACGCACTGTGATGCAGCGAAATTATCTAAACAGCATGGTAAAAATTCACAGTATGCACTTTGCGCTTCTCAATGGCACAAGTCACTAACTTATAAAGATGATTTCTTTAAAGATGGTATGACTTATGCTGCAGACTTTGAGAAAGAGTTTGGATATGATCCACCTTACCAATCTGCTGAATCTTCAGCTGCTTTATTGGTATTCAAAGATGCATTTGAAAGAGCAAATTCTTTTGATCAAAAGAAAGTAAGAGATGCTCTTGCAGCTACGAATATGCAAACATTCTATGGAAATATTAAATTTGCACCTGGTGGTCAGAACGTTGACAAACCAATGGTACTTTTCCAAGTAATGTGTGATGCTTCAGGAAATTGTGAAAACAAAGTTGTTGCTCCATTAAAATGGGCATCAGCTAAGTTGATACATCCAATTCCTAAGTGGTCAGATAGATAAAATAAAATACTAAAGCCCCCTAGTCATAGGGGGCTTTTTTTTATATAACCCAAAAATACTTTTTATGGATTTTCTTGTATTTCAATACCCGATGATAACTGTTCAAGCTTGCTTGGATGGAATTCTTCTTGGAGTTTTGTTTGCATTAATTGCATATGGAATGGCACTTCAATGGGGAGTGATGAACATAATTAACATTGCACAAGGAGATCTTGTTATTTTAGGAGGATACATAGCATATTTTATGTACCTCTACGGTATACATCCAGCATGGGGAGTAATTGTTGCACCTGTAATAATGTACTTTGTTGGTATAGCGATTTACAAACTAGTAATTAATAAAGTAGTAGATAGGGATTTATTTATCTCTATTTTGGCGACTTTTGGAATAAGTATTCTTTTCATGCAATTAATGAATTTTGCATTTGGTGCAGATGTTGTACTTGCAAACTCTGGTTACGGAACAACTATGTTGTTTGATAGCAATGTTGTGTTACCTAATTCAAAAATATTTTCAGCATTTATAAGCATTTTGTTTGCAGTTTGTTTAGTAATTTACATGAAAAAATCTAAGCTTGGCCGAGCTATTAGAGCTACAGCTCAAAATGCAAGAGCCGCAAAGATTTTAGGTGTTGATACAGAAAAAGTTTATGCAGCAACATTTGGAATAAATGCTGCTCTATGTGGTGTTGCTGGAGCATTAATTTCAATAACATTTACTATCCATCCCTATATGGGTCTACCTTATACAATCAGATCTTTTATGATTGTAATTGTTGCAGGATTAGGAAATTTACCAGGTGTTGCAATGTCAGGTATGGGACTAGGAGTTTTTGAAGAATTTGCAGATTATATTTTGGGTACAGAATTTAGAATTGGTTCAGTGTTTTTATTATTAGTTTTAATATTAGTTTATAGAAGATTTAAACTTTCTAGAAAAAGAGAGTATCTAAAATGAGAAAAGTTAAAATTAATGATAATCAAGGGAAATCTATTGAAGTTGACATAGATCAATTTAAAAAACATTTAGACGAATATCACTCCACAGGATCAAGTGTTCATGATGAAGATGGTCATTACTTTACAGTAAATCAGAATTTTAGAGATAAAATAAAGAGTTTATATGAACAAGAATAATTTAATACTATACATAGGTATATTAATTTTTGGACTGGCGGCTCCTTATATATTCCCTGCATTTAAAGTGCAATTATCAATTCTATGTATATTGATTGTCCTTGCAATCACCTGGAATATTCAAGGAGGTGAAATGGGCTATAACACATTTGGAAATATTTTATTTTATGGATTGGGAATGTACTTGTGTGCCTCGGTCCAGGTTGGAATGTTTTTTCCATTAGCTGAATGGACTGAAAGTGGTGGTGAAAAAACTTTTGTTCATACACCAGCTCAATTTTTTCAAGGAATGGCAGCTGGACTTGTAGTTGCTGCAATTGTACCAACAATAGTTGCTGGTTTAATTGGATATGCAATTTTAGGTTTAAGGGGTCATTACTTTGCTATCTGTACTCTTGGATTAGGTGTAGCAGCTGGAGAAATTTCTGGAGGAATTGAAATCATTGGTGCGGGACAAGGTTTTACTACTCCACCTTTTCCTAATGTAGGAAGTTTAGAGGCGAGAGGTGAATTCTTTTATTTTTTAAGTTTCTTAGTTTTGGTACTAACATTCATTGCAGTCAAAGCAATTTATACCACTAGATTTAAATTAATCTTAAATGCAATTAGAGATAATGAAGATAAAGCAGAAGCCATGGGAATAGAGACCATGAAATATAAAATAATTGGTTGGATGATATCTGCCTTCTTCTGTGGTTTAGCCGGAGGAATTATGGGTGGCTTAGTTGGATACATAGACTCCACTGATGTAGCATTTGATGGAAGAGAAATGGGTGTGTTTATGGTTTTAATGGCAATATTAGGTGGTAAAGGAACTTTATGGGGACCAGTTATTGGCGCAACAGTATTTCATATATTTAAAGAAGGTTTTTGGACTTTTTTCTTGGGATGGCAGTATGTGGCTCTTGGAGTTTTAATTGTAGTAATTGTTATTTATTTCCCAGAAGGAATTATGGGATGGTTAAGAGAAAAATATCCTGAGAGATTTGGTGAAGTTGTAGATGAAGCAGACCGAAAGGCGCAGGTAGAGATAAAATGAGTATTCTTGAAGTAAATAATGTCAGCAAATCTTTTGGGGGAGTAAAAGCTAATGTTGATATTTCAATGAATGTTGAAAAAGGTAAGATAGTTGGATTAATTGGTCCAAATGGTTCTGGAAAAACAACATTATTCAATTCAATTGTTGGAACTTATCCAATCGACCAAGGCTCAATTAAGTTTAATGGAAAAGAAGTTTCTGAATTGCCAGTTCCGGTTATTGCAAAATTAGGTTTATTAAGAACGTTTCAACAGACAAGAATTTACGGAAAATTAAATTGCATAGACAACATGCTTATCAGTCACAAAGGAAGTGATGAAAGTATGTTTAAATTATTTTCAAAAATACCACAGGAATTAACAGAAAAAGCAGAAAATTTATTGAATTTTGTTGGATTATATCAAAAGAGAAAACTTAGAGCAGGAGATTTATCTTTTGGTCAGCAAAAACTACTAGAGCTTGCTATGGCTCTAATGAATGAGCCAGAAATGCTTTTGTTAGATGAGCCAACCGCAGGAATTAATCCAACCTTAATTAATGGAATTATAGACAGATTAATTAAAGTGAACCAAGATTTTGGAATTACTCTTTTAGTCATAGAACACAACATGAGAGTAATAATGCAATTAGCAGAAAATATTTTTTGTCTAGCTCATGGTAAGATGTTGGCAAACGGATCGCCAGATGAAATTAAAAACGATAAGCGAGTTGTCGACGCATATTTAGGAGCGCAATAATGTCAAATCAATATGAAGTTTTAGGTAAAGCGCCAACACCGGAAGATTTAAAAAAACTATCTCCAGATGAAATACATTTAACAATTAAAAATTTAAATGCTGGATATGGAAAAATGGAAATTCTGCATAATTTTGACTTGTTTGTAAATAAGGCTCAATCATTATGTTTGATTGGACCGAATGGAGCAGGTAAATCTACAATACTCCATTCGATATATGGGTTTACAAATATTTTTTCAGGTCAAATAGAAATAGATGGTAAAGAAATTACAAATCTAACACCAGCTGAAAAATTAAAGTCAGTTGGAATTGCATATATTTTACAAGACAACTCTGTCTTTCCAGATATGACGGTAGAGGAAAATTTACTGATGGGTGGCTACATAAAAGATAAAACAGAGGAATCTTTTGAAGAAGCAGAGAGAATATTAGAAAAATATGAAAGGCTTAGAAACAGAAGAAGCCAACCCGCAAAAGTATTATCTGGTGGAGAAAGAAGATTATTGGAAATATCAAGAGCTTTAGTGATGAAACCGTCAGTATTACTTGTTGACGAACCTTCAATTGGTTTGGAACCAAGATATATTGATATGGTTTTTGAAATTTTAGGAGATCTTCAACAAAATGAAAAAAAAACAATCATTCTAGTTGAGCAAAATGCCAAAAAAGGATTGGAGTTTGCAGATATAGGATACGTTTTAGTATCTGGGCAAACTGCAATAGCAGGTAAAGGAGACGATTTACTTCAAAACCCTGATGTTGGTAGACTGTTCCTAGGTGGATAATGATTAATAAAAATTTTTTCTTCAAAGGATATAGATCTATATTTACTCACGACAGTCCTGCAATTGCTCTCACTTGTTGTTTTATAGCTATTGGAGCTCTATTTAAAAATTTAGGTTTTAATATTCAGGAAAGTATTTTTTCAACTGTTTTAACTTATGCTTTACCAGGCTCACTAGTAATGGCTGAGTCCATGTTAATTGGAGCATCTCTGTTAAATATTTTTTTGGCGGTTTGGTTTGTTAACGCAAGACTTTACCCTATGGCTGTATCCTTATTCCCGTTGATGATGCACAAAAGTCAACCTAAATGGAAGTATTACTTTTCTTGTCATTTCATTGCTGTTTCCGCTTGGCTAATCATGAAAAGTAATTATAAAAAAATTCCAAAAGAATACAGAATTGATTATTGGATTGGTATTGGAAGTGCAACTATAAGTGTATCGGTTATTGGAACATTTATAGGTTTCTCTTTTTCAGAGTATTTGAATAAAGATATGATGATGGGATTAGCAATTCTTAATCCGGTTTATTTTTTATGCATGATGGTTGGGGCATCTAAGACTATACCGGTAGCTCTATCAGTTTTGCTTGGAACTATATTGGGACCAATTATTTATTTATTCTCACCAGAGTGGTCAATTTTGTTAGCAGGTGTAATTGGTGGAACCATAGCTTATCTAGTAGGAGAGCACAGTGTCAGCTAATATCGTTTACGCAATCCTTGTTACGTCCCTAGCAACATTTTTGTCTAGATTTTTGGGAGCTCTTACATCTGAAGGTATAAAAGAAACCTCTAAACTTTTTAAGTGGTTTAATTGTTTAGCTTATGCAACATTAGCAGCACTAATAGCTAGAACTATAATTTTTCCAGCTGGTGTTTTGGTAGATGCTAGTTATTCAAGCAGATTTCTTGTTGTGCTGTTATCTTTAGTTGTTTTTTTTATTTCAAAGAAAAACTTTGTTTATCCTACAATTTTCTCAGCTATTTGTATGGCAATACTTAATAATTATATCTGATTAGATTGATTTATAAAATAAGGTAAAATAAAATTTAGAATGCAAAAAATTACAGGCATAGACATTCAAAAACACGATAAATCAAATAGGATTATAAAAATTAGTTTAGATAATGATATTATAGATAAATTAATTTTCCCATTTAATAAATTTGATTTAACAGCGTTGGAGTTAAAACCATTTACAAGATTTACTTTAGCAAAAAGTTTAGATGATTTAACAGATAATAAATTAAGCAAATTAATGAACTCAATTATTAGAGATAGATCTACAGGTTGCTTTATTATTGGACCAAAAAATATAACTGCAAAAATTAATGATACATTTTTAGTTAAGTTATCAACTGCAATAGCTCATTTAATTGGTGTACCAAATCATGATGCAATGGCAGGAAAATACTATGCTCGTTTTCATGTAAAACATGAAGATACTAGCGACTCTTACTTAAGAAAAGCTTATAGAAATATGGATCTTCATACAGATGGGACATATGTTAAAGATGTAACAGATTGGTTAATCATGACAAAAATTGATGAGCAAAATGTTGAAGGTGGAGAAACAGTTATGCTACACCTTGATGACTGGGAGCATTGTGATGATTTATATAATGATCCAGTAGGGAGACAAAATTTTGTTTGGGGGTCACCAAAAAGTAAAAATATTGATTACAAGGTAGAGCACCCAGTCTTTTCGCCTGATAAAGAGGGAAGACCAACAATATCCTACATAGATCAATTTCCAGAACCACAAAATATGGACCAAGGAAATTTTTTACAAAGATTATCTGATGGATTAGAGGAAAGTAAAAATAAAATAATTACAAAGTTACCCACTGGATTCTCTGTGATTGCAAATAATTATTTCTGGCTTCATGGAAGAAAACCCTTCAAAGAAAACAAGGAATTAAGCAGAGAATTACTAAGAATTAGAGGTTCTTTTTTTGTTAATTAATTCAATATAATCAATATAAAGTATCCGAAATTATGAATTTAGGTTTTATTGGTACGGGAAAAATTGCAGCTTCAGTGATTACTGGAATATGTAAATCAAAAATTTCTTATAAGAAAATAATTATTTCACCAAGAAATAAAAAAATAGCTCATGGGCTAAAAAGAAAGTATAAAAAAATAGTTATTGCTAAGGACAATCAGCAAATTGTAGATCAGTCTAATTGGGTATTTTTATCTGTTACACCTACTGTCGGTGAAAAAATTATTAAAGATTTAAAATTTAAATCGACCCAAACTGTTGTTAGTTTTATTTCGACAATTACTTTATCTCAATTAAAGAAAGCAATTAAAGTAAGAGCAAAAATTGTGAGAGCAATACCTCTGCCTCCGATTTCGTTAAAGAAAGGTCCTGTACCTATTTGTCCCCCTAATTCAAAAGTGAAAGCTTTTTTCAACAACTTGGGCACAACTGTAGAAATTAAGAATGAAAAATCGTCTATAAATTTTTGGTCAACCTCTGGCATGATGGCGCCTTTTTATGAGATGTTGAGAGTAATGACTGATTGGTTGGTAAAAAGAGGGGTAAAAAGAAATAATGCTCAAAAATATATTACTTCTTTATTTTTAGCTTTATCTGAAGATGCTGTAGTAAATTCAAAAGAAAATTTAAAGAATTTAGTAAAAGAGTCTCAAACGCCAAAAGGTTTAAATGAACAAGGTGTTAAAGAATTAACTAAAGCTGGATTTTATAAATCTCTAGAAAAAACTTTAAACAGTATTCACAAAAGACTAAATAAATAAATCAAATGTCTGAAAATATTTTAGAGATTAATAATTTAAGTAAATATTTTGGTGGATTAGCTGCAGTTTCAGATTGTTCAATAAAAGTTAAAAGAGGAACTATCACTGGTATCATTGGGCCAAATGGATCTGGTAAAACCACTTTATTCAATTTAATTGCTGGAAATTTAAAATCTTCTGGTGGTAATGTTGTTTTTGATGATGAAAATATTACTGATGTTCCATCTTATGAATTATTTTCTAAAGGGTTGTTAAGAACATTTCAAATTGCACATGAGTTTTCAAATTTATCTGTTTTAGAAAATTTAATGATGGTTCCAGGAAATCAATCTGGAGAAAAAATAATGACAGCATTATTTAAACCAGGTTTAGTTGCCCAAGAAGAGGCTGTGGTTAAAGAGAAAGCAAAAGAAGTTGTTGAATTTTTAAATTTAGGACATTTATCAAATGAGCTTGCTGGAAACCTTTCAGGTGGACAAAAAAAATTACTAGAACTTGGAAGAACCATGATGGTTGATGCAAAATTAGTATTATTAGATGAAGTAGGGGCTGGAGTTAACAGAACTTTGTTAAAAGATCTTGGAACTGCAATAGAAAAGTTAAATAAAGAAAAAGGTTATACTTTTTGTATGATTGAACATGATATGGATTTTATTGGAAGATTATGTGATCCAGTGATTGTAATGGCTGAGGGGTCAGTATTATTCGAAGGAAGTGTTGAAGAAGCAAAAAAAGATGAGAAAGTTATCGAAAGCTATCTTGGAAGAGGATCAAAATTAAAGGATACAAATTAATGGCATATTTTGAAGGAATAGAAATGACAGGTGGTTATGGTAATGGTCCTGACATTATTAGTTCGTGTTCAGTAAATGTTAATAAAGGTGAAATAGTTTCTATTTTAGGTCCTAATGGAGCTGGTAAATCAACTGCCATGAAAGCAATGTTGGGTTTATTAAATTTAAAATCTGGATCAGTAAAGATTGATGGTAAGGATATTTCAAAATTATCTCCTCAAGATCGAGTTAAACAAGGTATTTCTTTTGTCCCTCAGACTAAAAATGTTTTTGCAGGTATGACTGTTGAAGAAAATTTAGAAATGGGAGCATTTCTTGTTGAGGATGAAATCAAAAATATAATCGAGGAAATTTACGAATTGTTCCCAATTTTAAGAGAGAAAAGAAATCAGATGGTTGGTGAACTTTCTGGAGGTCAAAGACAACAAGTGGCTCTAGGTAGAGCTTTAATGATTAAGCCTACTGTTTTAATGTTAGATGAGCCAACTGCCGGTGTATCACCAATTGTGATGGACGAATTATTTGATCATATTGTAAAAGTAAAAAGAACAAACGTTGCTATCTTAATGGTAGAACAAAATGCAAAACAAGCATTAAGCATTTCAGATAGGGGCTACGTTCTGGTTACTGGAGAAAATCGTTATTCAGGAACTGGAAAAGAATTATTAGACGATCCAAGAGTAAGAAGCTCTTTTTTAGGAGGGTAATATGGATTTTGTAAATGCAATAATTCTTTTATTAAATTATATTTTCATTCCTGCATTAACTTATGGTTCTCAATTAGCGCTTGGTGCAATATTTGTAACACTTATCTATGGAATTTTAAGATTTGCTAATTTTGCAACTGGTGACATGATGTCTTTTGGAACCATGGCAACGATTTTATTTACATGGTATTTTCAATCTTTAGGCGTCTCTTTAGGTGTTTTACCCACTGCTCTGTTAGCTATCCCATTTGGAATTATTTTCATGATTCTTTACATGCTTTTAATAGATAAATTTGTCTTCAAATATTATAGACATCAGAAAAGTCCTCCAGTTCAGTTTGCAATGGTAAGTATTGGTGTAATGTTTGTAACTCAAGCAGTGGTAAGAATTATAATTGGACCTGGCGATAGAAGATTTTTTGATGGAGAAAAATTTATTATTAAAGCACGTGAATTTAAGGAGATGACAGGTTTAAATGAAGGTCTTGCATTGAAATCAACTCAAGTCTTAACAATATTTGTTACAATAGTTTTAGTATCTTTATTGTTTTGGTTTTTAAATAGAACCAAAACTGGAAAAAGTATGAAAGCTTATTCTGATAATGAAGATCTTGCTTTGTTGTCAGGTATTGATCCAAAAAAAATAGTTTTAGTTACCTGGGTTATTGCTGGTATTTTAGCCACAATAGGTGGTGCTTTATATGGTTTAGATAAAAGTTTTAAACCATTTACTTATTTTAATAATATGCTTCCTATTTTTGCTGCAGCAATTGTTGGAGGAATTGGAAATCCATTTGGAGCTTTTTTAGGTGGATATGTAATTGCTTTTTCAGAAATTTTATTAACTTATGCCTATAAGAAATTTTTTATGTATGTTTTACCAGAAAGTATGGAGCCAAATAGTTTAGTTCAGTTACTGTCTACAGATTACAAGTTCGCAGTCTCCTTCTCTATATTGGTAATAGTTTTAATTTATCGACCTTCGGGAATATTTAAGGGGAAAGTATTGTGAGAAAAAACCTAAATGTAATTGCAGCTTACAGTATCATGATGGTGCTCATTCTGATGGTTGGGATATTTCAGTCTTGGAACATAGCATTATCAATATTTAATCTTTGTTTGATTTCTGCAGTTATGACAATGGGTGCAAATATTCAATGGGGATATGCTGGCTTAATTAATTTTGGAATTATGGGTTACACAGCTTTAGGTGGTTTAGCTGCAGTATTGATATCTGTCGATCCTGTTCAAGAAGCATGGAGAGCAGGAGGTTTCGACATTTTAATGTCATTATGGCTTATAGTAGTAATGGTATTAGTTATAAGGTTTATTTTAAAAAGATTTGAAAAATCAAAAATCAGAACATACAGCATAGCTGCAATAATAGTTTCAGGTATTTTGCTTATTAGATTTTCTGCAGAGCCAGGCATAGAAGCAATTGAAGCAGTAGATCCAGCTAAAACTGGTTTCTTAGGAGGATTTGGATTACCAATTATATTTTCTTGGATAGTTGGAGCTCTTTTTGCGGGGGGTTTAGCTTTTATAGTTGGAAAAGTTGCACTTGGTCTTAGAGCAGATTATTTAGCAATTGCCACTCTACTTATTTCTGAAATTGTTATTGCAATTATTAAACATGAAGATTGGCTCACAAGAGGGGTCAAAAATGTTATTGGATTAAAAAGACCTGCACCTTATGAAGTAGATCTGCAAACTACTGATTGGTTTATTAAATTAGTTGAAAAGTTTAATGCAGGAAAATTAAGTGTAATTGAGAATTTAGCTGATAGACAAGCTGCTTTAAACCAACTTGTTATTGAAGGTTCATCAGTATTTGTAAAACTGTGTTATTCAGGATTATTTTTAGTAGTAGTAATTATTCTTTTAATTTTAACTCAAAAGGCTCTTTATTCTCCATGGGGAAGAATGATGAGGGCAATTAGAGATAATGAGGAAGCTGCAAATGCAATGGGTAAAAATGTTGTTAAGCAACATTTATTAATTTTTATTTTAGGTTCAGCTATAGTTGGAGTTGCTGGTGCAATGTTGGTTACACAAGATGGTCTATTTACTCCAGGAAGTTATAGACCCATGAGATATACGTTCTTAATTTGGGTGATGGTAATTGTTGGAGGAAGTGGAAATAATTTTGGGGCAATTTTAGGAGGATTTGTTGTTTGGTTCTTATGGATTGAAGCTGCACCAATATCATTATTCTTAATAAACTTTTTCACTGCGGGAATTCCTGAAACAAATGCACTCAAAGCTCATTTAATTGAAAGTGTTCCTTATTTCAGATTTTTACTGATGGGATTAGGATTGTTGTTTATTATGAGGTATCGACCTAAAGGTATACTTCCAGAAAAAATAGAAATAAAGTAAACATAATGAAATATATTATATTAGGTGCTGCTGCTGCTTGGGCTTTGTATATGGCTGACAAGTATTTATTCTTTTAATGAATAAAAATCTTTCGTTACTCATTTTAAGCCAAATCTTTGCTTTTACAGCTGCTCCAGTCACCGTTTTTTTAAGTGGTATTATTGGTTCGAAATTTAGTCCAATAAAATCTTTAGCAACTCTACCAATGGCTTTGTCAGTTGTTGGAATTGCGTTATTTGCTTTTTTTGCTGCAAAGTTAATGAGTATAATTGGACGAAAATTAGGATTTATTTATGCATCAATAGGTACATGCTTTGCATCTCTTTTAACTGCATATTCTATAATTATAGAAAGCTTTGTCTTATATAATTTAGGATGTTTTTTAATTGGTGGAGGAATAGCTTTTAGCCATCAATATCGTTTTGCAGCAGTGGAGGTTGTGGATAAGGATTATGCACCAAAAGCAATTTCTATCATTTTGTTAGCAGGAATAGGTTCGGCGTTTATTGGTCCAAACATTGCAAACATTACAAAAGGATTTATTTTAGATCATATGTATGCAGGTTCTTATCTTGCACTTGCCATTTTATCTATCTCATCAACAATATTTTTAATTTTTTATCAGGAACCAAAAACGATATCTAACAATCAATATAAAACTGGAAGAAGTTTTTTTGAGCTTATCTCTCAACCTAGATTTTTACAGGCGCTCGTAGCTTCAGCTTTTGCCTATGCTGTAATGACTTTTTTAATGACAGCAACTCCTATAAGTATGCATCTGATGGAGAAAATAAGTCTAAGCAAGACTGGATTTGTTATTCAGCTTCATATAGCAGCCATGTTTTTACCTTCACTAGTTACAGGAAATTTAATTAAAAGGTATGGTCATAGTAAAATAATGCACATGGGAGTTATATTGTTTTTAGTCACAATTATTACCAGTTTATTTGAACAGAATTATATTAACTATATGGTTGCACTTATTTTTCTGGGGCTAGGTTGGAATTTTTTATTCATTTCAGGAACAAGCTTACTTGTTTTGTGTTACAGAGAAGAGGAAAAATTTAGAGCTCAAGGGTATAATGATTTAATTGTTTATTCTATACAAGCATTAGCCAGTTTGTCTGCTGGAGTATTTCTTAGCTTAACTAGCTGGAAAACTATGAATTTAATATGTTTGATTTTTCTAATTATCATAGCTCTTTCTACGATAAGAGCTGATTTAAAAAAAAACCCCAGTAATTAAATTACTGGGGTTTTTCGAATTAAGATAAAAATTATCTTTGTTTTTTAGTTTTGAATTTTCCGCCTTTAATTTCTTGTTCTAAGAAAGAACCTTCAGCTTCACCAACTTCAGTAAAAGTTACTCCAGTAGCACCTTCGTAATTAATCTTTTTACCTTTTGCTAGTAAGTCTAAACCTTTCTTAAGTTCACCTGGATAAATTTTAGTTCCAGGAGCATTAGCAACATCCATTACATTTTTTGCAATTGATGCTCTGTCAGCAGAGTTACCTGCTTGCATTGCAAGAACTATTAAAGCAGCTGCATCGTAAGATTCACCTGTGTAAGGACCAGAAGCTTCTACACCTCCAGCTTTTGCAACTTCAGCAAATATACCCGCACCTTTACCAGTAGAACCTGGTAATGATCCAAATGATTTACTTAAATCTTTTCCGAATGCATCAACTAAAGATTGACCAATCATACCATCTGATAAAATAAATCTATCAAACGCACCAGAGTCTAAAGAAGCTTGAATAATTCCTTTTCCTCCTTGGTCAAGATAACCAATAACTGCTACAGCATCACCACCAGCAGAAGCAAGAGTTGCTACTTCAGATGAGTAATCTGCTTTTCCATCTTCGTGAGCAGTTACAGTTGTAACTTTAATACCATGAGCTTCAACTGCTGCTTTGTAAACATCAGCTAAACCTTTACCATAGTCATTGTTAGTATAAGTGATTGCAACACTTTTTACTTTTCTGTCTTTAGTTATATCAGCTAAAATTTGACCACCTCTAGCATCTGATGGAGCAGTTCTAAAGAAATACCCTTTGTCATCTAGAGTTGTTAATCCTGGAGAAGTAGCTGAAGGTGAAATCATTACTACACCATTTGGTACAGCAACGTTAGTTGCAATAGCACCAGTTACACCTGAACAGTCTGCTCCCATAATTGCAGCTACACCACCTGAAATTAACCCTTCAGCTGCAGCTGTTGCTGCTGCTGAGTCAACACAAGTTGAGTCTGCTCTTACTGGCTCAATTTTTTTTCCGCCTAATAGTGAACCTGAATCAGAAGCTTCTTTAAATGCAAGCTCTGCAGATGCAGCCATTGCTGGAGTTAGAGATTCAATAGGACCAGTGAATCCTAAGATGATCCCCATTTTAATCGAATGTCCGTCTGCCATTACATTTGAACCAAAACTTGATACAAACATAAATACAGCGATAAATAGTTTTCTCATTATCTTCCTCTTTATTGTTAACAATTTATAAAATCCAATTTAAGTATGAATACAATCAATATTCAATGACAAAATTATCCTATTTTAGATGGGTAAATTGGTACAGATTATCTTATTGAGAAGGGGTCTAGCGAGGGTTCGTCTGATGTGTAGAACCAAGTTGTTTTTACTCTTGTGTAGTCTTTAATTGAGTCAATTCCTGCTTCTTTTCCGTATCCACTATCCTTGATACCTCCAAAAGGAGCTGAAGGAGAAATTAATCTGTAAGTATTTACAAATGTTATACCTGCCCGGATAGCATTAGATACCCTCATTCCTCTTGCAAGATCACTAGTATAAACACCTGAGGAAAGCCCATACTGATTGTCGTTCATTAATTCTATTACCTCTTTTTCAGTATCAAATTTCATTACTGATAACACAGGGCCAAAAAGTTCATTCTCAGCAGCCGGCAGATTATGATTTTCACACTCAATAATTGTTGGGGGGAAATAATAACCTTCATTTGAAAAAGGATGTCTTTTACCACCACATTTAATTTTTCCACCTTGTTCAACAGTTAATTTAATATTTTTTTCTATTACTTCTAATTGTTTAAAGTTACTTAAAGGACCCATTTCAGTATCAGAGTCCATTGGAGCACCAATTTTAATTTTTTCTGCTCTTGATGCTAACTTATCTAAAAATTCGTTATAAATTCCTTTTTGCAAGTACAATCTTGAACCTGCTATACAACTTTGACCACTTGCTCCAAATATTCCAGCAGTTATTCCATTAATTGCATTTTCTTGTTTGGCATCATCAAAAACAGCTACAGGACTTTTTCCACCCAACTCTAAACTTACCTCAGATAAATTTTCTGCAGAGTTTCTGATTATATGTCTTGCAGTTTCAGGACCTCCTGTAAAAGCTACTTTCTCAACTAAGTTGTGAGTAGTTAAAGCTTTACCACATGGATCACCAAAACCAGAAACTACATTTATTACACCTTTTGGTATTCCAGTTTCTTCAACTAACTTTGCAAACTCAAACATAGTTGCTGGTGCTAATTCAGAACATTTAATTACAACCGTATTACCCATAGCTAAAGCAGGAGCAACTTTTGTTGCAGTTAAAAACATTTGAGAATTCCAAGGAATGATAGCTGCAATAACACCTATTGGAATTCTTGTTGTAATCGCTTGAATATTTGGTTTATCTATTGGAAGAACTGTTCCTTCAACTTTGTCGGCTAAACCTGCATAGTAATCATAATATTCTGCAATGTATTTTGCTTGTTGATAAGTTTCTCTGTACAGTTTTCCTGTATCAATGGTTTCAATCTTTCCTAATAATTCAGAATTTTCTCTAAGTTTATTTCCAATGGCTCTTAAATATTTTGCCCTATCTCTTGCAATCATCTTTGGCCATTCACCTTCAAAAGCTTTTTGTGCAGCTTTTACAGCTCTATCCACATCATTTGCGCTAGCTTCAGGAACCACAGCCCAAGGCTTATTATTTTCTGGATTTAAAGTTTCAAAAGTTTTTTTTGTATCAGAGTCTACCCACTGACCGTCTATAAACATTTGATATTTTTTTAATTCAGGCATTATTTATATGTTTCATTATTGCATTATTTACTTCGTCTGCATATTCAATAGTGCATAGATGTTTTCCATTTTTGATTTCAACATATGTTGAATTTTGTATATCTTTATTTAAATTTTTTGACATATCAGGTGTAGACCCTGGATCATCTGATCCTGTTATTATTAAAGTATTTGTTTTTATATTTTTTGTATTTTCAAAATTGTCTTGATAGTTTGCAAACACCTCATAAGCTTTTATAAAATTTTCTTGATCAATTCCTTTCTTATTAAGAATTTTCATAAACTCATTATATAACTCTGGATTTTGCTCAAGATATTCATCTGAAAACCATCTCTTCATTGCCATTTGAGATATTGGCATATTTTTTTTTGCCAAATTCACTCTATCAATTACATTCTGTCTTTCTTCTGCTGTCCTTTGGTATGTGGTTGATATTAGAGTTAAAGAATTTAAATAATTTTCATATTTTGAAGCAAATTCAATTGCAATCAAAGATCCGATAGAAAAGCCAATTAAATTAAATTTTTCTATCTTTAGGTTTTTTACTAAATTTGATAATTGATCAGTAAAATTTTCCATTGATAAATTTGGCTTTTTAAAAGGTGTTTTTCCATGTCCTAAAAGATCGTAAGTAATAAATGAATTGTTCTTAAAAAATTCAATTTGTGGTTTCCACATTTGTTGATTTAAACCAACACCATGAATAAAAATTATTGGTAAAGAGTTCTTATTATTAAAATAATAATGATTTTGATTGTTATCAAAATTGTAAGACATCAATTATTTATCGATGCCCATCTCTTTCATATCCTGATATCTATCACCCGTTCTTGCATGAGCTCGTCCAGTTGGAGCACCTCCAATTGCAACAACTATTTCATCCTCATTTGGCGCATCATGAATTGTAAATTCGTGTGTAAGATAAAAAGGTCTTAATCCAGCATCAGTTTTGTGCATCATTGGAATTGAAATTTTTGCACCTGCAGGACCTCTGGTATTTGTAAAACTTAAATAGGAAGTACCACCAACGGCATCTCTAAATTTATTTCCAAATCTTAAAGTATGAATAAATGCAGATGCGTGTTCTATCTCACCATTTAATCCAACCATAGCAGCTTTTCCATAAGCTAAAATTTTTTCACCTGATCCAATTTCTTTTGTTAACTCTGGCACTAAAAGATCACCTAATTGAGGTGCAAGATCTAATATTTCAGGTTTTAAATCTTCTACAAAACCTTTTCCAGCCCAAGGATTTTCTATAACAGCTGCAACCGAAACTAATAGAACAGGTTCTTTTGCTTTTTTTCCACCTTCAATAAAAGTTTTATCTACAAATTTTGTAAATTTTCTAAGTTTTAAATCCATCTACTAGCTAGCTCTTTGTATGTTTGTATCTATTGGTTTTATATTTGGAATAACTTCTTCAGTAAATAATTTGATGCTCCTCATGCAGTCTTCGTGTTTAATTCCTGGAAAGTTAGACCAGACTTGCAAATTTTGAAGATTTAATTCTTGCTGAAGTTCTTTTATTTTTTCTATTACAAACTCAGGTGTTCCAAATAAAAGATTTCTTTTATGAAGAAATTCATAATTTAATAAATCTAGTTTATTTTTTGTCTCTGGTAATTTTTCATCTGGGTCCATATGATTTCCTAAACCTCTCCAATGACAAACCCATCTCATATAATTTACGATATGTTCTCCAGCCATTTTTTCAGCCTCTTCCATAGTTTCCGCGACAAACATATCTCTAACCAAACTAATACCTTCACCCAGTGGTACATCTCTATTTTCAGCTTTAGATTTTGCCTCTTTATAAATTTCAAATCTTTTTTTCAAAGCTTTTACAGTTGGTATCCACATAATTGTATTAAGTCCATTTTCTGCCGCCCACTGAATTGATCTTTCTCCATCAACTACTTGAGAAATTGGTGGAAAGGGTTTTTGATAAGGTTTTGGTAATACAGATATTTGTTTTAATTCATTTGTTTTTAAATCTACAACATTTTCTCTAGGGGGACTCATATCGTGCTGCCAAATAAAATTTGGTGAGGGATAAGTATAGAATTCACCTTGGTGAGAAAAGAAGTCCTCAGACCATGCTTTTTTCATTATGTCTAATGTTTCAGAAAATAATCTAAAATTTTTTGCTTGGTCTTTCAAGTCAGCCTCTTTATTCATGTTAATAGCTTCTCTTCCATAAACTCCTCTTCCAATACCAACTTCAACTCTTCCTTTTGACATTTGGTCAAGGGTTGCAATATCTTCCGCAAGTCTTATGGGATTGTGAAATGTAATTACGTTGCAAGCTTGTCCTAAACGAATATTTTTAGTTCTTGCAGCAGCATCAGTGCACATCATTAGTGGATTGGTACAAGACTCCATTCCTTCATAATTAAAATGATGTTCGGTATACCATATAGAATTCCAATTATTTTGATCACAATATTCAGTGATCTCTCTAGCTTCATCTAAAAGTTGGGTATAAGGTTTTTTATCCCAATTAGTAGTGTTACAAAAATATCCAAAGTTCATAAAGCCTCCTTTAAAAATTAATTTAAAGACGACCGATCCCACTTTCGTAAATTTTTGAATTTAACGACGAGTTATGTATCGCTTTATAGTTAAACCTTATTATTACTAACGTTGATATTCAATAAATTTCTTTAGGGATTTGTTAAGAAATTTCTCGTAAATTGGACCATTATTTTTGAATTTGCTTCCATTTAAAAATGATTGGTTCATTTTGAAATCATAGGAAGGTTCAAAGAAAAAAGGAACAGAGAGTCTCTTACTTTTATTCCACAAAACTCTATGATTAGTTGCTTTAAATTTTCCTTTGCTTAGAAACTCCAAAGCTCTACCAGTGTTTACTACTAAAGCTTTTTTGTTAAATGGCACATCATACCATTTTTTATTTTTTCTATTTTGTACCTGCAATCCACCTTTTCTATCTTGATAAAGAACTGTGAATACACCACTATCAACATGTGTTTCGCATCCAAGAGCAACCCCATCTTGTTTAGATACTTCTACCGGTTTTGTTTGATTAGGATAATAATTAAATCTTAATGTACTTAATGTTTTTAATCTTGAAAAAGCTGCACTAGAAATATCAGGGTTTTTTTTATTAAGTTTTATTACACTTTTAAATAAAGTTTCACTTAATCTATAAATATTGTCAAAATATTTATTTAAAATATTAATTGAGTTTTTATTAAAACATAAACTCAGATTAAGATGCTCTATGTACTGATTATTTATATTTGAAGAATATTTTTTAGTTACCTTTAAATCACCTATATCTAATCCTTCTTTTCCGTTCACATCATTAGGGAAATATCCTCTGTATAAATTTTTATTTTTTCTATTCCATTTTTTAGGTGATAATTTTCTTTTATTACCGTCTGGTAAATTAAAAAATTTATTTCCAACTTCACAAGTTTTTTTAATTTCTTTAAGATTAATTCCATGACCAGTAATTTGAAAAAAACCTACATTGACACAAGCTTTTTCAATTTCTTTAATTGTTTTAAATGCATTCTGAGTTTCAAAATTATTTTTAATTAGTGATGATATATTGATTGTAGGTATATACCTTTTACTCATCTTCTTACCGGAGTTTCAGTTGCAATATATTGATCTCTAACTCGCTCTCTCATATAAATATATATTCCAGCTGCTATTATGCACGCAACTCCAATGAAGGTTCTAGCCGAAGGTATTTCGTTAAATAGAAAATAACCAGGGATCATCGACATTATAATTAAAGAATATTCGAACAATGAAACAACAGATGGTGAAGCAACTATATACGCTGAAAAAATACATACAAAAGCAATTGATGCAGCAAAACCAAAAAATAAAATAAACTTCCAAGTATAATCAAAGTTTGAAAACCATTCTCTAAATATAAATTGAGTAGTGGGGTCAAAATTAGGATTATTAAGTTGACCATTGCCCATAAATATGAAGATAATCCCACATAGTATTAGCGCTATCAGGTAGAAATAAAAAAGTTGAGTATTAACGTCATCTTTATCAGACGTATATTTTGTTATTGTCATTGAAGCTGCATAAAAAAATGCGCACAAAACTGGTAGTAGACTTTTATATTCAAAATCATCAAAGTTTGGATTTAGAACAATAAACACACCTATAAAACCAAACACAATTGCAGACCATCTTCTGATACCAATAAATTCTTTCAAAAAAAATTTTGCAAAAATTGAGACGAAAAATGGACATGAGAAAAATAAAGCATTTGCTGTAGCTAAAGGCATATAGGTTAAAGAAATAAAGAATGCAGAAAAGGCTAAAAAATGAAGAATTACTCTAACAAACGTTAAAAAAGGATAATAGGTTTTTAAAGATACTTTTTGACCTCTAAATTTGATGTAACAAAACAGTAAAATTGCAGCAACAAAATATCTTCCAAAGAAGATTTCATAAAGTGCTGCTTTTTCAAAAATAAATTTAATTAAAGAGTCTTGCATTGCAAACAAAGTCATTGCTGCAATTATTAAAAGAATTCCTTTTGAGTTATTATCAGTGCTCATTATGCACCTATATCAAAAAAAAAATCTCTCGAAAATTTAATTATTTCTTCAATTTAGAGGTGAATAGAAGACCTTCGTTTGAAAATTTTGACTTATTTTGTTCAATAAAGTCTCTCATTAATTTTA
Source organism: Pelagibacteraceae bacterium AG-390-A23 (assembly GCA_003279775.1). Taxonomy (GTDB): domain Bacteria; phylum Pseudomonadota; class Alphaproteobacteria; order Pelagibacterales; family Pelagibacteraceae; genus Pelagibacter. The sequence continues at coordinate 103,982 of QCGW01000002.1, forward strand.
CTTTTTCTTCCTCAAATTCTGTGACTTTCCTTTTACTTAAATCTATATACAGCGATATCCATTCCATAGAAGAAGAAATTTTATTAGTTTTTTGAGAAATCATTTCCATCTTTAAATGAAGTCTTTTTTTGTCGTGGTCAAAATAGGTTAGATTAACATTTACTTTTTCACCTTCTTTAACTTCGTTTAAGTATTTAGTATTTGTCTCAACAACCATGGTACTTCTATTAAGATCTTTTGCTGCAGTTCCTCCCATTTTAAATTTTTCAAGTGCAACTTCCCATGCTTGATCAAAAACAAGAACATAATAAGCCATGTTCATATGATTGTTGTAATCAACCCATTCTTTTTTGACTTCGAAAGTTTTTAATAACACTTTATGATCTTGTTAATGAAGACTGTAATTCCTGATTTGAAATGTATCCCTTTACATTTCCACTTTTATCAACCACTTCACAATTTGAATCAGAACATACAATTTTTGGCAAAAAATCCTCTATAAATTCATCTTCATTTACTTTTATTAAGTTTGATTTATCTATGTCATTAGCTTGATCAGCAGTTTTCATAATAATTTTTGCCTTGATAACTTTTGCTCTGTTCACATCTTTTACAAAAGCTTTTACATAATCATCAGCAGGGTTCATAATAATTTCCTCGGGAGTTCCTACTTGAACTAATTTTCCAGAGTTTAGTATCCCGATATGATCACCTAATCTTAATGATTCATCTAGATCGTGAGTAATAAATACAATTGTTTTTTTTAGTTCTGCTTGAAGATCAATTAATTGTTTCTGCATATCACTTCTAATCAGAGGATCTAGAGCGCTGAAAGCTTCATCCATTAACATAATATCTGTATCAGTAGCCAATGCTCTTGCTAAACCAACACGTTGCTGCATTCCACCTGATAATTGAGCAGGATATTGATTTTCAAAACCAGTTAGACCAACAGCATCGATTTTTTCCATTGAGATTTTATTCCTTTCATCTTCACCTTTTCCTTGCATTTCTAACCCGTAACCAACATTTTGAATTACTGTTTTATGCGGGAATAAACCAAATCTTTGAAATACCATGCTCATTTTATGTCTTCTAAATTCAATAAGCTTATCTTTATCAAGTGACATTACATTTGTTCCCTCAACTAAAATTTCACCATCAGTTGGATCAATTAATCTATTTAAATGTCTTATTAATGTTGATTTCCCTGATCCCGATAAACCCATACAAACAAAGGTTTCTCCCTCTTCAATATTAAGTGAAACATTATCTAATCCAACGGTATGACCAGTTTGCTCTAAAATTTCATCTTTTGTTGCACCATCTTTTACCATTGGCAGAACAGAAGAAGGGTTGTTTCCAAAAATTTTGTATACGTTGTTGATCTCAATTTTTGACATGATGTAATGTTCTAACAGTTACAATCATCATATGTAAAACAAATATTATACAACTTATAATTGTTTTAAGAAATAACAGTTGTATTTATTTGCTTTTATTTATTTTTTAAATAAGAATTTTATATATGGCGCAAACAGACAAAGATGTGCGACTAGAGTTATCTGCTCTCTATAGAATTTTACATATGTACGGTATGACTGACCTTGCTAATCAATGTGCGGGGGCAAGATCTGCCGAAGATAAGAATTGTTCTTTCGTTCATCCGTATGGAATGTTTTATGAAGAAATTACCGCCTCATCTTTAGTCAAAATCGATCAGAACGGAAAAAAAATAGATTCAGACGGACCTTGGTTAAACGACGGATGCATTAATCTTGCTCAATGGATTTTTAATAAAAGAAATGATGTAAACTTTTATGTTCACGGACATGCCAATGATGTGATGGCAGTTGGTGGCACTAAAGAGGGTTTAATGTATCTTTCACAGGCTGCAGTTTATTTAAATCATCTTGTTGGATACATAGATTATGAATTTGTTGAGGACAAAGAATTTGGAAGTAAATTTGAAAACCTAATTAGCAAACATGATATTTTAATTACTAGAAATCATGGATATTACACAGTAGGAAAAACTGCAGCTGAAGCATTTTTCAGAGCTTATTATCTAGAGCAAGCATGTTCAGTTCAGGTGAAAAATCTTGCTATGGGTTTAAATAAACATGAAATAGATAAACAAAAAGCTGCATATTTCTGGGAAAACATGAGTGACTCTGATGATTATAATTATGATGGAAAAACAGAGTGGGCTGCTTTATTAAGAAAATTAGAGAGAGAACATTCAAATTATAAAAATTAATGGAACAAAATTTTACAATTAAAAATATAACTAAAAATTCTACAAAT
>QCGW01000003.1 GCA_003279775.1 Pelagibacteraceae bacterium AG-390-A23
TATTTGGATTATTTCCATTTGCAGGCATAGGCATTAGTTCGTTCTCACCTAAAATTCTTGCTACTCTAGTTGTTGGTTGAGCTCCTTGACCAAGCCAATATTTAATTCTCTCAGCTTCTAGGCCCACTCTTTCTTTTTTCTCTTTTGGTAATAGAGGATTAAAGAAACCAACCTTTTCTATAAATCTTCCATCTCTTGCAAAACGACTGTCGGCAACAACAACTTTATAAACAGGACGTTTTTTTGTTCCACCTCTTGATAATCTTAATTTTAACATTTCTTCTCCTTTTTACTTTAATTGGTTAAATAGCTCTGGCGGTATACCTTTATCTGACATACCTTTCAGATTTCCTTTTGACATCTTTTTCATCATTTCAGACATCATTTTAAATTGCTTAAGCAATTTATTGATAGTGGCCGGATCTGTGCCAGAGCCATTAGCAATTCTTTTTTTTCTAGAACCATCTATTATTTTTGGGTTCTCTCTTTCTTTTTTTGTCATTGATAAAATAACAGCTTCATTTTTAGTAATTATACTTTCATCAATTCCCGCTGAATCCATTTGGGATTTAATTTTAGAAACTCCGGGCATAAAAGACATAATTCCCTCAATGCCACCCATTTTTTTCATTTGTCTTAATTGAGATAAATAATCTTCCATAGAGAATTGACCTTTTTTTAAATTTTCCTCTGCTTTTTTAAGATTTTCTTCTCCTAAATCTTGAGCCGCCTTTTCTACAAGGGATACGATATCCCCCATACCTAGTATTCTGTTTGCAATTCTATCTGGATGGAATACTTCAAGATTATCTATTTTTTCTCCTATCCCTAAAAATTTAATTGGAACGTTTGAAACATATTTCATACTCACTGCGGCACCACCTCTTGCATCACCATCAGCCCTAGTTAAAATGATTCCAGATAAATTAACTGTATTTTTAAATTCTTTTGCCACTGAGGCTGCAACTTGACCTGTTAAAGAGTCTGCAACTAAGAAAGTTTCTGTTGGATTAATGACAGCTTCAATTTGCTTAATCTCACTCATCATTTGTAAATCGATTTGAGTTCTACCAGCAGTATCAAATAAAATTATTTCAGCTCCATTTAAATTAGCAGCACTTATTGCTCTTCTACAAATATCAGCAGGTTGCTGACCTTCTATAATAGGTAAAGTTAAAATATTATTTTGTTCTCCTAAAGATCTAAGTTGTTCTTGTGCAGCTGGTCTGTAAATATCTAGACTGACCATCATTACTTTTTTCTTTTTATTATTTTCTAAAAATTTTGCTAATTTTGCTGTTGTTGTTGTTTTACCAGAACCTTGTAATCCAACTAACATCATTGGCACAGGCGGTACTGCGTTTAAGTTTATCTCATTATTTGTTGCACCTAATAAGTCTACAAGCTCATCATAAACAATTTTAACAACCATATCCCCAGGAGAGGTAGACCTTATTATCTCTTGGCCTAAAGCTTTTGGTTTAACTTTTTCAATAAAATCTTTTGCAACATCCAATGAGACATCTGCTTCAAGTAAGGCTTGCCTAATGCCTCTTAAACCTTCATCTACTTGAGCTTCATCAAGTGAAGGTGCCTTTTTCAGAGAAGAAAAAATTTCTTCAAATTTATTTGTTAAATTTTCAAACATATTTATTACGCATAGCAGTAACGCACTAGTGGGCGAACCCTCGCTGACTAGTGTCGATCTCTTTGTTTCCAAAGACACCGCAAAGTTAATGTTTTTGCGGAAACGGCAACAACCTATAATAGAGGTTCAAAAAGTCAATAAATAAGTTAAATATCTATATATGGATATTAAAGCTTTTAAAATGGACGGTTTAGGTAATGATTTTGTCATCATAGATAATAGGCAAACAATTACAAATTTGACGAAAGAGCAAATAATAAAGATTTGTGACAGAAAATTTATTGGTTGTGACCAACTAATATTGATTAAAAAAAATGATATTTCAGATGCTTCACTAGAATTTTATAATTCAGATGGAGGAATGTCTGGTGCGTGTGGAAATGGTACAAGATGTATTGCTGATTTATTAGGCAAAGAAAATAACAAAAAAGAGATTGTCCTAACAACTTTATCTGGCAAATTAAAATCAAATATTGTTGGAGAAAAAATGGTTTCAACAGAAATAGGTATTGCAAAAACAAAATGGGATGAGATTCCATTGTCTAAAGAATTAAATACGAATAATTTAGGAATTAAAATTAATGACAAAAATAATAACGATTTTTCTGGCGGAACTGCTGTAAATGTTGGAAATCCACATGTTGTTTTTTTTGTTGATAATAACGAAAATTTTGAAATTGAAAAAATTGGACCAAAAATTGAAACCCACTCTCTATTTCCAGAGAAATGTAATATTACTTTAGCAACTGTTGTTAACAAAGAATTGATAAAAGTTAGAGTGTGGGAAAGAGGAGCTGGGCTTACCAAAGCTTGTGGAACTGCAGCTTGCGCAACAGCTTTTGCCGCAAAACAAAACGGACTGGTAAATGATAAAGTTGATATTGAATTTTCTACAGGTAGATTAACAATTTCAATTGATGAAAACAATAGTATTCATATGAAAGGACCAGTTTCAGATATTGAGGAGATAAATTTTAAAATTTAATGGGAATTTTTGAAAAATTTAAATCAGGTTTTAAAAAAAGTGCCTCAGCTTTTACAACGGGTTTAAGAGATATAGTTGTAAAAAAAGAGATTGATGACAAAACATTAGACAAAATTGAAGATTACTTAATTCAATCAGATGTTGGTATTGTTTCGGCTTCAGAAATAAGAGAAATAATTTCTCAAACAAAAATTGATCCCAATAAAGATTTAACAGACGAAATAAATAATATTTTAAAAAATTATATTATTTCAATAATGAAACCTCTAGAAAATATTGAATTCTTCAAAAAAAAAGAAAAATTAAATGCAACATTAATTTCAGGTGTCAATGGTGTTGGAAAAACAACTACTATTGGAAAAATAAGTAAAATATTAAAAGGTAATGGAAATAAAGTAATGCTAGCTGCATCAGATACTTTTAGAGCGGCAGCCATAGAACAGTTAGAAAATTGGGCAAACAAAGTTGATGTTAAAATTACAAAATCATCTCAAGGCTCTGATCCTGCATCAGTTGCCTACAAGGCTATTGAAGAGGCATTAAATAATGATTTCAATCAAGTTTTAATTGATACAGCTGGGAGATTACAAAATAAAAAAAATTTGATGGAAGAATATAAAAAAATTGCAAACGTTACTAAAAAAATTGATCCTGATGCTCCACATGATGTTATTTTGGTTTTGGACGCAACTTCAGGTCAAAATGTAATTAATCAAGTTGAAGAATTTAATAAAATTATTCCAATAACTGGTCTTATTATGACAAAGTTAGATGGTACGGCAAAAGGAGGTATCCTTTTAGCAGTTGCTAAAAAATATAAACTACCAATTATTGCCCTTGGATTAGGTGAAAAAGAAGATGATTTGCAAATTTTTGAGGCCGAAAAATTCGCAGAAGCATTTACTCAAATTAATTAATTAAGGTACTAGAAATTAAAGGTTTATAAAAACTACACTTATAATTTTCTCTAAATTCATAATGTCCGCAATTTTTAGCTATGGAAGAAATAATAAAATCAAATTTTCCATTTACAGGATAAAGCTCTAACTTTTTTTCAACAATATCAAATTTAAAATTAGCCTTTAAACTTTTTACAGCACTAATCATCACCAGAGTTTTGTTATCTTTTAAAAGATAATATGCAAAATCATCTGGAAAAACTGGGAAATCATACTCTTGCAAAAAATATTTTGCAGTTTTGGGAAACCATTCATAAGAGATTAATGGCAAAGACTCTTTTGTTTTATAGTTATAAATATAAAGATCTTTTGGAAAATCATTAATATAATTTGAATTTTCTCCCCTAGCCAAGACAGCTTTTTCGCGGGTTTTAAAATATAATGCAAAATTTTCATCGTGCGAATTCATTTGATCTATATGAAAAAGGCTATCTACAGATGCTAAATTTTCTTTAGCATTTGATAAATTACTTAAAGAAAACAAGATAATAAAAAATATGAAAAGATTTTTCATAATGAAACTTAAAAAAAAAATTTGAGTTATATTTGTTTAGATTATGGCTTAATTTAAACTATCAACAAATGATTTAAGAGCTAATACAAGTTTATCATCATATTCCATCATATGATCGTCATATTTTGTAAAATATGAATATTTGGGTTCACTTGCTAAATTAAAAATTTTTTTACCCATCCAAAATGGAACTATTTGGTCAGCCTCACCATGCATTACTAATACTGGAATATTAATATTTTTAATTTTTTCATTATTTTCATACTTATCTTTTAAAATTAAACCTACTGGAATATATGGATAAAAATTTTTCGCAGCCTCTATCATTGATGTGAAGGGCGTTTCTAATATTAATCCTGCAAAATTTTTATTCTGAGTAATTTCAGTGGCAATGCCAGTTCCTAATGACTCTCCATAAATAATTATATCTTCTTCATTTAGACCTTTTTCTTTAAGCCAGTTTATTGCACTAACACCATCTGTATAAAGACCCTCCTCACTTGGTTTTCCTTTATTACCGCTAAACCCTCTCCATGCAATAATTAAAAAATTAACATCCATGTCTTTAAAATGATTTAACTTATGGATTCTGTTTTCAAGTGTCCCTGCATTTCCGTGAAAATAAACTATTGTTTTATAACTTTTTAAATTTTTATTATGAAACCAGCCTAAAAGATTAATATTATCAGTTGTTTTGATGGTAACTTTTTCAATGTTAACTTCTAAATTATCTCCAGAATAATTATTCTCATCAGGATGATACATTAAATTTCTTTGAAAAAAGAATAAGAAAATTAATATAATTAAGTAAATTGCAACAATACCAATAAATAATTCCAAAAAAAAATTCCTACGTTTTATTTTCATATTTTTTTCTATTTAATATTAAAAAAAATATATAAGAAATAATACTTAAGATTAAGAAAACTGAAAAAGCTGATTTAAAAGCAAATATTTCTGTGTGACCCATGCCTTTAACAATATCTATCACTAAGCCCATTAGCCATTGCATTATGAATGTTCCTGCAAATATTAATAAATTAAATGAAGTTAGTGCTTTACCAGCAGAATAACCTGAAAAAGAAAGGCCCACAGCTGGCTGTGTAACTGATAAAAAAATTGAACTTAAAATAAATAAAGTTATGTAGAATGCACCCGCTTTTGGGCCTAACAATATAATCACAAACATTACAGAAAAACTAATTGGCAAACCTAATTTAAGTATTCTTTTTGCAGTAAAACCTAAAGCTGAAATTTTTGGTAAAAAATAACCCCACAAAAAAAAGGATATCAACATAGTTACATTGATCCAAAATAATCCTGTAGCGCTCTGAAGTGGTGTATAACCAGCAACTCTAGTCATCCATGGGCCAGCCCATAAAGTTTGTATAGCCATTAATCCCCCATAATTAAATAAACCCATTGGAATTACACTTATAAAAAATCTATTTTTCCAAACTTCAGATAAAGTTCCAGTATTACTTGGCTCTTCCAACTCTTTATTTTTAGTTAAATTCCATTTTGGAATGAAAACTAACATTAAAAAAATACTAATTAAAATTAAGATAGCGATACCTCCAAATATCCATCTCCATCCAAAACTAGGCAATAAAAGTTGTACAGGCAATGTGGATGACAAAAAACCTAATGATGCAATCATTAGCATCCATGAGTTTGCTCTTTGTTGCTGATTTTCTGCATACCATATTCTGTAACCTGTTAACGGAGCCATCAAACAAGCACTTACACCTACACCAATTAGAATTCGTGAAACTAACAATCCTGAAAAGCTTTCAGCTAAAGCAAATGATCCTGTTCCAACCAATGCAATTAATAAAAAAGAAGAGACAATTTTTTTTGGTCCATATTTATCTAAAAAATATCCAAGCGGTATTTGCATACAAGCAAAACCTAAAAAATAACCTCCAGCTAATAATCCTAAATCAGCTGCTAATAAATTAAATTCTGAGGTTAATACTGGTGAAAGTGTTGCAGTAATTGCACGTAATAAACATGATAAAAAATAACCAAATGCAAATACAAAAAAAACAACTACAGCCTGTTTTTTTGGTAAAATATAATTTTCCATTAATTAAAAGTTTAAAGATATATCTCTATGAACTGAGTTACACCTTGCAACAAATTTAGCTTGTTCTTTAGTTAATCTGTTTTGAAGTCTAAGACCAATATTATGTTTAATAACATCATTATATTTAATTAATTCAGGCATCAAATTCTTATTAGCATCATCTCTCCATGAAACTTCTAAATTAAAAAGATCAAAAGTCTCTGAACTTACTTCAGACAATTTTTGCTCATCTACCTCATCATTATCTATAACAGATATTAGGTCATCTAATTTATTTGCAAATTCTTCGGTTCCAGAAATTTCTCCTAGTTTTTCAAAAAGATTATCAATTATTGATATTGCGTTTTCGTAATTTTTATTATCAATATTATATTTTAATTCTTTTATTTCTGGTGAAAGTTCTTTTAATTTTTCATTATCGTTTATAAACATTACTATTTGATCCAGAGTTTCATAAGCTTCATCAACGTTTTTTCTATATCTTTTAGTTCTTGTGTTTTTTGCTTTGTGCAATATTTCAAACTCTCCATTTTTAGCTTTCCAATTTTCAGGAACTTTATTTTGAAGTTCTTTAATTTCTAACTCGTAATTCTCGATCTTTAATTCTAATTTATTTTTATCTGATAAATCATCATCATCTAAATTTCTAATTTCAGATTTTGTTTTTTTAATTTTCTGGTCTATTTTTCTAATTTTTTTCTCAATTTTTCTTACATTGAAATGCAAGTCCCTATAATCTTTTGTAAATAATTCATATTCTTGCTCCGTTTTTTGAAGTTTTTTAACAATAGCAAAAGTCCCAAGCGCATTATCAAAATGCTCTTCAAAAATATCTAGTTTATCCATTGGAAGATTTGCGGGAGTTAATTTCTGCATGTCTTTTATTGCATTAGTAATTCTTTGTTCTTCAGTGTTGTAAATCGCAAATTTATACTCTTGTAAGCAATATTGTAACTTTGGATTCATCGGCGGTGGAGCAACGTTTGATGTTAAATATGTTCTTGCTGGTAGATAGTTTACTAATGATGGATAGAAACCGACAATTCCAAGACCTATTAATTGTAAAATAATGAATGGAACAACACCTTTCCAGATATTTAAAGTAGTAACAAGTTTTGAAGCTACACCTTTTAAGTAAAATAATGCAAAACCAAACGGTGGTGTTAAAAAGGAGGTTTGTAAATTCACCCCAATCATTACACCAAGCCAAATTGCACTTACATTAGCTCCTGGTTCAGCTAATAATATTGGAGCAATGATAGGAACAACAACAACGGCTATTTCTATAAAATCAAGAAAGAAACCTAGTAAAAAAATCACTGCCATTACAACAATAAACTGTGTCCAAAATCCCCCTGGCAAATCTTGAAGAAAATCTCTTACTAGCTCTTCACCTCCAAATGCTCTAAATCCAGAGGTTAACATTGCTGCACCTAATAAAATTATAAAAACCATTGAAGTTGTTACACATGTTTCTGTAACAACCTCTCTTAAAACATTCTCAATTTTGTATGCTCTCCAAAAACTCCAAACAATTCCAATTAAAAAAGTAATTGTAAAAAATCCTGTGATAAAAATTGCTGTAAGATCTCTAGTTTCTACAGCCTTAATATTTAAATTATAATTCTTAGACAAAATATAAATTGGAATAACAGATAAAATTGCAATTATAATTGGATAGTAAGCATCTTTTTTACCTTTATGTAAACGATAACCAGCCATCATAGTTGCACCTATTGCTCCAATTGATCCAGCTTGATTAACGGTTGCAATACCTAAAAGTATAGATCCTAAAACTGCAAAAATTAAAGCAAGGGGAGGAATAATTACTATTAAAACCTTAATCCAAAATTTTGAGTCAAAATTTCCTTTAAATGGAACGGGAGGAGCTGCCTTGGGATTTAGTCTTGCGTACACAAATACATAAATCATATATAAACCAACCAATACTAAACCAGGTAATAATGCCCCCAAAAACATATCTCCTGCAGAGGTAGATCCCACTCTAAATTCTCCAGGCATATTAAATTCACCAGTTAAAATTTTGTAATCAGTCTGACGCATAGTATTTGCAACGTCTGCTGCGCTAGCTAATTGATCTGCTATAATAATTAATACAATTGAAGGAGGTATGATTTGCCCAAGAGTTCCTGATGAACAAACAATACCACTTGCTAAACTTTTATCGTATTTATTATTAAGCATTGTGGGTAATGATATTAATCCCATTGCTATTACTGTTGCACCAACAATACCCGTGGTAGCTGCAAGTAACGCCCCAACAAAAATTACTGATATTCCTAAACCTCCGGGGATAGGTCCAAACAACTGCCCCATTGTAACTAAAAGATCTTCCGCAATTTTTGATTTTTGCAGCATGATCCCCATGAAAATAAATAAAGGAATTGCAATTAAAGTATCAGTTTCTACATCCCAGTAGTTACTCCTAAAGTTTGTAATACCGGCGGTTAACCATTCTTTGGGGCCATCAACAGCAAAATAAGCACTACTATCTCCTGCAAATAAGTAACCAAAAAAAGCAGCAAGCCCGATTGAAATTATTGCTGATCCAGGTAATGCAAAAGCTACTGGAAAACCAGAGGCTAATGCTCCAATCATTATAATTACAAGTAAAGCTAAAAATAAATGTTCCATTATTTAATTCTTTAAAAGTTTATGACTGCTACTCATAAAGTAGCTAGTGAATTGAGTTAACATACTTACCGCAAACACAGCTAAATAAACTGCCATTAGATAAAGTAAATATAATCCGTTTGAACCTTGCTGCGTAATTTCAAATGAAATTACAGGACCATTGATGATACTAGCTTTGCCCCCCATGCCTAAAAATATTACAATCAAACATAATGGAATTCCTAGAATTAATGACCCAATTGCATTAGTCCATGCTTTTTTACGTTCGCTAAAACCAGTATAAAGCACGTCAACTCTAACATGGCCCTCGTGAATTAATGCATAAGCGCTTGCAAATAAATAAAGGGCTGCATACCAAAAACGAACAAGATCACCTTGGAATGCTTGTTCATATTGAAAAATAAATCTTGATAATACAATTAAAAATTCACTTCCAACTACTAAAACTGCTAACCAAATAAATCCTACAGATCTTGTAAAATAACCAATTACAAAAGAAGCTAATATTAAAGGAAAGTGTATATATGTAATTCTAAAAGTGGGTATTACTAAATTAATCTTAAGTTGTTCGCCAAAAATTGGCTCGACTAGTTTTTCCACAACCATAAATGAGATTAAAAAATCTGCTACTCCAACAATTAATACAGCCCAGAAAGAAGATCTCACAATATAAGCTGTAATTTTTGTTAAGATCTCAGAGTCAGTCTGTAATGTTTGTTTTATAGATTTCAAAACAAAAAATATAACTCCTATGAGAGATACAAAATAAAATAGTAATTGAATATATGATAAGTTTATTGCTAGCCCCTCTAAAGGCTTATTTAATTTTTTAAATCCAAATAATTCATGATGAGCAAAAAGTTTTTTAACACCTGGCCAATCAAACCAAACTGTTAAAACATTATTGATTAAAAAAACTAATGTTAAGGTTAAAATAGAATAACTAAATATTCTTATTAAAATAGATAAGTTATTTTTTGCCACCATATTAAAAATCTTTTTATGATATATAAAAAGAGGGCCCATTTAAGGGCCCTCTAGTATTAATTAGAATTTAATTATACTCCTAATGCTCTATTTCTCTGAGCAACATATGGCCCATCAGACAAGTTAGTCCAAGCACCAATTTCCTTACGACCTTTAACAAAGGCAGCATGTACTTTTTTAGCAAGAGCACTATGTTGTTGAACTTCATCGAAAACCTCAGCAGCACCTTTAGCGAAAGCATCGTAAACTTTATCGTTAAACTTCTCTAGTTTAACTCCACTTTCGTTAACTAATCTTGCTAGTGCAGCTCCGTTTTTAGCATTGTATTCAGCCATTGTAGTTGTGTCAGCCCAATCACATGCAGTTTTAATAATTAACTGATCTGATTTTGACAAACTAGTAAACCAAGATTTGTTAACTCCACAAGCTAGTGTAGATCCTGGTTCATGCATTCCTGGATAGTAATAATACTTAGCAGCTTCCTGGAACTTCATAGCTTCGTCGTTCCAAGGTCCTACCCATTCAGTTGCATCAATTGCACCTGACACAAGGTTTTCATAAATTTGTCCACCAGGAAGTGAAATTGGAGAACCACCAAGTTTTCCAAGAACTTGTCCACCTAAACCAGGCATACGCATTTTTAAACCTTTAAAGTCATTAGCTGATCTAATTTTTTTGTTAAACCAACCACCCATTTGCACTCCAGTGTTACCAGCGGCAAAACTCTGTGTTCCGAAATCATCAGTCAATTCATCCCACAACTCTTGTCCACCAGCAAATTTTAACCACGCATTCATTTCAGCATATGTGAAACCAAATGGAACGGCAGTAAAATATCCAAATGCAGGGTGTTTTTTAACCCAGTAGTAATCAGCACCGTGATACATTTGCGAGTTACCTGATGCAACTTCGTCAAATGAGTCAAATGCTTTTACCCTTTCATTAGCAGCATAATAAGTAACTTGGATTCTTCCGTCACTCATATCGCTTAATCTTTTAGCAAGTCTTTGAGCACCAGTTCCTAAGCCTGGAAAATCTCTAGGCCAAGTAGCTACCATAGAAGCTTCAACTCTTTCTTTGGCAACAGCTGGAGCAGATAAAGCAACAGCAGCAACACCAGTTGCAGCTGCAGTTTTAAAGAACTTACGTCTTGAAGGTGATCTAGAAACCTTCAATGATTTTTTTTCTTTAATCATTAGTATCTCCTCTTCTTTGTTAATTAACTGTATAGAGTAAATTACAATTGTGCGTTTAAGTCTAGAGTAAAATAACTTTAAAAGATTGTATTACAATCTGGAGTAGTAAATATGATATTAATTAAAATTATTTTTTGTCAAAAAAGGCTTCGTACACCATCATGAAAATTGCAATTGCCATCAATATATAAACCGGCAAGACATCAAAAAAACCAATCATTGTTGATCTTGTTAACGTAGTTGCTAAACCAACTAAAAAAGCTGTCGCAAGTAAAGTTCCTAAAAATGTTGTAAATTTTTGCATTTAATTATTACATTCCTTTTCTAACCAATTAGCAATACCTAAAAATCTATGATCATCGTACTTAGCACCAGTTAACTGGACTCCTAAAGGCATATTTGCATCACCTTGTAACAATGGGAGTGATATACATGGAGTTCCGAGATAAGACCAAACTTTATTAAATTCTGCAGAACCAGTTGTTTTTAAACTTTTGGGAGCAACACCAGGACTAGCAGGTGATAAAACTCCATGATAATCTTCAAATACTTCTTCATAAGACTCATAACTTCTTTTCATGAAATCCAGGGCCTCAGCATACTCTTTTGCTGAATGTTTATTGCCTTTAACAATTGCATCTTGCATTGGCTTAGATAATTTTTTTTTATACTTTTTATAATATAATCCAAAATTATTTGCTAAATCAGTTTCATACATAATTTGATGATATTTATGAATATCTTTAAAATAAGAAGGGTTATCAAAAACCTCAATATTTTTTTTAAAAGACTTTATAAAATATTCAAAAGCTTCTCTGGATTTTTTTTCAATATTTTTCCAATAATCTGTTTTATAAAAAATAAATTTAGGTTCAAATAAAGGACCTTTTTTTGTTTCCGCAAGCATATTCTCAGCTGAATAATGAACGGTTGCAGAGTCAAAATTATCTTTTTTAATTAAAACTTTTGAAAGTAATGCAACGTCTTCTACTGATCTTCCAAATACACCTATGTGATCTAATTTTTCTGAAGTTTTAAGTACACCATTTCTTGAGATTAACCCGTAAGTTGGTTTGTAACCTACAACTCCACAATATGATGCTGGCCTTATAATTGAACCACCTGTTTGTGAACCAATTGATAAAGGTGCCATAAACGAAGCAACAGCTGCTGCAGATCCGCTTGAAGAACCGCCTGGAGTTCTTGAATGATCATGTGGATTAGTTGTTTTAGGAGGGCCAAGATATGCTAATTCAGCTGTAGCTGTTTTACCCATTACGATTGCGCCAGCTGCTAATAATAAATCAACTATTTCTGCATTTTGTGAATAAGATTTGCCCTTTCTAATTACAGTTCCACATTCGGTTGGCATATCAAGAGTTCCAACAATATCTTTCACAGCCACTGGAACACCATGCAATGGACCCAAAGGTTTACCTGACCTTCTATATTCGTCAGCTTCTGCTGCTTTTTCTAGTAGAAGTTTTTTATCAAAGTGTGCCCAAGCCTTTACATCTTTTTCAAATTTATTAATTCTGTCTATATACTTTTCACATATTTCTACTGAAGTTAATTGAGCGTCTTTTATTTTCAAAGCAAGCTCTTCAGCTTTAAGAGAGAAAATATCTATCATTTCTTTTAGTTAGCAAATAATGTTTCTGGTAACCATAAAGCAATTGCAGGAAACATATACATTAAAAACATAGCGAAAATCACAATTGCTAAAAATGGCATAATTCCTCTAAAAATATCCATTAATTCAACATTAGTTTTTTGAACTCCTTTTAAATAATAAGCCGACATTGCCATTGGCGGCGTTAAAAAAGAGGTTTGCAAATTTAAAGCAATTAGCATTGCAAAAAAATATGGGTTAACTCCGAAAATTTCTAATAGGGGTAAAAAAATTGGAACAAAAATAATTAAAATTTCAGTCCACTCTAGTGGCCACCCTAAAAGGAAAATTATAATTTGTGTAATTACTAGAAATTGCCAAGTTGAAATATTTATAGAAGTAAAAAAATGTTCAAAAACTTCATGTCCACCTAGGTAAGAAAATACTGACGAAAAAGTCCAGGATCCAATAAATAACCACATAATCATAGCTGTTGTTTTAGCGGTTAAAAAAACAGACTCTTTAAAATTTTGCCATTTAAGGGTTTTATAGAACCAAGATAAAATCAATGCTCCAAAGGCTCCTGCTGCTGCGGCCTCTGCTGGTGTTGCTATTCCAGCTAAAATTGTTCCAAGCACTAACATAATTAATCCGAAGAGAGGTACAAAAGAAACTAATACCTCTTTTAATATCTCTGCACGAGGTGGGATATCTTCTTTTGGAGGTCTAGGTGCTATGGATGGATTCAGCCACGCTCTTATAACTGCATAGCCAATATACAATCCTGCCAAAAGTAAACCTGGAAAGATAGCGGCCGCAAAAAGTCTTAGAGGTGATAATTGAGCAATAACTGAGTAAACAATCAACATAATGCTTGGTGGTATTAGAATACCCAAACATCCTCCTGAACATATTATTCCTGATGCAAATTTTTTATCGTAGCCAGCTTTTACCATTGCTGGCCAAGCTAATAATCCCATCAACGTCACCACTGCACCAATAATTCCTGTTGCTGTAGAAAACAGAGTACAAGTAATTAATGCAGCAACAGCCATTGATGCTGGAAGCCTGTGCGCTGCTAATCTTATGGCAAAAAACAATTTTGCAACAATTCCTGCTCTTTCAACTAAATAACCCATAAACAAAAACAACGGTACAGCTGTCAGAACATTATTATCCATAACAGTATAAGTGTTTTGAACAAATAATTGAAAAATTCTATTATCAAAAATGTGTTCCATCATAGTCGCGTCGTAGTAAGCGTAATATCCAAATGCGATACCCATTGCCATCAATGTAAATGCAATTGGAAAACCTAAAAGAACAGCAAATAGAAATATACCCATCATTAAAATTGCAACTTCTGGATTTGAAAGACTAAATAACATTTGATTTATCTTCCTCTTGTGATGTTCTCATCAGCATTTGTTCTGTTTCTTCGGCAACTACCATTCGCATAGGCCATTGTCCTGTTTTAATACAGATAATAGATCTAAAAACTTCTGCAATTCCTTGAATAATTAACAATGTACCTGCAGCAGGTATCATAGATTTTACCATGTAAATTTGTATTTGAGCTGGACTACTCCAACTTGTCTCTTTTATTTTCCAAGCAATTGCAGCGTATTCATATCCGTAAAAAGCTAAAGCAACGACGCCTGGAAAAAAGAAGATAAAATAAAGGACCAAATCTATCCAAGCTTGAGTTCTTTGTTTAAATAATCGATAAATTACATCGCCTCTTACATGGGCTTCGGTCGCTAAACAATATGCACCCGACATCATTAGTATTGCCCCATACATTTGCATACTAAAATCAAAATTCCATAAAGTTGGCTTATTAAAAACATAAGCCATAACAACTTCATAAACTGTTCCACCCATTAAAATCACAATACACCAAGAAAATGCTTTACCCATTGAAGTGCTCAGCGTATCCGCAAATTTAATGAAAGTTTCCATCAGTAAAAAATATAATAAATTAAACTAAAAAAAAAAGGGGGTTTTTAAACCCCCTTTTTTGAATTTACTAAAGTTAATTAGATTTTAACTTTCTCAATTGGTCCAAACTCATTTTCATAAGCTAATTTGTAGTTCGGTTGATTCATCAACAGATACTTCATAGTTCTCTTAGCGTATGCTTTTTGAGAGTCTACCACTTTCTTAAAGAAAGCATCTTTTGCAGCAAACTCACCAATAACTTTATCCCAACCTTTTAATTGCTCTGCAAGGATAGCGTCTGATGTTTGGTAAACATTAACTTTATGCTCGTTCATCAATTTAGCTAAGTCAGTTGAATATCTAACTAATGCTTTAAAGTAGTTATCTGAGTTTGCAGCATAAGCAGCATTCTTCAAGATAGCTTGATGAGCAGGTGATAAGCTATTTAGTCTCTTTGTATTCACTGGAATTTCAAACATTTCCTGAGATTGGTGGAAACTTCCTAAGTGATAGTGTTTAGAGACATCCTGCATTCCAAACTGTGAATCTGATGTAGGGTTATTAAACTCTGCAGCATCAATCAAACCAGTTTTCATTGCTGGTTGGATTTCACCACCTGGTAATTGTCTTACGACCATTCCCATAGCAGTTAGAACGTTAGTCGCTAAACCAACGGTTCTATACTTCATACCTTTAACATCAGATACTTTTGTTACATTCTTTTTAAACCAACCAAATGGTTGAGCTGGCATTGGCATATGGAAGAAACCAGTGTAATTAAATCCAACACTTTTAACTGCTTCTTCGTATAATGCTCTTCCTCCACCGTACTCCATCCATCCCATAACTTCTTGAGATGACATTCCGTATGATGGTCCAGTTCCGAAAAGAGACGCAGCTGCATTTTTACCATACCAATATGCAGTCACCCAGTGACCCATATCAACTACACCTGAACTTACTGCTTGTCCAATTTCTGAAGTTTTAACAACAGCTCCAACTGGTTGAACATCGATTTTAAGTTCTCCAGCTGACATGTCGCTAACCATTTTTGCGTAATCTCCCGCCATTTCAAAAAAGATATTAGCGCCTGATGGCCAAGCTGCTTGCATCTTTAATGTTAGTGGTGCACCAAATGCAACATTTGGCATTGCTACTGCTGTAGCTGCTGCCGCTCCCGTTGCTGCCGCTGCTTTGAAGAACTTTCTTCTTGAAGGAGTTTTAGAACTCTTCAATGATTTTTTATTTTTAATCATTATATTCTCCTCTAGTTAATTAACCGATTAGAAATAAAACATAGATTTAGATTAGAGTCTTTCTAAAAAGAAGTACAGATTGTCACAATAAAACCATAGATTGAACTTTTCTATTTTTGGTTGAGTTTAAATTAATTTATTGTCCTCATACACACAGCATTTTTCTGCAGGTATGTGAAGTTTAACATTCTGATTAGGTATTTCGGTTTCTCTTGTAACTTTTGATTTAATTGTAAAATCTCCCATTTTAGCAGTGATCAATTTATAGTTTCCTAGGTCCTCAACCTTTTGAACATTAACATCAATTAAGTTCTCATTTTGGTTTTGTGCAATTTTAATAAATTCTGATCTTATTCCTAATTTAATATTTTTTGTTTTTAAATTAGATAAATTTGTATGGGTTTTAATTAAAGTGTTATTTATTTTTACACTATCATTCGAAGAGATTTCACTTTCAAACAAGTTCATGGCTGGAGATCCAATAAAGTATCCAACAAATGTTGTATTAGGTCTTTCAAAAAGTTCTTTAGGGGAACCGGTTTGAACCACCTCTCCTTCACTCATTACTATTATATTATCCGCAAAAGTCATCGCTTCGTTTTGATCATGAGTTACATAAACTAATGTTGTTTTATATTGCTCATTAATTTCTTTAAGATTTCTTCTCAATCTAAATTTTAAATCTGGATCGATAACAGTTAGAGGCTCATCCATTAAAACAGCAGCTACGTCCTCTCTCACAAGGCCTCTTCCTAAAGATATTAATTGCTTTTGATCTGCTGTTAATTTTCTTGCAGGAGAATTTAAAAAAGATTTTAAATTTAAAGTTTCAGCAACTGAATTAACTCTTTCATCAGTTTTACTTTTAGAAAAATCTCTACATTTAAGTGGAAATGCTAAATTTTCATAAACAGTCATTGTATTATAAATGACTGGAAATTGAAAAACTTGAGCAATATTTCTATCTTCCGTTTTTAAATCTGTAACATCTTTATCATCAAACAATATTCTTCCAGCAGAAGGTCTCACTAAGCCAGATACAATATTTAGCATTGTAGTTTTTCCACATCCCGAAGGACCTAAAATCGCATATCGATTTCCATTTTCCCATGTCATCGAAAAAGGATTTAAAGCATAGACTGGATTTGGATCATTCGGATTGTATGAATGAGAAATGTTGCTTAAATCAATTTTAGCCATTCAAACCTCCAAAAGGTGAAGATGCTAATTTTCCATCAGCATGAAACGCATAAGCTTTATCAATTTTAAAATTAATTTTAATTTTATCGTGTATCTTAAAGTTTAAAACTTCTTCTATTGAAACTATAATTTTTGTATTTCCTCTTTTTAAGTGAAGCAATGTTTCTGAACCACTTATTTCTGCAAGCTCAACTTCAAATTCATGTCCATTTTCATTTAATTCGATATCAGAAGATCTTAATCCTATTTTTAAACCATCTTCAGTTAATTTAGACAAATGTTGTGGAGCCTCTACATCAATGCCTTCAAATTTAATATGATTATCTGAAATTTTAGCTTCTATTATGTTCATTGGTGGGTCATTAGAGATTTCTGCAACTTTCAATGAGTTTGGATTTTCAAATATTTCTTTTGCCGGACCAACTTGTAAGACCTTGCCTTCATCTAGAACTATAACTTCACCATTTAATTCCATAGTTTCTCTTGGATCCGTGGTCGAATAAATTAATATTGTTTCATCTGCTAAACCTTTAGAAAATAGGTTTTTAAACTCTTCTCTTAGTTGCTCTCTCAATTTGTAATCCAAATTTACCAAAGGTTCGTCTAGTAATAATATTTTTGCGTTTTTGACCAGGGATCTTGCAAGCGAAACCCTTTGTTGCTGGCCTCCAGAAAGCTCTTGAATCTTTCTATTTTCAAAACCAACCAACCCAACAGACTTTAAGGCATCCATTACTTTATCATTGATAACACTTTGATCTATTTTTCTTTGTTTCAAAGGAAAGGCTATGTTTTCAAAAACATTTAAATGAGGGTAGTTTATAAATTGCTGATAAACCATAGCCACATTTCTTTCCCAGACAGGAACTTTTAAAAAATTTTTTCCATCAAATTCAATTTCACCACTGTCTGGTGTTAAAAGACCAGCTATTGTTTTTAATAAAGTTGTCTTTCCAGATAGTGTTCTTCCTAAAATTGTATAAAGATTTCCTTCTTTAAAATTAAAAGATACTTCGTTTAAATGATATTGATTATCAGGTTTATAAGATAAATTGTTAGCAACTAAATCCATTATTTGATAGCTCCTGATAAATTTCCTTTTGACAAATATCGTTCAACTATGAACGCAACAATAATTAATGGTGCTACTGAAACTAAAGCTGATGCTGATAAACTCCACCAAGGAGTTACCGATGAATTTAATGCAACAATCTTAACTGGCAATAATTGAACTTCTGTAAAAGTTAAAATAAAAGCAAAAAAGAAATCAATCCATCCAAAGATTATACAAAACATTCCAGCTACAATTAATCCTGGTATTGAATTCGGTAACACCACTTTTAAAAATGCTTGATAAGGATTACAACCATCAATCAGAGCTGTCTCATCAATTTCTCTTGGAACTTTATTAAAAAAGTCGACCATAATCCAAACTGCTATTGGCATTAATAAAACAATGTAAACAACAATTAACCCCGTTAGACTATCTAATAAATTTATCGAACTTAAAAATAAAAAAAATGGAATTGATAAAACTATTGGTGGCATAATTCTTTGTGAAATAAAGAAAAAAGTAATATCGTTATTTTTTACAAATCCTGCCTTGAAGGTATATCTTGATAGTGCATAGGCAGACAATGTTCCAAGAATAATACTAATTAAACTTGCGGTACAAGTTACAAACAAACTATTAAAATAAGGTTCAATTATATCTACTCCTCCTTTAGCTGGTGATTTAATCAAAACCTTCCACCCTTCCAAATTAGGTTCAAAATCTACCCATGGAATGTAAGTTACTCCACCATTAACAGACTGAAAATCTTTAAAGGATGTTGTTAAAGCCCAAAGAAAAGGTGCCACAACAAAAACTGTCCAAACGACAATAAAAAAATATTTTAAAAAAATATATAATTTATTCATACTCTACTCTTTTAATAAAAGTTTAGTTAAGACTTTTGCTATTATAGTTAAACTTATGATCATAATTATTAAGTAAGTAAATGACATTGATGCTGCATAACCCATCTGAAATTCTCTTAACCCTTTTATGAAAATGTAAAAACTTGAAGTTTCAGTAGAAGTTCCTGGGCCACCAGAAGTTAAAACGTAAACTGTATCCATTATCTTTGAAGCCTCAATTAACCTTATAATTATTGCTCCAATAGATATTGGGGCCATCAATGGAAATGTTACATAAATAAACTTTCTGACTGGACTAGCACCATCGATCGCTGCAGCCAAAAACGGTTCTTTAGGTAATGATAATAAGCCTGCTAACAAAAGTAAGAACATAAAAGGTGTCCATTGCCATACCTCAACAATAATTACTGTAAATTTTGCAATAACTGGATCAGTCAACCACTTTGGAGCTACACCAAAAATTGATAACATGTCATTTACTGGTCCTAAAGACTCATGAAAAAAAGTTCTCCAAATAACTGTCATGATCACCGGTGTGGTCATCATTGGAACTAAAAATAAAACCCTAAAAAATCTTTTAAATTTAATATCTTTCCAAACCATATGTGCTAATGCAAAACCAATCACATATTGCAAGATAACTGTTGTAACTGATAAAAAACTCAATCTAAAAAATGATTCCCAGAATCTTGGGTCATCAGTAAATAATCTTATGTAATTTTCTAAACCTATATAATCTAAACCAGGATTATAACTATTCCATCCCGACAAACTTAATCTAACAACAAAAATTATTGGAAAAATTAATATTCCTATCAACACAAATAAACCTGGAAACAGGAAGAAATATTTATGCTTAAAGTTCATTTATAAATAAAGGATTATATTATTTTTATTATATGTGGCCATTAAAATTAATGGCCACATAAAGTATTTTTAAATTATAGCTTGTTGTCTTCCATTTTGACACCAACAGCATAGGCATCTTGAACTGCTTTTTTACCTACTCTGCTTACAATTGCTTCCCACTCTTTAGCAACTTCATCTAAAGCTTCTTGAGGAGATAATTGTCCTGCTAAAGCTTTTGAAGTACCAGTAGCAACAGCACTTGTAAATTCAAATACACCTGGAACTCTTAAAGGAAAAACTCTATTATTACTTTTTTCCATATCTAAAAGTGTCTTAGTGTAACTGTTAGCAATCTCTGGATCCCAACCCATACTATTAATGTAAATGTTAGGGTCAAAGTCTGAGTTTTTAAATGGGTTAACACCAAATCTACCAATTGCTAAGTCAGCTTGGTGGTTTGCTCCGTTAGAAAAGAAACATAGATAGTCAAACGCCATATCTTTAACTTTACTTTTCTTAGCAACACCTACTGCCCAACCCCAAACAATGTAAGGAGCTTGGTTGTATTGGTTTTCCCAGCTATTAGATACTCTGTTCCAAACTTTGTTTGCGCCTGGAAGTGGAGCCGCACCAACTTTATTTTTAATTGGGCTGTCATCTTGCATTGCTGCAATAAATGCATCGTCCCAAGAGAAACTAAATAAAGTTTGTCCACCACCAAATGATCCGATTTCATCACCTAGACCAAAGTTAGTTCCTCCTGGAGGAACATATTTAGTAGCTTCAACCCAATCAGTTAATGCCTCTACAAACCCAGGGTTATTGATGTTTGGCTTCATAGTTTCTAAATCAAAAAAGAAACCACCTGGAGTTCTTGGGTTTTTAGCGTACGCTACTGATCTACTGAAAAAAGCTGCAAACATTAAGTCATCTTTTTTCATAACTTCAGCTGAACCGTATTCTTTTTCACCGTCTCCATCCCAGTCCCAACCATTGAAATATTTAGCCATTTCGCCATATTCTTTCCATGTAGTAGGAACTTTTAGTTCTTTACCTGTATCTGCTTTATATTTTTTCTGCATTTCAGGATTATCTATTACGTCTTTTCTGTATTTTAGATAATGTCTGTCACCATCAACTGGGTATTGGTACATAGTTCCATCCCAAGACGATACACCCATGTGAGATTTAGTTACGTCTTTCATCTCAGGTGAGTTCATGTACTTCTTAGGAACTGGTGCTAAATATCTTTTCCAGTCATTGATGAAGTTAGAAAATCCAAACACAATATCGTAAGGTGCTTGTCCAGCTTGAAAAGGAACCATTGCTTTTGAGTACAAATCACCTGCTGGTGTATGTGTAACTTCAACTTTTGCGCCAGTTAATTTCTCAAACTGCTCAGCATGTAGAGCTGTTGGCTCTCCCATTACTGGAATTGCGTGAGTATTTATTTTAAGAGTTTTTCCTTTGTAATTTTTCTTAGACATCTTCTCATAAGAACAGTCACCAGGAATATCCCCTGTAGCTTTGATATGTGGAAACTGATCGCTCCACTTATCAGCATATGCCATAGGACTAAATATCATTAAACTTGATATAATAGCCGTCAAGCAAGTTTTCATTAGTTTCATTATTACCTCTCTCTTCCTTTACTTAATTACGGAACTAAAACAGCTCTTCCCTTAACCTTACCGTCGTTAAGATCATGGAGTGCTTTATTAGCATCGTCTAATTTATATTCTTGCATGGATAACTTTACTTTTCCTCGATCAGCTAACTCCATCAATTCATATAACTCAGACCACGTTCCCACTAAATTACCTACGATTGTTTTTTCAGAAATAATTAAATCAACTGCTAATGATTTAATTTCTTCTCCGTATCCAACAATGTAGTAAAAACCACCATTAGAAGTCATTTGAATTCCCATGGCAGTAGATCCTTTTTCACCTACGAAATCGATAACAGCTTCTGAACCTTTTCCTTTAGTAAGTTCTTGAACTTTTTCAATTTCATTTCCATCAATTAAAACTCCGTGATCACCACCGAGTTCCATTGCATGTTTTAAGGCTGTTTCAGATTTCTCAACAATAATAATGTCAGCTGCACACATCGCTTTCAAACATTGAATAGCAATATGTCCTAAACCTCCAGCACCAATTATCGTACAGCTTTGACCTGGCAATAAATGTCTAGTTGCCTTTTTAACAACTCTATAAGCTGTAAGACCTGCATCTGAAAAAGGTGCAACATCTTTAGGTGCTAAAACTTTTGGAAGTTTAATTAAATTTCTAACACTTGTTTTTAATAGTTCAGAGTATCCACCTTCTTTAATACTTAATCCAGGAAATGCTCCAGCAGCAGCATGCATATCGTTACCTCTTCTGCAGTCCAAACAAGTACCACCTGTTCCTGAAATTAATGGATGTAAAATAACTGGATCACCTTTTTTAAAATCAGTGACGTCTTTACCAACGTCCTCTACCCATCCAGCATTTTCATGCCCCATTACACACGGTAATAAAGTTCCATCTGGATCTTGAATATGTTTCCATACTCCTTCAATAATATGTAAATCTGTTCTGCAAACTCCTGCAGCACCAATTTTAACAATTACATCTGATGCCTTCTCAATTTTTGGATCTGGCATTTCTTCGCCTGTAACCCAAACTTTTTCTTTCATTTCTGGGTCATACTTGTGCAAAACCTGTGCTTTCATCGTTTTCTCTCCCTTTTAATTTTCAAAACCTTATTAAAAAATCGAAGTCCAATGGAGTCAATGCCGCTTTTAAGTGTTCAAATAGTTTACAAATACAACCTGTGGTTAGTTGTTGAACACTTTAATTTTATTTATCTTTCAAAAATGGGAAATTTATCTTCAACAAGCAAAGAATTTAAAAATATTCTAAAAAAAAGAGGAATGGTGTCCTATGAGATGGGCAAAGAAATTTCTGATAGCTGGTCGAGGTGTATTGCTGAAGGGCTTAATCCCTTTCAAGATCCAAAACACAGCGTCGTATCCTCAATTGAATTAAAAGAGATTAAAGAAAAAAATGATGCTCTTAGAAAAATAGTTCTTCCTGAATTAGAACTTTTATACTCTCAAATTGCTGGTACTAATTTTATGGTCGCGTATTCAGATGAGAATGGTTTAGTGCTTGATACAATTTATGATAAAACTTGTCTTCAAACAGATGTAGGTAAAACTGTTATACCAGGATCTATTTGGGCTGAGAAAGTCTGTGGTACAAATGGTTTAGGATTATCCGTTGAATTAAAAAAACCAACAATAGTTTCTGGAAAAGAGCATTTTTTTATAGCACATGAAAATATATCTTGTTTTGCAAGTCCAATAATCAATTATGACGGTAAAACTATTGGAATTATAGATGCTTCAACTGACTATATGTCAAGAGAACAACATACTCTAGCTTTAGTGAAACTTGCAACTAGAAGTATCGAAACAAAGTTATTTTTAAAAAAATTTGAACATGAATTAATTTTATCTTTTCATCCTAGACAAGAATATTTATCAACAACAAGTGTTGGTTTATTAGCTGTAAATGGAGATGGTTTAATTGTGGGTGCGAATAGCAATGCAAAAATAATGCTTAATGGATTGGTTGACCTAAAAAACGAAAATTTTAATAAAATTTTTACTAACTCATTTTCTTCTATTGCATCAGATTTATTAAATAATAAGACATTAAAAATTACAGACCATTTAGGTTCATCTGTGTTTGTAGTTAAAAGTCAAATTTTTAAAGAAAACAAATTTATTGAAACAAAATCAGAAAAAAAAACTTCTGCATGCAAAAATTGCGAAGATACTAAAATTAAAAGAGAAAAATGTGTTTTAATTAGATCAACAATTAATGAAACAAATAATATTTCTGCAGCATCAAGGAAATTGGGTGTTTCAAGAACAACGATTTATAAACACTTACAGTAAACTATTTTAATCAATGGGATAGTCCCAAGCACTGCCACCTATGACTTTGGAAATAGCTGAAAAATCTTTAGTATCGTTTCCATCTTTACAAAATTGGTCATAAATTTCTAAAGCCATTTTTCCTAATGGCGTTTCTGCATTTACACTTTGGGCACAATCATTTGCAAGTTTAAGATCTTTATTCATCATTCCTGCTGAGAAACCTGGGCGATAATTATTATTTGAAGGTGTACCATCAATTAAACCAGGTAAAGGTGGATATACTGAAATTGGCCAACTATTACCTGATGCATTTTTCATAATTTCATGAACCTTTTTGATATCTATGTTTAATCTTTTTGCTAACATTAATGACTCCGAGGCAGCAATCATTGCAATTCCTAAAGCCATGTTGTTACAAATTTTGGCACCATTCCCGCTACCTAAATCACCTGCATGAAATATATTTTTTCCCATAATTTTTAATAAAGGAAGCGCTTTTTCAAATGCTTTTTTCGATCCACCAACCATTATATTTAAAGTTGCTTTTTGGGCTCCCATTACTCCACCACTAACTGGCGCATCAATCATTTCTATTCCTAATTCTGAAGCTTTTTTTCCAATTTCAATAGAAGTTTGAATATCAATTGTTGAACAATCAATCAGCAAACAATTTTTTAAAACTTTGTTTATTATTCCATTATCTCCTAAATAAACTTCCTTAGAATGCTTGCCCTCTGGAAGCATAGTAATAACTGTTTCTACATCATCTGTAATTATGTCATCTAAACTTTCGATTATCTCAAGATTTTTATCTTTTGCAATCTCAAGCATTTTTTTTGAAACATCAAAAACTTTTACAGATTTTCCTGCCTTCATTAAATTTTCAGCCATTGGACAACCCATGTTGCCAACACCAATGAAAGCTATCGATTGAGACATTTTAATTTACTTTGTTGATACAGTTTCCAGTTCTAAAAAACTCATCTAGATTATCAACTGCCAAATTTCCCATTGCAATTCTTGTATCTTTTGTTGCACTCCCCAAATGAGGTAAAACAAAAGCACTTGGGATTTTTAAATAACCAGGATTTAAATTTGGTTCATTTTTATAAACATCTAATCCTGCTGCATAAATTTTTCTTCTATTCAATGCATCAATTAAAGCTTCATCATCAACTATATCACCTCTTGCAACATTAGTTATGACAGCACCTTTGGGGAAATACTCAACAGTCTCTTTATTAATCAAGTTCTCTGTTTCTTTTGTGGCTGGACAACAAATTGATAAAACATCAGATACTGAAAAAAGACTTTTTATACTGTCATGATATGTTGCACCTTGTTCTTTATCTTCACTTAATTTTGAACGATTATGATAATGAATAACCATACCTAAAGATTTTGCGATTTTTGCAATTTTTTGGCCAATACGACCCATGCCTAAAATTCCTAATCTCGTTCCCGTTAATTGTTTTCCTATTAAATAATCAGCAGACCATTTCCATCCACCTTCTTTTGCGGAATCTATTCCTTCAGAGGCTCTTCTGCATGCTCCTAGAATTAATAAAATTCCAATTTCTGCTGTAGCATCTGATAAAACTTCTGGTGTATTTGTTACTGCTATGCCTCTATTTTTTGCTGCCTCTAAATCAATGTTTCCAAATCCAACTGCAAAATTAGATATAATTTTTACTGAGTTTGGTAATTGGTTAATGGTTTCTGCATCTAATTTTTCAGTTAATGATGATAAAATTCCATCACATCCTTCACTCATTTCTATTATTTTTTTTTGAGAATAAAGTTCATCATTAGTATTAAATTTAGCTTCAAATAATTTAGAAGCTTTATCTTCACTTTCTCTTATTAAACGTCTTGTAATTAAAACTTTTTTCATAAATCCTACTTTAAAATTTCAGGTTTTGGTCCGCCTGTGTACCAGTCTAAAACTTCAATTGTATGTAATATAGGAACTTTAGTACCATGAGAAATTTGGGTAATACAACCAATATTTCCTGTAGAGATAAAATCAGGATTTAAACTCTCTATATTATTTACTTTTTTCTCTAATAATTGTTTTGCAATTTTTGATTGTAAGATGTTGTAAGTTCCTGCTGATCCACAACATATATGTCCCTCTGGTATTTCCATTATTTCATTGTTAGTTTTTTCAAGTAAAGATATTGGTTGAGCATGAACTTTTTGCCCGTGCTGCATTGAGCATGCAGAGTGATAAGCAACCTTATATTTTTTTGCTTTTGACTTAATATCTAATTTTAAACTTTCAAAAATATATTCAGATATATCTCTTGTTAAATCAGATATCACTTTAGCTTTTTTACTAAGCTCTTTGTCATCTCTAAAAATAAATCCATAATCTTTCATAGTAGTTCCACAGCCTGAAGTGTTTGACAAAATTGCATCTAAATTACCTTTTTGATGCTCCTCATACCAAGTATTAATATTGTTTTTAAAATCTTGATGAGCGTCTTCCTCTTTTCCTAAATGATGATTTAATGATCCACAGCAACGAATTTTTTTTGGAACAACTACCTCAACACCATGCCTATTTAATAATCTTATTGTTGCTTCATTTATTTGAGGAGATATTTCTTTTTGTACACAACCAGTTAATAACGCTACCCTTGCAACTTTCTTTTTACCTGAAGCTTTATAAACTTCCTTAATTGGTAAATTTTTTTTTGGAAAACTACTCGGCATCAAATCGATCATATCTTTAATTCTTGAAGGCATTAAAAATTTGAAAGGTTTACTTAATTTAACTAAAAAACTTGATAGTCTGAAAACTTTAGTATTCGGAAGAGTAATAGATAAAAAAATATCTAATTAATTTGTCAAAAGTAGATCTTTCATAATTTTTCTCGATATATTTTTTTCCATGATCAATTAGATGCATGTAATTAACACCAGCCGGACATGTCGTCATACAGCTGTAGCATGAAAGACATCTATCTATATGTTTCACAACTTTTTCAGTTGGCTTTTTATTATTTTCCAACATATCTTTAATTAAATAAATTCTTCCTCTGGGGCCGTCTAATTCGTCTCCTAAAATTCCATACGTAGGACACGTTGCGTTACACATTCCACAATGAACGCATTTTTTAAATATTTTTTCAGAAGACTGATTGTCTTTATCTTTAAGTTGAGTTTCTGTGAAATTTGTTTGCATTAAAAATCCTTATACATTTTTCCAGGATTGAATAATCCTCTAGGGTCAAAACTTTCTTTGATTTTTTTTGATATCATTAATTTTGTATCATCAATCGTAAATAATTTTTCTGTAAATTCAAAATCCTCTGATTTTTTAATTATTGTTACATATCCATCATTTTGAATTATTGTATTTTTCACTTCCTTTATATTTTGATCACCAGGCACCTCAATCCAAAATAATGCCCCAGACCAATCAATAAAATATCTGTATTTATTTTTGAGAAAACTCATCATTTTTTCAGACTTTGAAGGAGGCACAACCGCTCTTAAAAGATTATTTTTGGTTTCAGAAAATAATTGTAAACTATTTATACTTTTCCAAAAAAGATCGGATTGATAAATATCTAAATTTGATGTTTTGTAATTTTTTAAATCCATTTCGTTTGAAATATCCTTAATTCTTTCTTTAATAGAGTTTTGATCCCCTTCAATTCTGAATGCAAAAAAATCACCCTCTTGATCTAAATCATTTAATTTAAATGCTTTACTTTTATTTGGTGCAAATTTTTTAGATTTGGGTTCATCTGGCACAAACACTGCACCTGATATTTCATTGCTGGAACTCAAAACCATATTAAATAAATCTGAAATGATTTTTGGATCTTTCTCATAAATTATAATTGTATTTTGAGATGGCTTTTTTGCTGAGATTTTTAAAGTAACTTCTGTAAGAGCAACCAATGTTCCAAAAGAACCACTAACTAATTTAGATAAATCATATCCAGTCACATTTTTAACAACTGTGCCTCCTGATTTAATTATGTCGCCCTTTCCATTGACCCCTCTAAAACCCAAAATAAAATCTCTTACACTACCTACTTTAAATCTTCTTGAGCCTGCAAAATTGCAAGAAACACATCCACCAGCTGTTCCTTTATTTGATTTTCCATCTTTAAGGTAACCAAAATCAGTTGGCTCAAATGAAAGTTCTTGATTATTTTTTTCTAAAATATTTTCTATATCTTTTATCAGTGTTCCTGGTTTGACCTTTATATACAACTCCTCAGGAAGATATTCGATTACTCCAGATAAATTTGAAAAATCCAAGCTTTTTGCAGCTTGAACATTATATCCAATAAATTTTTTACTATTACTTCCATGGATATCAATTGGAAATTTTTTTTTATAAGCTTCTTTGATTAGTTCTGAAACCTCTAATTCACTTGTGGGTGACAGATGATTAGAATCTTGGAAGATCTGGGAATTTTTCTTCTCCTCTGTGAACATGAACTCTTCCTTCCTCTGCACATTTTCTTAATATTGGATAAACTTTTCCGGGATTTAAAAGATTTTTTTCATCTAATGACATTTTAATATTTATTTGTTGCTGAATATCATTGTCATTAAATGCTTCACACATTAACTCTCTTTTTTCAATTCCTATCCCGTGCTCACCAGACAATGCTCCGCCCATTCTGACACAAGCTTTAAGAATTTCAGCACCAAATTCCTCTGTTCTTCTAAGTTCCTCTTTATTACTTCCATCAAAAAGAATTAATGGATGTAAATTACCGTCTCCAGCATGAAAACCATTTGCTACTCCCAAATTATACTTCTTTGATAATCTACTTATCTCTTTAAGAATTTCTGAAAGTTTTCCTCTCGGAATTGTTCCATCCATACAATAATAATCAGGCGCCATTGCTCCACATGCGGGAAAGGCTGCTTTTCTTCCTGACCAAAATCCTAATCTTTCTTTTTCATTTTTACTTAACTTAAAGCTATTTGATTTGTTTTTTTCTGCTATTTGTTTTATTTGTTTAAACAGTTCTTCTACTTCAGATTTCGTTCCATCTAGTTCAACAATCATTAAAACTTCGGCATCCATAGGATAACCAGCGTGAACAAATTTTTCTGTTGCATCAATTAAAGCTTTATCCATTATTTCCATACCGGCTGGTGTAATTCCATTTGAAATAATATCTGTTACACAACTTCCTCCATCTTCAATTGATGGAAAACCAATTAAAGCAGCTTTAACCGTTTGTGGATTTTTTAAAATTTTAACTGTTACTTCCGTGATCACACCTAACAATCCTTCTGATCCACAGATTAATCCTAATAAATCATAACCTTCTTGATCTAAAGTTTTTCCACCTATTCTACAAATAGTTCCATCCATCATAACCATTTCAACACCCAAAATATTATTTGTTGTTGTTCCATACTTTAATGAGTGAACACCCCCAGAATTTTCAGCAACATTTCCGCCTATAGAACAAGCTAACTGGCTTGAAGGATCGGGAGCATAATAATATCCCTTATGCTTAACAGCATGAGTAATTGATAAATTTGTAACACCCGGTTGAGTAACAACACACTTGTTATCAAAATCTATATCTAAAATTTTATTAAATTTTCCAAGTCCTAATAAAATTGCATCATTTAATGGAAGAGCTCCACCTGAAAGACCAGTTCCTGCTCCTCTTGGAATAACTTTAATATTTTCTCTATGGCAAAACTTTAATATCTCACTTACTTCCTGAGTATTTTCCGGAAGTACTACAGCTAGAGGTAAATTTTTGTACGCAGCAAGTGCATCTGTTTCGTAAGGTCTTATTTCATCTAATTCGCTTAAAACATTTTTTTTATCAGTAAATTGTTTTAGATTATTAACAATTATGTCTTTTTTACTGACAATTGTTCTATCTACATTTGGTAAAGCTATTTCAGACATAGCTTAGCCTAACATTTTTTTGATATTTTCCAATGCGTTAGAAATGTTATCTCGAGAGGCTGCAAAGCTAAATCTTACGTAATCTTTGCATGTTTTTCCAAAAGCTGTACCAGGAACTATAGCAACACCTGCCTCATGCATAGCTCTTTTACAAAATTCACTACCATCCATTCCAGTTCCAATAACTTTAGGGAATGCATAAAATGCTCCACCAGGTAAACTACACTCTACACCAGGTAAACTATTCAAACCCTCATGAATTAATTTTCTTCTTAATGTGAACTTTTCCATCATCTCATCAATTGAGTCATCAGGTCCATCTAGAGCAGCAATACCTGCGAACTGAGCAGCAGCATTCACACATGATACACTATTAATTAATAATTTATTTACATGTTCAACTAAATTTTCTGGCCAAAAACTCCAACCGAGTCTCCAACCCGTCATAGAATAAGCTTTACTCCAACCTTCTAAAACTATTAATCTTTCTCTTAACTCAGGATAATTAAAGAATGTTGGCATTTCCTTATCATCGAAAATTTGTCTACTATAAATTTCATCGCTTAAAATAGTCACATGAGGATGTTTTTTTAAACCCTCAGCCAATTTGTCTATTTCTGATTTTTCTACAAAACTTCCTGTTGGGTTGTTTGGATTTATTAAAATTAATAATCTAGTTTTATCAGTAATTAGAGATAAAATTTTATCAGCACTAAACTTTAAATCTTTATCTTCAGTAAGATCGTAAGGTACTGCTGTTGAACCAGTATAATTAATCATTGATTCATAAATAGGGAAAGCTGGAGTTGGATGAATTATCTCCGCTCCTGGTTCACCAAAACACTGTATTGCATAATGCATTGTTGGTTTTCCACCTGGCATAATAATAATTCTTTCAGGATCTACGTCTGCACTATATCTTTTCTTAATCCATCTAGTAACTGATTGTCTACATTCTAAAATTCCATTTGAAAGCACATATCCGTGATGACCATCATCTAAAGCTTTTTTTGCTGCTTCGACAACGTGCTTTGGAGTTTTGAAATCAGGTTGACCTAGACCTAAGTGAATCATAGGTTTGCCTTGTGCTTCAAGTTTTTTTGCTTCAGCTAAAACAGAAAAAGCGCTTTCAGTTCCAAGTCTATTTAAAGATTTTGCAAGTTCCATAACAAATTAAAAATTAAAGCCGTCAAACTAAACGAAAATTAGTTTTTTGTCTATTTAGTTTGAAAGTTTAATTTATCAAATAAACGCTTAAAATTCTTATATTTTAGTCTCTATATATTATTTTTGACGCATCAAGATCTTTAACAGACTTACAACCCATTAAAATCATATTTCTTCTAATTTCTTTTTGCATATTTTCTAAAAGTCTCTCAACACCCTTTTGTCCGCCTGCGCCTAAACTAAAAAGAAATGCTTTTCCAAAACTGCAAGCTGTTGCTCCAGCAGCTAGAGCTTTAAGAACATGTGTTCCTCTTCTTACACCACCATCAAGAATAATTTCTAATTTATCACCAACTGCATCTGAAATTGCTTTAACTTGATCAAATGGAGATCTTGATCCATCAAGTTGTCTTCCTCCGTGATTTGAAATCATGATTGCTGTACAACCAATATCTATTGCTCTTTTGGCATCTTCTACTGACATTACACCTTTTAATGCCATAGGCTTATTCCATTTTTTTATACAATATTCTGCATCTTTCCAATTCATTGCCGGATCGTATTGTTCATTAATATAATCCATAACTGATTTTGCAATATTGGTACCTTTATCAGTTTTGTTTTTTATGTTTGCTAATTCAAATTTTTTGTTTGTAAAATATTTGAAAACCCATCCTGGTCTCATTGCAAAACTCAATAAACTATCCAAAGTAAATTTAGGTGGTGTCGTAAATCCAGTTCTATGATCTCTTTCCCTATTTCCAGCAACAAGTGTATCTACAGTGATACACATTCCATCAAAATTAGCTCTACTACATCTTTCAATTAAATCATCGGTAATTGATTTATCTTTATGAATATAAAGTTGAAAAAGTTTTGGGCCACTAGAGACATTTGCAACCTCTTCAATTGAAAAAGATGCCATTGTGGACATGCTATAAATTGTATCAAACTTCTCTGCAGCTCTAGCAGAAGCCTTGTCACCCTGAGGGTCATACAAACTTTGCATCGCGGTAGGAGATAAAAATAAGGGCATACTGATTTTTCTACCAAAAACAGTGGTAGATAAATCTGGCTCGCCAACACTGTTAAGAATATTTGGCACTAAATCACAATCATTAAAAGCATCTGTATTTCTATTTAAAGTGACTTCGTCATCTGCTCCACCATCAATATAATGAAAAATAGGAGCGGGTAATTTCTTTTTTGCTAATTTTCTAAAATCTTCAAAATTATAACAGTCATTGATATTCATGGTGTATCTTTATTAAAAGTTTTTGAAGAAATTAAACATATAACTATTTGCCCCAGGATTTTTATCTCCTAGACTTGCATTAGATATATGATTGTAGGAAAAACCTAATTCACTTGTTTTTGACAGATCAAGTGAAATTTGTAACTCACTTTTAAATTCAATTAAATGGCCCAAGTCTTTACCATCTCCCTCGTGATACATTCCCGGTGTAAAACTGGGAGTTAAATTTAATACTCCTAATTTATATTGAGCTTGAACACCTGTATAAATATATCCTGCATTATCAGCTGTAATTAAAAATCCAGTTATAGGAGAAAGATTTCCTAAAAAAGTATCTCTATTTAAATTTTCATTCTGATGTTGAAAACCAATTAAAGTTGATTTTTTTCCATCATCACTAAAATCAAACATTCCTGTGTAAATACTGAATTCTGTATTTTGATCTTTCAAAACTTTTTCCTCTGCAATCGAAGAAAATGCAAATGTGATCATTAACAGATTGATTAAAAAAATTTTTAAATTCATCATTAATTAATTTATTTTTTAACTATAAAGCTTTTGTAGATTATTGCACCTCCGATTAAAAATATCAATATCGGCAATAACCAAAGAATATATGTATTTTTATTTAAACCAGGATCGTAAAGTATCCATTCTCCATATTTATTTTTAAAATATTCATAAATTTGATCTTCAGAAAGACCTTCTTGAAGCTTTTTATCAACTACAATTTTTAAACTGTTTGCAAATTCAGAGTCTGAATCGTAAACCGATTGACCTTGACATATAAGACATCGTAAATTTTTAGTTATTTTATTTCTTTTATCGTTCTCCTCAGCATTAACACTGCTTAAAGGGAACAATATTATAACAATTAATAAAAATTTTAGATATTTCATTTTATAAATAAATTAATTTCATCAACTAATTCTTGGTTAAGAGGTCCAATATATTTTTTAATAATTTCATTATTATAAATTAGAAACGATTCAGGAACCCCATATGCTCCCCACTCAATTGCAATTGTACCATCTAAATCAATAAAGATTTCTTTATAAGGATTTCCTAATTCTTTTAAAAAATTTTCCGCATTTTTTAAATTATCTTTATAATTCATCCCAATTATATTTAATTTATTCTCTAAATTTAAATTCATCAAAAGAGGATGCTCTTGTCGACATGGTACACACCAAGATGACCAAATATTTAATAAATAAAACTTATCCAACTCAAAGATACCTGATGATTTCACATTTTCTC
Source organism: Pelagibacteraceae bacterium AG-390-A23 (assembly GCA_003279775.1). GTDB lineage: Bacteria > Pseudomonadota > Alphaproteobacteria > Pelagibacterales > Pelagibacteraceae > Pelagibacter. Next base: position 33,339 of record QCGW01000003.1, read on the forward strand.
CAGAAAAAAATTCTTTAATATTAAACACTGGTATCTCTTTTTTTATATTAACATCTGGAGTGTATATTTTTGAGTCTTCTAAACCTTTGTAAAAAATAAAAAATATTATTCCAAAAATAATAATAACTGAAAAAGGTAATATTTTATTTTTCATGATCTTTTTTGTAAAAAGCTAACAATTCCCCCAAAGGATATTAGAATTACTGATAACCAGATCCATAGCATAAATGGTTTAACTTGGTATCTTACGTTGAAAAAATCTTGATTTTGAACCAGATTAATTACAATAAATTTATCTGACATAAGTGTTGTTTTAATATCAGCTTCACTTGTGGCAATGACGGGTTGATTATAAATTCTTAGCTCTGGCAAAAATCTATCCTCTTCACCATTTAAATTACTTATAGAAAAATTCGCAACAATAGCATTATAATTTTTTTCTTTTTTCTGATCAACACTTTCAAAAACTATCTTAGTTTTCGAATTTTCAAAAGTTTCACCGACCTTAAGATTTGTTATAATTTCGGTTGCAAATATATTGTTAAATAAAATACTTAGGATCAGTAAACTAAATCCAAAATGAGCAATATTTTGTGAAATATTTTTGTATTTTTTTACAAAAAAATCTCTTAACGTCATAAAGAATAAATAAAGCGCACTCGATATCAAAATTGTATTTATTAAAATATTTTGATTAAAATTTTTTAATACTAAAAATGCTAATAAAATTGAGATAATCAAAAAAGAAATTAAATAAATCTTATCTTCTAGTTGAGATTTGATCCATTTTAATTTTGGACCTATCGCCATCATAAGTAAAAATGGAATTAAAAATGGAATTAACAATTTATGATAAAATGGTGGTCCGACAGAAATTTTTTGAGAAGAAATTACATCTAAAAAAATTGGATAAACAGTACCTATTAATACAACTGATAAAAAATACATCATGAACCAATTATTAATTAATATTGAAGTCTCTTTGCTCAACCAAAAAAAACTATGAGATTTTCTGTCATTATCTTTATGAAAAAAGAAAAAAATTAAAATAGATAAAAAAATCAAAATGAATAGAAAAACAAGAATAAATAAACCTCTTTCAGGATCATTTGCAAATGTATGAACTGAATTTAAAATTCCCGATCTTACCAAAAATGTTCCACACATGCTTAATGTAAATGTTGCAATAGAAAGAATTATTACCCATGAAGTTAAAATAGATTTTTTTTCTAATACTAAAATACAATGCAAAAGAGTGGTTAATGCAAGCCACGGCATTAGAGAAACATTCTCAACTGGATCCCAAAACCAAAAACCTCCCCAGCCCAATTCGTAATAAGCCCAAATTGATCCAAGCAGTATTCCTAAGGTCAAAAATATCCACGAAATTAAGATCCATTTTTTTATATGGGATGCCCAACTAGTAGAAATAATTTTTAAACTTGTTGCTGCCAAAACAGATGAAAAAATAATTGAAGAACCAACATAGCCTAAATATAAAACAGGCGGATGAATTGCTAATGCAGGGTCTTGTAAAATTGGGTTTAATCCAAGACCTTCAGTAGGTATTGGAAAAATATAATTAAATGGATTTGATGTTTTGATTAAAAATAAAAAGAAACCAACTATTATTATTTGTTGAAAAACTAGAGTTAATATTTTGTATTTTACTGGTTGATTTTTAGTCCTAACTAAAAATAAGAAAATAAATAAAGTTAAAACAAGTAACCATAATAATAAACTACCTTCATGATTCCCCCAAGTTCCACTTATTTTGTAAAATAATGGTTTGGTAGTGTGAGAATTATTAAATACTGTTTCATTACTAAAATCAGAAATAACAAAAGAAAAAATCAAACACAAAAAACTAATAACAACGAAAAATAATTGTAAAAATGTAAATGATAATATTTTGGTATCTAATATGTTTGAGTTGTTAAAATTTTTATATGAAAAATAAAATAATGATAATCCAATAATTAATCCTATTATTAATGAATAATATCCAATAAGACTATAGATCAATTTATTTTTCTCCCAATGCTTCTTTTACCTCTGGCGGCATATAATTTTCGTCGTGCTTCGCTAAAATTTTTGTTGCGGAAAAAAAATTTCTATCTTTCAAAAAACCCTCTGCAACAACCCCTTTTCCTTCAGCAAATAAATTTGGTACTGCTCCTGAGTAAGTAACATTTATTTCATTTTTAAAGTCAGTAATTATAAAATTAACTTCATTTGAACTTATGGAAATAGAGTTTTTTTTAACCATTCCTCCAACTCTTATTTTGCTTTTATCTATTTCAGAAAGTGATTTTATTTCAGAAGGAGATTGAAAATATACAACATTTTCTTCTAATGATTTTAAAATCAAAAATGTTGTTAAAATTAAAGTAATTAAGATTATTACTACAAACAAAAATCTTAATTTAACTTTTCGACCATACATGGTTTAAAAGTTAATTATTTGTTACGTTTGCTAAAATTTCTTTATTTATTCTTTGTGATTTTGCAGAATTAGCTTGCTCAGTAGTAAGTAATCCAAATTTAGCAACAAATTTGTTTTGTTCTTTAACAAATTGCATTTTAGTTACCAAATATAAACCTAGGAAACTTAATAAGGTAAAGCTAAAAGCAGATAACACGTACACTGCATATCCATTCATAAAAAGTAATTCATTTATCATAATCTATCTAAGCCTTTATTTTTAATTTTTATCAGTTCTGTATTATATTTCATTAAGAAAATTAACAATGAAAAAAGAGCAAATGCCGCAGTCATTATCAATAATGGGTAAAGCATTGATGAATGGATTGAGCTTTTTGACAAAATATTAATCGATGCAGGTTGATGGAGTGTATTCCACCAATCAACTGAGTACTTTATAATTGGAACATTAATAATTCCTAAAATAGTTATAAAAGTTGAAATCTTATAGACTTTTTCTTCCTTATCATAAATTCTCCATACAATTAAATACATTGCATAGAACAAAGCTAATATTAGCATTGAAGTAATTCTTGCATCCCAAGCCCACCATGTTCCCCAAGTTGGTTTTCCCCAAATTGATCCTGTAACTAAAGCTATAATATTAAAAACAAATCCTGAAGGAGCTAAACTTTTAGAGATTAAAAAAAAGTTTTTGTTTCTAAATACAAAACCACAAATAGATAACAAAGTTATAGAAGAAAATATTCCAAGTGAAATCCAAGCGGCAGGAACATGAACATACATAATCCTAACTGCATCACTTTGTTTATAATCTTCAGGCGATATAATTAATGCTTCAACTAAACCAACACTTAATACAACAATAAACAAAAATAAAACGTATTTAGGTGCTTTTGACGTGATTTTGAAAATCTTGTTAGGTTCAAAAAGTTTAAACATATTTTAATTTAGAATTTTTTTTGGTGATTTCTATTATGAAATAGTTTTCTGATCAAGAATGCAGAGGGGAGATAATAAGATTGAAATTAACGTTTAACACTCTTGACCAGAAGATACTAAAAATATAGCTAATTTGTATGGCCTAGATTTGAGCTAAATGTGGTTGAATGATGGTTGCCTTAATTAGAGAGCTTGAAATAACTAGATCCTTTTTTTCCTGAAAAAATCTCTTCAATTAAAGGGTGTTTTATTGGTTCATCAGAGTCATCCATCAGCAAATTTTGCTCAGAAACATAAGCTTCATAAGTTATCTCATCATTTTCTGCTAATAAGTGATAAAATGGTTGATCTTTTCTTGGTCTAACATTTTTTGGAATAGACTGATACCATTCTTCAGAATTATTAAACTCAAAATCAACATCATAAATCACACCTCTAAATTCAAAGTGTTTATGTTTTACAATGTCTCCAATTGAAAATTTAGCTTTTTGAACTGGCATTGTTCTTAGTATGGGTATTTAGAAATAAAAATCAATGCTAAAAATATAAATGTTTTGTGATGTGGCAAATATGTTAATATCTTTTAAGTGAATAAATCTTTTTTAAAATTTGTTACTGATTTCGGTCCTTTAGCAATATTTTTTTTCTATTATTACAATAGTGATAAAAATTTATCTGTAGCAATACCTCCACTAATAGTTGCAACTTTAGTTGCATTAGCAGTAGTTTGGTTTTTTGAAAAAAAAATTCCTCCAATGCCTTTGGTAAGTGGAATTTTAATTACTTTTTTTGGTGGATTAACAATCTACTTTAATGATCCTATATTTATTTACGTTAAACCAACTATCATTAACATTATGTTTGCTCTTGCGTTATTTTTTGGGAAATATTTTACCAATGAACCTATTCTTAAAAAAATTATGGGTAAATCTATTCCTCTAACTGATATTGGTTGGGAAATTCTTAATAAACGATGGATGTATTTTTTCTTTGGTCTTGCTTTACTAAATGAAATTATTTGGAGAACTCAGACAGAAGAATTTTGGGTTAATTTTAAAGTATGGGGAATGCTTCCAATAACAATAATTTTTACAGGGTTTCAGGTACCATTAATTAATAAACATAAGATTGATGCGTAGTAATTTAAAATTAGTAGTAAATAATCCGCATAATAAAATAGAAGAAAAACATTTTTTTGAAAAAGATGAGCTAAAAATTATATTAGACTTATATGCTAAGATGGTTTCTGAAGGTTCTTGGAAAGATTACGGTTTAAGTATTTCAAGTAAACAAGTGGGGTTTAGTGTTTTTAGAAATGCTACTGAAAATGCCCTTTATAAAATTTGCAAAAATTTTAGGCCTAAAAATAAAAGTCTTAAATATTTGATTACTGATACAAGTGGTAAAATACTAAAAAATTCTTACGATCTAAGAATTTTATTAAAAAATACCAACTGGAAGAAACTTCAAAAATAAATTTATCTTCTTTGCCCAAATAATCTTAACAACATTATAAATAAATTAATAAAATCTAGATATAAAGTTAAAGCACCCATCACAGCTTTCTTGCCCATTAACTCACCTGAGTCTGAAGCAACATACATATTTTTGATTTTTTGAGTGTCATAAGCTGTTAAACCAACAAATATTAAAACACCTAAAATTGAAATCACAAAATACATCATAGAAGATTTCATAAAGATATTAACAATTGAAGCTATAATTATTCCAATTAGACCCATCATTAAAAAAGATCCAAACTTTGTAAGATCTCTTTTAGTTGTGTATCCATAAATACTCATCGCTCCAAATGTTGCAGATGTAATAAAGAAAACTCTAGTTACACTCATTCCAGTGTAAACTAATAATATTGAAGATAAAGATAGACCCATCAAAGCTGCAAAAACCCAAAACGTAGTTTGTGCTTTTGATGCACTCATCTTATTAATTCCAAAACTCATGTAAAAAACGATACCTAGAGGTGCTAACATTACAAGCCATTTAAGACCTGATAAATAAATTGCATTCCCCATCTGCGTTAGACCAACGATTGAACCTGCATCATTAGTAACAACAGACATTTTAAATGTTAATAGTGCTACTATTCCAGTTAGCAATATACCTGTTGCCATGTAGTTATAAACTTTTAGCATGTAGGCTCTTAAGCCTTCATCCATTACAGCAGCCGATTGTTGTGCTGCTTTTGCTCTATTTAGTATTCCGTTTTTATCAAATTCCATAATGAGTAATATATATATTCTTTTACTAATTATTCAAGATACCTTAAAAGATTAACAAAAATTTAACTTAATATTTCTAATGAATTACAAAAATTTAGGTAATACCAATATTAAAGTAAGTACAATTTGTCTCGGTACTATGACTTGGGGAGAGCAAAATACTGAACTTGAAGCATTTGAACAAATGGATTTTTCATTAGATCAAGGAGTAAACTTTTGGGACACTGCTGAATTATATGCAGTACCACCAAGAAAGGAAACCTATGGTGATACAGAGGAAATTATTGGAAACTGGTTTGAAAAAACAAAAAAAAGAGACAAAGTCATTCTTGCAACAAAAGTTGCTGGTCCAGCAAGAGATTATTTAAGAAGTGGAGAAAATAGTTTTACAGGTCCAAACTTAGAAACTGCTTTAAATGACAGTCTTAAAAGACTTAAAACTGATTATATAGATTTATATCAACTTCATTGGCCAGAAAGAAATGTAAATAATTTTGGAAGACTTGGTTATGTTCATAAGGAAAATGAATGGAATAAATTTGAAGATGTTCTTGCAGAGTTAAATAAATATATTGATCAGGGAAAAATAAGATACGTTGGTTTATCAAATGAGACCCCTTGGGGAGTTTTAAATTATCTTCAGTTATCCAAAAATAAAAAGTTGCCAAGAATGATGTCAATCCAAAATCCTTATAGTTTATTAAATAGATCTTACGAAGTTGGACTAGCTGAAGTTTCTATAAGAGAAAACATTGGCTGCTTAGCTTACTCTCCACTTGCAAGTGGATATTTAAGTGGAAAGTATAGAAATAAAAGTTTTCCTAAAGGATCAAGAATGGAGAGAGATTTCGATTTCTGGACAAGGTATAGAAAGCCAAATACTGAGGATGCCGTTGAACATTATTATAAAATTAGTGAAAAATTTGGTCTAGATATGAGTCAGATGGCGATAAAATTTTGTGAAATCCAAGACTTTATGACTAGTGTAATAATTGGAGCAACTACAATGGAGCAGTTGAAAACAAATATAGAAAGTGTAAATGTAAACTTATCTGATGATGTCATTAAAGAAATTAACCACGTACAAACAATTTATCCAAATCCATGTCCATAATTAAAAAAATTACAATATTGTTAGGAATATTTTTTATAAGTGGTGTTGCTCAAGTTTCAGCTCAGGAAATTAAAAAAATTGGTAAATATAAAGATTGGGAGGCAATGGTCGTTATGGATGCTGACGGTAAAGTATGCTTTGCGCAATCTTTACCTATTTTGCAAGCACCCAAAACTAATAAAAGAGATGCAAAATTATTTGTAGCATTTAGACCAAACGACAATATAAAAAATGAAGTAAGTGTTACCCCGGGTTATGAATTCAACAAAAATAATTCTGTAACAGCTGCTTCAGGGAAAAATAAATTTAAATTTGATATTAAAGAACAAGGTTTTGCGTGGATTGCGGACAATAAAATCGAATTAAAAATGATCAAACAAATGAGAAAAGGATCTAGAATTATGATCACTGGATACAATCAACAAGGTTCTCAAACAATTGATCATTACTCATTGCTAGGATTTACTAAAGCGTATAACGCTTCAAGAAAAGCTTGTAGTTAATTCGATGAAATCAAAAAAGAAAATTGTTCTAGCTTATTCTGGAGGGCTCGATACTTCTATAATTTTAAAATGGCTTCAAGAAAATTATGATGCAGATGTAATTTGTTATACAGCAGATGTTGGACAAGAAATTGATAGAAAAAAAATTATTACCAATGCAAAAAAATTTGGTGTTAAAAATATAATTATTAAAGATTTAAAAGATATTTTTGTTAAGGATTATGTATATCCCATGATCAGAGGACACGCGATCTATGAGGGTGTTTATTTATTAGGGACATCAATAGCAAGACCTCTTATTGCAAAAGATCAAATAAGAGTAGCTAAAAAATTTAAAGCCTATGCAGTTTCACATGGAGCAACTGGTAAAGGCAATGACCAAGTTAGATTTGAATTAGGCTATCATTATTTTGGTCCTAAAATTAAAATTATAGCTCCGTGGAGAATTTGGAAACTAAAATCTAGAACAGACTTAATTAATTATGCAAAAAAACATAGCATAGCTATTCCTAAAGATAAAAAAGGTGCACCTCCTTTTTCAGTGGATGATAATTTATTTCATACATCAACTGAAGGTAAGGTTTTAGAAAATCCAAAAAATTCTGCTCCAGAATTTATTTTTCAACGAACAGTTTCTCCTGAAAAAGCACCTAACAAACCATCTTTTGTTACTATTAATTTTAAAAATGGTGATCCTTTTGGAATTAATGGAAAAAAATTATCTCCAGCTAAATTATTAATAAAGTTAAATGATCTAGCAGGCAAAAATGGAATTGGAAGAGTTGACTTAGTAGAGAATAGATTTTTAGGTATTAAATCTAGAGGAGTGTATGAAACACCTGGTGGAACTCTTTTAATAAATGCTCATAGAGCAATTGAGTCTGTTACCTTAGACAAAGAAACTATGCATAAAAAAGATCAGATAATGTCTAGATATGCAGAGTTAATTTACAATGGTTATTGGTATTCAAAAGAAAGATTTAAACTTCAAAAAATTGTAGATTTAAAAAGAAGCAAAGTTAATGGCTCAGTTAAACTTAAATTGTATAAAGGAAATATTACAATTCAATCTAGAGTTACTAATAGCAGCGCTTACTCGATGAAAAAAGTCTCATTTGAAGAAAATAAGTCATTTAATAAATCTAACGTTGAAAGATTTATCAATTTTCACAAAAAAAAGCTTCGTGCATAGGTAGGTTTAGGACAAATTGACATTTGTTTAAATTACCAAAAATTATATCTTCATTATATGGAATCAATAAAGAACTGGATGAAAGATGCTGCAAATATTTTATTTGACGATAGTAAAAATGATCTGCGTGCACTTCCAAAAACAGTTAGACTACAAATTTTATTAGTTCTAAGTTTTATTTGGACCACAGTTTTTAGTTTATATATATTTTCATACACAACTTTTGCATTTGGATGGGCTGGACTTTTTTTAGCTCATATTGGTTTAATATTTGCTGTTTACATGACGTTTAAACAATTTCATAAAGCAGAAGCAAAATCAGCTAGTGTTTTTCAAACAAAAAATTTTGATCCTTTTAAAATTATGGTCATCGTGTTTGTAATAGTATTTATATTTGTATTTTCAAAAGGAATTGAAGTTTTAACTAGTCCAAATCCAAACTCTTATTCAATTCCTTATGATGGTCCCTTAAAATCTGCAATTGAAAAATGGCTACCATTTAGTAAAGATAAATAATGGACAAGATAGCGAAAAACTTACAATTAGCTTTAATGGTTATTATCTTAATCAGTACGGTTATTGCTGTTGGTATTGAAATTAAAAACATGTTCACTAACCAATCAGTTACGCTAGCAGATTTGCTTTTAATGTTTCTATATTTAGAAGTTTTAGCAATGGTAAGAGTTTTTTGGAGCCAACAATCTATAAGTATTACCCTTCCACTTCTTATTGCAATTACCGCCCTTGCACGATTTATTATTTTGCAAGGTAAAGAAATGGACCCTACTGCACTTGTTTATGAAGCAGTTGCAATTTTATTAATCGCTGGAGCAATTGTTGTTTTAAGATTAAGACATAGTGACAAATTGGGTCTAAAGAAAAAAAAATCAAAATAATTTTAAATGATATTTGAAGCTTCAAGGGCTAAGGCCTTAAATCAATTAAATAATTTTGTTGAGAATAATCTTGGAGAATATTCAAAATTAAGAAATTTTGATTTTGGACCTGAAAAAAGATCTAATATATCTTGCTTATCACCATACATAACTCATGGAATAATTAATGAAAAAGAAGTCATTCAGAAAGCGCTGAGTAAATTTTCTTTTTCAAAAAATGAAAAGTTTATTCAAGAAGTTCTATGGCGAACTTATTGGAAAGGTTGGTTAGAACTTAGACCAAATGTTTGGACTGATTATCTTATCCAATTAAATCAAATCAAAAACGAATTTAAAGATAATAAAGATTATATTGCAGCAATCGAAGGAAAAACAAAAGTAGATTGCTTTAATGAGTGGGTGAAAGAGCTTAAAGAAAACAATTATTTGCATAATCACACAAGAATGTGGTTTGCTAGTATTTGGATTTTTACTTTAGAATTGCCTTGGCAATTAGGTGCAGAATTTTTTATGCAACATCTTTATGATGGGGATGCTGCATCAAACACTCTTGGATGGCGATGGGTTGTGGGTGTTCAAACTCAAGGAAAACATTACCTTGCAAGTGAATGGAATATTAAAAAATTCACTAACAATAGATTTCAAAATATAAAATTAAATGAAAATGCTCCTCCAAAAGTATCTGAAAAATCTTATCAAATAATTACACAGGATTTCAATAACCCACAAAAGATTGAGAATAAGAATCTTTTAATTTTTGAAAATAATCTCTCGTTTGAAATCACTGACTTTAAGGAAAACAATTTCAAGAAAATTTATTTAGTTTCTAATAAAAATGAAAATAGAGCAATAAAACTAAGTGAAAAGTTAGTGAAATTTAAATCTCATTTAATAGAAGACCAAGTACAGAGATTAAAAAATCAATCTATTGATTGTCAAATTATAGATATAAGTGAATTAACAAATATTGAAAATTATTACGGTTTGTATCCAACAGTAGGTGAAAATTTAGATTTTTTAAATTCTAATAATTTAAAGATAGATTTTTTATATAGAAATCTTGATCAATTAGCTTGGCAATACTGTAATAAAGGATTTTTTAATTTTAAAAATTATATTCCCAAAATAGTTTCGACTTTTAACTAAAACCAACGAACCATCCCAATAATTCCAGCTGTTGCATAAAAAAATTGTAATAACAAAATTCCTTTATGACCACCTCTATAAGCCCAAATTCCAATTAAAATAGCTGATAAAAGCAATAGACAAAAACCAAAAAATTCTATTCCTATATTTAAAGCAACAAACAAAGAATATAATATTGCAGTTATAACCCCTGCCCATTCAAAGATTTTATTATTCATAAAAGTTTTTTAAAATTATTATAAAGGATTGTAGAATAGTTATTCATATCTTTCATGTTATCTTTTGCAGATTGATCAAACCTTTCTAATGCACCATTGCCAAGCTGATCTTCCAAAGCTTTTTTGTATTCCGGTACACATCCCCACTCATTGACTGTGGTATCTTTTATTTCTATATGAAATTGAATTCCATAAGCATGGTTTTGATATTTAAAGATTTGATACTTGGTGATTGGGGAAGAAGCTAATAAAGTTATATCTTTATTATTTTCAATACCTTGAACCTCATAAGAGTGCCATTGTAAACTTTTAATCGTATTAGGAAATTTTGAAAATAATTTATCTTCATCTTTTTCATTAGAGAAATTAATATCCATAATCCCTATTTCTGCTGGTTTGGATTTAACCACTTTTCCACCAACTACTTCTCCTAAAAGCTGACAACCTAAACAAAAACCTAAATAGGGTTTTTTTAAATTCACAACAAATTCTTTAATTGCTTTTTTTTCCTCTATTAACCAAGGATATTCTTGTTCCATATAGGTATCCATTGGACCTCCCATGCAAAACATTCCATCAAATTTACTTAAATCGTTTGGTATTTTTTCACCTTCATCTAACTCTATGGTAGTTAAGTTAAACCCATCAGCTAACATTAAATCTTTAATGTAACCTGGGTCTTCTATTTTAATATGCTGTAGTACTATTATATTCACTAATCTTAGCTTAGCTTAGAACACTTCTTGGAACAATATTTTACTCTATCCCAATTTAACTTCCATTTTTTTCGCCAAGTAAATGGTCTTTTACAAACTGGACAAATTTTTGTTGGTAAATTTTCCTTTTTCATCAAATTGTATTTAGTTTAATAAATTTATCAGCTTCAGATAAAATTAATTTTTTTCTATCAGATTTCATTTTATCAAATATTCTTACCATCATCGAAAGACGAGGATTTTTTAAAAAAAATTTTCTATTTCTGTCAATAAATCTCCAATAAAGACCATCCATAGTGTTACACCACTCACCTTTTTTAAAATCCATCATTTTCATAAAATATGCAGATCCACAGATATAAGGTTTGGTCGCAAAAATTCCTCCATCACTAAATAATCCCATCCCATAAACATTAGGAACCATCACCCAATCTGAAGAGTCTACAAACATTTCCATGAACCATTTGTAAACAATTGTTGGCTTAATTTCACAAAGGTTCATTATGTTCGACAAGATCATTAACCTTTCAATGTGATGTGACCAACCATGATTAACGGCATTTTTAATTGCATAATCCAAAGGTGGAAGACCAGTGGTTCCATCGTACCAAGAATTTTTCATTTTTCTATTTTGTTTGAAAAAATTTCCAGTTTCCATTTCTTGAGAATAGGACTGATAAATTCCACGCATAAATTCTCGCCAACCAATCACCTGGCGGATGTAGCCCTCTAAAGAATTCATTCTTATTTTATTTTTTTTATGAAAATCTAAAATTTTTTGGATTAAAAATTCAGGAGTAATTAAACCTAAATTTATATAAGGACTCAATGCGCTATGGAACAAAATATTATCTTTTTGATCAACTGCATCCTCATAATCACCAAAAAGATTAGATTTTTCTTTTATAAAAAAATTTAAAAGTTTAACTACATCTTCGTATTCTGTTGCAAACCAAAAATTATTTGTACTCCCTGGGTGATTTTTAAATTCCTTTTCAATAATAGGCTTTAATTTTTTTGTATGGCTGGTTTCATTTATTTTTGGAAATTTAGGAATTGAAATATTTTTAGGTAATTTATTTCTGTTATCTTCATCAAAGCTCCATTTACCCCCGATTGGATTACCATCTGAACCTATCAATATTCCAGATTTTTTTCTAACATCTTTGTAGAAATTTGCCATAAAAGGTTTTTTTGATTTTGACAAATAATTTTTAAATTCAATTCTTGAATTTAAGAACATGGGGGTTTGAACAACATTCCAATGTATTTTTTCTTTTTTTAAAAATTGTGAAATTTTTTTTTCAAAAAATTTATCCTCCACTTCAAAACTTGAAATTTCTTTTACTTTTTTTTGTGTAATTATTTTTTTTAATTTTTTTAAATAATCTTCATTAAATTCTTTATCTTCAATTTTATAATAATCTAATTTAAATTTATTTTTTCTTAATCCATCTGCATAAGAACGCATAGAAGATAAAAATAATAAAATTTTTTGTTTGTGATGCTTTTCATAGGTGCATAAACCCTTATCTTCAGCCATAAAAAATAGGTGGTCTTTTTTGAAGCGGTCTAGGTATTTTGTTGGAAATAATTGATTACCGAGTATAAAAAATAACTTCATAGTTAAATATAACTAATAAAATTTTTTATGTCAGAAAAATATGTAATTTTTGGTGCGACAGGTTCTATTGGATCAAGTTTAGCAGAACAATTAAAAAACTCTGTAAACGATATTCATTTAGTTGGAAGAAATGAAAGTGAACTTAGTTCTATCTCTGAAAAACTTGGATGCTCACATACCGTTGTAGATGTTTTAGAGGATGGGTTTATAGAAAAAGTTAAATCAGATATTTCTGAAATTAAAGGCCTAGCTTATTGTGTTGGTTCAATTGATTTGAAACCATTAAGAATGGTAAATGAACAAGACTTTAAGAAATGCATGAAACTTAATCTTTATTCTGCTGTAGAAGCTATTAAAGGATTTCAAGAAAGTTTAAAAAAAAATAAAGGTTCGATAGTATTATTTTCGACCGTTGCCGCTCAAAGAGGTTTTACTAACCATGCAATCATAGCCTCAGCAAAAGCTGCTGTTGAAGGATTGACGGTTTCTCTTGCAGCAGAATTTGCTCCAAACATACGAGTAAATTGTGTGGCACCAAGTTTAACAAAATCTAAAATAGCAGAACCAATGTTAAAAAATACTGCTATAGCTGAAGGTATTGCAAAAGCACATCCTCTTAAAAGATTAGGCGAAGGAAAAGACTCTGCTGCTCTTGCTAAATTCTTACTAACAGAAGATAGTTCTTGGGTTACAGGCCAAATAATTGCTGTAGATGGTGGTAGATCTAAACTTTCATAAAGTGGTCAAATATTTTATATCGATATTTTTCTTTTTAATATTTTCATCGAAAAGTTTTTCTGAAAATTTTACTTTTAAAAAATTAGTAGATTTAAACGAGCCATGGGGATCGTCTTTTATAAATAATGAGGAGTTAATTATCACTGAAAAAACTGGAAAAATAAAAATAGTAAATATTATCTCTGAAGAAGTTTATGAAGTTGAACATAACTTAAATTATTTTGTTCACGGACAAGGAGGTTTATTGGATATTATTTACCAAGATAATTACTTATGGATTTCTTATTCAGAAAATAGAGGGGATCGGAAAACTAGTACATCAATTGCAAAAGCTAAATTAAATAAAAATAATTTAAATTTCAAAAATATATTTCAAGCTGAACCACCAATAGAATCTGGTTATCATTTCGGTTCAAGACTAGCTATAAAAGACAATTATCTTTTTGCTTCTGCTGGTGAAAGAGGTGGTGGTATGATTGCTCAAGATCCGACAAATCATCCTGGAAGTATTATCAGAATTTATTTAGATGGTAGTATTCCAAAAGATAATCCTAAGTTTGAAGGTAAATCAAATTGGTTACCAGAAATTTATCAAATTGGTGTTCGTAATCCTCAAGGCTTAACCTATTCCTCTTTTGATGGAAAGATTTATGCAAGCAACCATGGTGCAAAAGGTGGTGATTGGTTTGGTGAAATAAAAAAAGGAGAAAATTATGGTTGGAAAATTTTAGGTTGGGGTGGAACAAATTATTCAGGCTCAAAGATTGGACCTAAATGGAAACCAGGCTTTACCAAAGCAATCCAATACTGGGTACCTTCAATAGCAGCAAGTGCTATAACTATTTATAAGGGAAAAGAATTTAGTGAATGGAATGGCGAAGCGTTAATTACTTCTTTAAAAGATAAATCAATGAGAAAATTAAACTTTAAAAATTCATCTAAGATTCAAGAAACAATTATTTTCAAAGATAAAATTGGAAGAATAAGAGATATACAAGTTCACCCAGTTAATGGAAAAATATATTTTCTTGCGGGAAACAGTTTATGGTTAATGGAGAAAAAAAAATAATATGAAAGAAAGACCTTATCATCATTTACCTGATGGCAGTTTCAGAAATCCAAAAGGATCTCCAGTAATAATATCCAGATCAGGAAAATTTTCTTATAGAACTTTCAGTAAATTAAGAAAAAAAGTTGATTTATCTTATCCAAAAGAACATGTGATTGAAAAAGAAAAAGTATTAGCTGATTTAGAAAAATATAAAGATAATGATTATATTGCTTGGATAGGTCACGCGACATATCTTATAAAATTAGGTGGAACTACAATTATAACAGATCCTGTATTTTCAAAGAATGCTGGACCACTAATCTTTGGTCCAAAAAGATTTACTGATCCTGCAATAAAATTAAATGAGATACCTAAAACGGATATATTTTTACTCACTCATAATCATTACGATCATCAGGACATGTCAACAATTAGAAATTTTCCTTTTAAGAGTGCAAAAGTATTAACACCACTAAATCTTGGTAAATATTTTAAAGGATATAAAGATGTAAATGAAATGGATTGGTATGATAAAATAATTATAAATGAGAATTTGAAAATTTCTTTACTTCCTGCAGTTCATTGGTCAAAGAGAAGTTTAACAGACACTAATAAAACTTTGTGGGGTAACTTTCTTATAGAATATAAAAATAAAAAAATTTTATTTGCATGTGACACTGGATATGGAGAAATCTACAAAGAACTAGGAAAAAAATATGGTCCTATAGATCTAACAATGATTAATATTGGGGCTTATAATTTCAAACCAATGTTTAATAAAACTATTTATCATACTACACCAGAAGAAGCCTTGAATGTTGCACAGGATCTAAAAAGTAAAAAAGTATTGGGAATGCATTGGGGAACATTTGTTTTATCATTAGAGCCAATAATGGAACCTCCAGTGAGATTTAAAGATAGTGCTGAAAAATATGGATTTGATAAAGAAGATGCAATTATTTTTAAAATTGGAGAAGTTAGCCCTTTAGACAAAATTTTATAATGTCAAATATTGAATTGCAAAGAATATTGTAACCACAGAAGCTAAAGTAGAAATAAATAAAGCTTTTACAATATTTTCTGGATTTACATTATAAGCTGAGCATAAAACTATAGCTGTATGTCCACATGGTGCTACACTAACAAAAAAAGCACCTGGGATTTTCTCAGGCATACCCGCATCAAAAAGTACAAACCCAATTAATAACAGTGCAATAGGTGAAATAATTAATTTTAAGATAGAAATAGTTGCTGTGATCTTATTTAGAACTTTACTGCTATAAAAAGATAAAGTTATTCCAATTGCAAAAAGGCCAACGGGTGAAACACAAGCTGCTAATACTGAAAGTGTATAATCAATCGGTGTATCAAAAATATCTATATTTAATGAAAAGAGCAAAACCCCAATCAAAATAGACATTATCATTGGATTTAAAAAAAGATTCCTTAAAAATACTGATACTCGAATATTTTTTTTGGTAGTAAGTTCTAAAAAAAAAGTAATTACTGATAATAAAATTATACCGTCCATTAATATTATACTTGTTACTTGAGTTATAACTTCTGTTCCAAAATAAATTTTTGTAATTGGCAATAATAAAGTCACATGATTTGATAATGCTACCATTAACGACCAAATAATTGACTCCTGAACAGGTCGTTTAAAAAAATTAGATGTAATCAAAAAAGTTATAAGGCCTAGGCTGCCTTGCATTAAAAAGTAAGAAATTATTTGTTTTAAATCGATTTGTCCAATTTCACTTTGAGCAACAAACTTAATTATTAGTGCTGGAACAGCAATATAGAACAAAAATAAATTTAAAACTTTTGCATGGCTTAAATCAAAAATTTTGATCCTACCAAAAATGAAACCCAATACTGTTATAAAAATAAAAGGTGTTAATCCAAAGAAAATTTGAAGCATAAGGTTATTTAATTGTTATTCTATGCATTATTCTATTTCCTTTAAAAGGTGTTGCTTGATGAAGCATAGATCTATTATCCCATATAGCCAATTGATTTTTTTCCCAAGGCAATGAAAATTGAAACTTCTTCTTAATTTGATGGTTAAATAAAAATTTTTTTAACTTTTCTTGATTTTTTATCTTTGAGCTAAAACCAACAAAATGTCCTGGACTGCAATAAATAGAATAATTTGTGCTGATTTTCCTAATTATTTTATGTGAAGATTTAAGTTCTTTAATATTTTTTCCTTTTTCTTTTACTCTTTCTTTTGTTGTAACCGAGATTGGACCCTCAGAGGAATATTTACCTATAATATTTTTAAATTTTCTTTTTATTGGACTTGGTAATTCTTTATAAGCAAGATATTGAGAACAAAATTCTGTATTAGCTTTTCCTTTTTTTGGCACAAGTTTAGAAAGCAACATTGTAAATCTTGGTGGCTTTTGTGTATAAATTGAGTCAGTATGAAATTGCTCACCAAAACTTGGTCCTTTATCAGTTGATTTTCTTTGTACTACCGTAATTTGTGGAAATTTCTTATTTAAACCTTTCAATCTTGGATAATTGGCTAATTTTCCAAAATACTTCGCAAACTTTATATAAAGTTTAGAGGTTAAATTTTGTTTCTTAAAATATAACATTCCATATTTATTCAGTGCTTTTTTAATTTGAAAAAAATCTTTATTTGTAATTTCTTTTAAATTTACAATTACTTCTGCCCCAATATTTTTTTTATTTGGAATTATTTTTAACATTTTTTAAAAAAAAATTTTTTAAGTGATTAATCGTTTGTTTAGGACTTTCCTCTGGAATGAAATGATCTGAATTAATTTCTGCTCCATAAACTTTTTTGTTTGTGTATTTTTGCCAAATTTTAACTGATTTAAATTGCGTTCCAACAACTCCTCTTTTTCCCCACAAAACTTGTATGGGAATGTTTAATTTTTTTTTCCGATCTTTTTTGTCATGCACTAAATCTATAGTCGCTGCAGCTCTGTAATCTTCACAGGTTGCATGAATTCTTTTTTTTTGTTTAAAGGCTCTTAAATACTCATCTTCAACTCTTCCAACCGCAAGTTTGGATGACCTATTAAAACGACTTTTTAACCATCTTTTAGGATCTGCCATAATCATTTTCTCTGGGAGAGGTGCTGGCTGTATTAAATAAAACCAATGAAAGTATCCTTTTGCAAATTTCATATCTGTATGCTCGTACATATCAAGAGTTGGACAAATATCTAATACACTTAAGGCCATTATTTTATTTCTATAATCTCTTGCCATTCTGTGTGCAACTCTTCCGCCCCTATCATGTCCAGCAACAAAAAATTTTTTAAAATTTAATTTATTCATCAACTGAACCATATCTTTTGCCATCTCTCTTTTAGAATAATTTTTATGATTAGTTCCACCAGGCAAAACTAAACTGTCCCCATATCCTCTGAGATCAGCAACTATTACTGTGAAATATTTACTAAGTTCAGGGGCAGTCTTGTGCCACATTACATGTGATTGTGGATATCCGTGAAGTAGCAACAAAGGAGGACCGTTACCTTTAAATCTACAAAATATTTTACCCTTGTTTACCTTAACAAATTTTTTTTTAAATTCCTTGAACATGATTAAACTATTTAATTATTTAATAGTTTGTTTTTAGCTTTTTCAAATTCCTCTTGAGAAATAATTCCTTTTTCTTTTAAATCATTCAATTTAGTAAGTTCATCACTTAAATTGCTATTTTTTTCATCAGAAGTCTCACTTTTCTCACTACTTTCACTTTCAGCTTCCTCTTTCTCGGCTCTATTAGCTTCCTTAGATTTAAAACCATTCATAATTGCCATTCCGCCTAAGTATAAAACATAAGCCATAATAGGAATAACCAATCCAAAAAAAATTATTTTTTCCATAATTTAATCGTCATCTTCTTCTCGCCAGTTTTTTTCATACATTAAATATGCAGCGTATATTACTGATACAGTACCTACAATCATACCATAATCAAAACCAGTTTGCTTGTCATGCAAATACCAACCTAGCTGAGTTGCCCCAATAGGTGGAACTGTAAGAAGCAAAAAAATTATACCAAATCTGTATGGTCGTTTAGGTTTTTTCATCCTAGTTAATTAACAGATTACAGCTTATGGTTTAATTATTAAATTTGCGATCTTTTGAAACAGTCGATCGTATTTTTAAGCAAACAAGCAATGGTCATTGGACCTACACCGCCAGGAACTGGAGTAAGTGCTTTTGCATTTTTTGAAACTTCATCAAAATGAACATCACCAACTATACCATTGTCAGTTTTATTTATACCAACATCAATAACAATAGCATCTTTCTTAACCCAATCTCCTCTAACAAGTTCGGGTATACCTACAGCTGCAACAATTATATCTGCCTCTAAACATTCAGCTTTTAAATCTTTAGTTTTTGAATGAGTTATAGTTACAGTGCAATTTTCCTTTAAAAGAAGTTGTGTCATTGGTTTACCATTTAAATTTGATCTACCCACAACCACAGCTTTTTTACCACTTAAATTAGGTTCAATTTTTTTTATCAACAAATAACATCCAAGCGGAGTACAAGGTACCGAACTTTCATAACCAGATGAAAGATTGCCTACATTCATTGGATGAAATCCATCTACGTCTTTTGAGGGATCAATAGCTTCTATAACCTTCTGCTTATCAATGTGCTTAGGTAAAGGAAGTTGAACTAAAATTCCCGAAACAGTTTCATCACTATTTAATTCTTTAATTTTTTCTAAAACAGTCTTTTCTTCAACTGAGTCTGGATATTTAATAACTTCAGATTTTAATCCTACCTCATTTGCCGATTTCTCTTTATTTCTTACATAAATCTGACTAGGTGTTAAATCACCTATAAGTATAACGGTTAAACCTGGTACTTTATTATGTTTTGCTTTTAACTCTGTAACTTCTTGCTTTAGCTCTGCTCTTAATTCTGCAGCTGCTTTTTTTCCATCAATTAAAATCATAATCTAAAATAATTATTAAGTTAAAGGTTACTACACATTTAGAATAAAATTTTCAATGCAATATTAAGATTAACCAAAATATTCAAATATTAAATTTCTTATGAAATAAAGCAAAAAAATTAACAATACAGGAGAAATATCTATTGATCCAAAATTTGGCAAATATCTTCTTATAATATTTAACGGAGGTGCCGTAATTTTATAGGAAAATTCATATACCATATAAACAAACTTATTTTGAGCATTTAAAATACTAAATCCTATTAACCAACTTAGGACTACGTTTATTATGAGTATCCAAATAAAAAAACTAATTAAATTATCAAATAAAATTAACAAAGATTGCATTATTTTTTCTCAACGTAAATCGACTGACTCGGGAACGCAAATGAAGCACCATTTTTTTCTACAATTTCCTTAATCGCAATTGCTAATCTTTCTTTTACATCAAGCCAATTATTCCAACTTCCTGTTTTTGTAAAACATCTTACATACATGTCTATTGAACTATCAGAAAATTTATCAACTCTTACCGCAACACCAATTGAGGTATTATAATCTTCGCTTGAATTAATATGACTTTCGATTTCATCTCTAATTTTTTTTAACTGATCTACCGTAGTGTCGTATTGAAGTGTAATAATCCAACTGATTAACCAATTTGAAGTTTCACTTACATTTACAACTGCGTTTTCGGCAAATTGAAAATTTGGAATAATAGCAAGAGATTTGTCAAACTTTCTAATTGTTGTTGATCTAAATCCAATCTTTTCTACCACACCTTCAATAATACCCTCGACAGCTATCCAGTCTCCAATTTTAAATCTCTTTTCAACTAAAACTAAAATTCCTGATATTAAATTTTTGAATAAATCTTGTGCCCCTAATGCTACAGCAACACCAAACAATCCTAGACCTGCAATGATTGGACCTATTTTAATTCCCCACAATTCTAAAACTGCTGCTAAACCTAAAATAAAAATTAAAATTTTTAATGATTTAATTATCCATCCAATAAGTTCTCTTGTTAATAATTTATCTAAACCACTAAGTATATATGAGATTGGCTCTATGATTTGGTGAATTATCCAAAAAATTAAAATAGTGATCAGTGTTCTGTTAATTGTATTTACCACTTCTCTTCCCTCTATTGAGAAAGTCATGTAGTAGCTTGCAATAAAAAATCCTAATACTATTGGTAAAAATCTTGCTGGGCCTTCAAGTGATTTAACAAAAGTATCATCTAATTTATTAGTTGTTCTTTTCGAGATGATTTCTAATTTTTTAATAACTAATTTGGTTATTAGACCTCTAAAAATTAAGAATAATAAAAATATTCCAATACCAATTAATATCTGAAAAATATCAACACCAAAAATTCCTGTATTCCATACTGATAAAAATATCTCAGAAAAATTATTAATTAATTCCATTTTTAAATTTTATATAACAAAAACTCTTCTTCTCCAGGATTAAAAAGAAAAATCTTTTTCCATTTGATTTCGTTCAATATTGACGAGGTTTTTTCGCCTATACACATCAAATTTGTATTCATCCATAAATTTTCGGTTTGGTAAATCTTTATGAAATTTAAGAAACTTGATGCACTATTTTGGGAATAAACATAAACCATATCAGGCATATTTAATTTTAATTCATTAACAAATTTCTCATCAAATTTTTGGTTATGATCTACTCTATAATTAATAATTCTTTTTACGTTAAAACCTTCACTTAATAACTGTTGATCTAAATCAACTGATATTGTTTCACCACTAACATAAAGTAATTCTTTATTTTTAGAATCATAACTTTGTATTATTAACTCCTTTAAGTTTGCAACATTTCCTTCAGCTGCAAATGTATTTTGAAAACCAACACTTCTTGCTTTTTTTTCTGTAGCATTACCAACACAAAAGCATTTAATATTTTTATCTAATTTTTCTGTGGTTAAGAATTTTACTGCATTTGCACTAGTAAAAACAATTCCACTATATCTAGAAAAGTTAATTTCTTCATGATTAACTTTTTCAATTCTTATTAATGGAAGATGAGAAACCTGATGTCCTAACGATTGAAATTTCAATATCATTTCTGAACAATCTTCCAATGGTCTAGTTAATAAAATATGCATACTATCTTTTATATGAATTGTTTGATTTTGTTTTTAAAAGTATCCCAACTTCTTCACCAAGTTCTTTAAATTCATTCAAATTACCAACTTTTTTTTCATAAAACCTTTGTTTGCCATCTAAAGAAAAAAGTTCAGCCTCCACTATAATCTTGTCTCCATCAACCACCGAATGAGCTCCAATTGCTGTTTCACAATCTCCATCTAAAACTTTTAAAATATTTCTCTCAAGGTGAGCTCTTTTGTGTGTTTCCTCATGATTAATTTTGTTTAAAATAGAAATTGTCTCGTCATCATTCTCCCTGCACTGAAGAGCGATTACACCTTGTCCTGCACTAGGAATTATTTCTTCAGCAGGAAAAATTTCAGAGATTTCATTTTCAAACTTTAAAAATTTGATGCCAGCATAAGATAATATAATTGCATCATACATTCCTTCATTTAATTTTCTAATTCTAGTGTCCACATTTCCTCTTATTAATTTGCAGTTTAAATCTTGTCTAATTTTTTTTATTTGAAATTCTCTTCTGTATGATGAGGTTCCAACAATTGACTTTACATCTAAGTCTTTAAGTTTCTTTTTATCCTTTGTAATTAAAATTTCCCTAGGATCATTTCTTTCAAGAAAAGAATCAGTCCTTAATCCTTCTGTCTCATTAGCGGGCATATCTTTCAGTGCATGAACTGCAATATCAATATTTTTAAACTGAAGTTCTTTTTCAATATTGCTAGAAAACAAACCTTTACCACCAACCTCTGATAATCTTATATTCTGCACCTCGTCTCCTTTAGTTGTAATTGATTTAATTAAAATATCATCATTACCAAGATTAGTATTTTCAATAATCTTATCTTTGGCTTTTTGGGCATAAAGTAAGGCAAGCTTACTACCTCTAGATCCAATTATTATTTTTTTACTCATAAAAATTTATTTCTTACTTGTATTAAGATTGTACAATTATTAAAAACTATTTGAATGAGCAAAAAACCCTTAATTCTTGGAATAGAATCTAGTTGTGATGAAACAGCAGCTTCTTTAATAACTGAAAATGAGGAAGGTTTCCCAGTAGTTTTATCGAACATTGTTTCTAGTCAAGTGGAGGTTCACAGGGAGTTTGGTGGTGTAGTTCCTGAACTAGCGGCTCGTTCACACATTGAAAAAATTGATTGGATTGTCAAAAAAGCTATTGATGAAAGTGGAAGAAAAATTGAAGAAATAGATGCAGTTGCTTCTACTGCCGGACCTGGATTAATTGTTTGTCTATCGGTTGGATTAAGTTTTGGTAAAGCTTTAGCAATAGCAATGAATAAACCTTTTATTGCTATCAATCATTTAGAGGGACATGCCTTAAGTCCAAAACTAAATACAAATTTAAATTATCCATATTTACTTCTTTTAATTTCAGGTGGGCACTCACAATATTTAAGTGTACAGAATCTTGGTAAATATAAAAGATTGGGAACAACTATTGATGACGCTTTAGGTGAAGCGTTTGATAAAACGGCAAAACTTTTAGGAATAGAATTTCCAGGAGGGCCTCAAATAGAAATTTTAGCTAAAAAAGGTGATCCAGAAAAATATGATTTACCAAAACCAATTTTAAGCAAAGGAGGATGCAATCTTTCTTTTGCAGGTCTAAAAACTGCAGTGTTGAAGATAAGCAAGACAATTAAATCAGAACAAGATAAATATGATCTTGCAGCATCTTTTCAAAAAACAATTGAGGAAATTTTATATAAAAAAACAAAGATTGCCTTTACTGAATTTGAAAAAATAAATGAATTAAATGAAAAAATTTTCGTTGTTGCTGGAGGGGTCGCAGCAAATAAAAAAATTAGGTCAATGTTAATTAATCTATGTGAAGAAAATAATTATAAAAGTATTTTTCCACCTATAGAGTTTTGTGGAGATAATGCAGCAATGATTGCAATGGTAGGTTTAGAAAAATTTAAAATAAATCAATTTAATGATTTAGATTATCCAGCAAAACCTAGATGGCCGTTAGATGAGAATGCGGCTTTTCTTAAAGGTGCTGGTGTAAAAATTTAATTTTCTATCTAAACTTTGGACCTGAAAACCAAATAGCCAATGTGTGCCGCCTACCTGATAGTATTTTATTTACTTTATGATTTATAAATGAAGGAAATATAATAGCACTACCGGGTGTATTAAATTCATTACAAATTATTTCATTTGCTCTAAATAAAAATAATTCACCACCTTCATATTTTTCTTCTGACAAATTTAATAGAGCTGTTAATTTTATATCACTTACAGGATCTCTTGGAACAGCATCTATATGCCAACTATATTCTGTGCCTACTTCATATGAATTGTAATTCAATTTCTTGAGAGATGTAAGGGGATGAAGGTCAAAACCAAAATAATTATTATTAGCCATCATACAAAAATCAACAAATGGGTAAATATATTTTTGAATTTTGCCTAAATAAACAAACTTAACATCTGCTGTTTTTTTAGAATTGGCAGCAAAATCATCTTTTCCCTCAACAAAATTTGATTTAATTTGATTATTTATTTCTTTAATTTGGTTTTGATCAAATATATTCATTGATGAATAATTAGCTGCTCTCATAATAATAACGTATCAATTATTTTCTTTCTTACAATAAGTAATTTAATAAAAACTTTAAACTTATTTATTAATTAAATATAAGAAAAGAAAATGAAATATTGGTTAATTAAATCTGAACCAGATGTTTGGTCAATTGACCATCAAAAAAAAGCTGGAATCAAAGGTGCACCTTGGGATGGTGTCAGAAATTACCAAGCTGCAAAGAATTTAAAGAATATGAGGAAAGGAGATCTTTGTTTTTTTTATCATTCAAACATAGGAAAAGAGATAGTTGGAATAGTAAAAGTTATTAAAGAATCATATATAGATAAAACAGACAAAACAGGGAAATTTGTTGCCGTTACTGTTCAATTTAAGTCTAAATTTTCAAAGCCTATAACGCTCGAAAGTATTAAAAAAAATAAGGAATTAAGCCATTTAGCTCTGATAAAGCAAAGTAGGCTTTCTGTAATGCCTGTTGATTATAAAAGCTGGAAAATTATAAATAACATGAGTAAAATTTAAAAAAAAAATTGTCCTATGCCAAAAAAAAAGAAGAAGAAAAGCAAGGTAAGAAAAAAAAAGTCTAAAGTTAGAAAAAAAACCTCAAAAAAGGTGAAGAGAAGATCTAAAGTTAGAAAAAAGTCTTCTAAAAAACCAAAAAAAAGAATTAAAGCAAAAAAGGAAAACGGAAATACACCTCCTGAAGTTGTTATTAAAACAAAACCAGAATGGGTTAAAAGTAGCTTAGCAAATAAAAGTAAATACCAACAAAAATATTCTCAATCTATAAAAAGCAATGACGAATTTTGGAGGAAAGAGGGAAAAAGAATTACTTGGATAAAACCATATAAAAAAATTAAAGACGTAAAATACAGTACAAAAGAAGTAAAAATTAAATGGTTTGAAGATGGCACTTTAAATGCTTCTGCAAATTGCATTGATAGACATTTAAAGGATAAAAAAGATAAAACTGCTATTATTTGGGTTGGAGATGATCCAAAAGATAGTCAAAAAATTTCTTATAAACAACTTCATCAAAAAGTTTCTAAAGCAGCAAATGGACTAAAAAAATTAGGAATTAAAAAAGGTGACCGTGTAACAATTTATTTAACTATGATACCAGAGTTAGCGATTTTAATGCTGGCCTGTGTGAGAATTGGTGCGGTTCATTCGATTATTTTTGGAGGTTTTTCAGCAGACTCTATCTCTGGAAGAGTGAATGATTGCGAATCTGAATATATAATCACTGCTGATGAAGGAGTGCGGGGTGGAAAAACTATACCGCTGAAATATACAGTTGATGAAGCTCTAATGAGTTGTCCAAATGTTAAGAAATGTATTGTTGTTAAACGAACAGGTAATTATATCAACTGGGATCAAAATAGAGATGTTTGGTATCATGATTTAATTAAAGATGTTCCTAATCATTGTGAACCTGAAGAAATGAATGCTGAGGATCCATTGTTTATATTATATACTTCGGGTTCAACAGGCAAACCTAAAGGAGTTCTTCATACTACTGGTGGTTATATGGTCTATGCCTCAATGACACATCAATATATTTTTAACTACAAACCAAAAGATGTTTATTGGTGTACTGCTGATATTGGTTGGGTAACTGGACACAGTTATATAATTTATGGACCACTTTCGAATGGTGCAACAACTATAATGTTTGAAGGAATTCCAAATTATCCTGATAGTTCAAGATGGTGGCAAATAGTTGATAAATATAAAGTAAATACTTTTTATACAGCACCAACTGCAATTAGAGCTTTGATGCGTGAAGGTGATAAACCAGTTAAAAAAACCTCTAGAAAATCACTTAAACTTTTAGGAACGGTGGGAGAACCAATAAATCCAGAAGCTTGGATGTGGTATTATAAAACCGTAGGTAATTCTAAATGCCCAATTGTCGATACTTGGTGGCAAACAGAAACTGGGGGCATAATGATTGCTCCTCAAACGGGTGCTATTCCTCTCAAACCTGGATCTGCAACAAAACCTTTCTATGGAATTAAGCCAGTATTAGTTGATAAAAATGGAAAAGAAATTAAAGGAGCTGGTGAAGGAAGGTTATGTATAGGTCAATCTTGGCCTGGACAAATGAGAACTGTTTATGGTGATCATCAAAGATTTATTGATACATATTTTTCTCAATTTAATGGAAAATACTTCACAGGCGATGGATGCAGGAGAGATAAAGATGGATATTACTGGATCACTGGTAGAGTTGATGATGTAATTATTGTTTCAGGGCACAACCTAGGAACTGCTGAAATTGAAAGTGCATTTGTTGCTCATCCAAAAGTAGCTGAAGCAGCTGTAGTTGGTTACCCTCACGATATAAAAGGCAATGGTTTATATTGTTATGTAACATTAAATGCGGGAGAAACCGAAACGGGTGAACTTGAAAGAGATCTAAAACTTTGGGTTAGAAAACAAATCGGACCTTTGGCAACTCCAGATCTAATTCATTTTACTCCAGGTCTTCCTAAAACAAGATCAGGAAAAATAATGAGAAGAATTCTAAGAAAGATTGCTGCCAATGAACATGGTCAATTAGGAGATACAACTACTCTGGCAGATCCAAGTGTAGTTGATAGTTTGGTTGAAAATAGAAAAAATATTTAAAACTGAATTAAATCTTTAAACTCTTGTTTAACAACATCCCATTTTAAAATCATCGAATTTAAAACAATCTTTCGATCTAAAGTTTTTAATTCATCTGCAATCGGAGCCCATTTATATAAAGAGAGTGCACTAGGATTAAAAGGTAAGTCCTGATAATAAACATCCCAATTTATTTTATCCAATCTTTCATCAAAACTTTTCCTAGCTTCATCAATAATATTTAATGGCATCTTATTAGAAATTTCATCATCCAAAATTTTATTGAAAATTTCGTTAGCTTTATGAATATCCTGATAATTAAAATTAACTTTCAAATAGGAAAAAGTAAAAAAAGTTAAATCTTGTAATGCAACTGAGTAAATATTCCATTTGGCAAGATTTACTGATGACATAAATTCATCATTATCAAAATGAAGAACGTATCTTGTTCCCATTCTAGTTTTTAGATAATTATATAAAGTAACTTGAGTGGCCCATGCAGATTTAGTTTGAATAAACTGTTCTAATTCATCTAAAGTTTTTATTTTTTTCTTTGGAATAAACGCCTTAAACATGGCGAATAAATATGTTTTAAAATCCTCAAGTTTAATGTCTCTCCAAGTTAATTTATATTTTCCCATGTAAATTTGTAAGTGCGCCAATTATATCTTAAAAAAGTAAGTAAATAAGTACCTAATATGATCAATTTTTAGGGTTTTCAAAGCTCTCATAATGGTTATGGTTTTACCCAGTTATAACTAAAAAGAGAGGTATAAATGTCAAATCAACAAAAACACTGGGAAAAAACCAGGTCATTGTTATTTATAACATTGGCAATTTGGTTTGTTTTCTCAATTGGCATCTTTCTCTTTGGAGCTGAAATGAACGAGGTCACAGGACCTTTCGGTTATCCATGGACATATTGGTTTACATGTCAGGGATCTCTTGGTGCTTTCGTAATCCTAATTTTCTGGTTTGCGAACAGACAAGAAAAAATCGATGAAGAGTTCGGCTTTAGCGAAAGAGAGGACGAATAATGAAAGGTAATTTCATAGATAATTTGCCTAAAGTTTATGGAATCTATACTGGAGGATTTATAGGTTTCATAATCATCATGGCAATTGCTGAACAGATGGGTATGACAGCTAAAGCAATCGGTATTGCTTTCGTTGCATTTACTGTATTCATCTATGCATTAATCGGTTGGCTATCAAGAACAGCCCAAGCAGATGCATATTACGTAGCTGGTAGGCAAGTACCAACAGTCTTCAACGGAATGGCGACTGCAGCAGACTGGATGTCTGGTGCTTCATTCGTTGCAATGGCGGGTGGTATTTACTTTAAAGGTTACGGCTATATGGCACTACTTGTAGGTTGGACTGGTGGTTACGTGCTTGTTGCATCTTTATTAGCACCATACTTAAGAAAATTTGGCTGTTATACAGTTCCAGATTTTATAGGTACTAGATACGGTGGTAATTTAGCTAGATTTAGCGCAGTGGTAGTTTTAACTGTTGCTTCATTTACTTATGTGACTGCACAAATTAACGCTACAGGTACTATTGCATCTGTTGCACTTGATATCCCATTCCAATACGCAGTTTATGTTGGATTAATAAGTATCTTATTATGTTCAATGTTAGGTGGTATGAGAGGGGTGACTTGGACACAGGTTGCACAATACATTGTACTAATTATAGCTTACCTACTTCCAGTATTCTGGATCAGTAACAAAATGGGTGCAGGTTTCTTCCCTCATTTTATGTTAGCTGACGAGGTAGCTAGAATTGGTGAATTAGAACAACAGTTCGGTTTTGTTAAAAACGCGGCTGCTGATCTAAAATCAGTACCTAAAGGCTTAGCAGGAATAACTAAAGCTCACTCTGCAGTGAACGCTACACCTTGGGCATTTATTTCATTAGCATTAGCGATGATGATGGGAACAGCGTCATTGCCTCACGTGATGATGAGATACTTTACTACTCCAAGTGTAAAAGCAGCTAGAAAATCAGTAGGTTGGTCATTATTCTTTATCTTCCTACTTTATTCTTCTGCTCCAATGTTAGCTACATTATCTAAGTTATCATTGATCGACCCGAATTTACCAACTGGTATTATCGGTAAGACATTTGCAGAAGTGGAAGCGATAGATTGGTACCAAAACTGGAACCAAGCAAACCTAATGTTTATCAGCGACTTTAACGGAAATGGAACTCTTGAATTAAATGAGTTCTTCATGGGTGGTAAAGCCGTTGTGTTAGCAACACCAGAGATAGCTGGATTACCTTACGTAATTTCAGGTCTAGTTGCTGCAGGAGGTATGGCAGCTGCCATGTCTACTGCCGATGGTTTGATTCTAGCGATTGCAAACGCTATATCACATGATGTTTACTATAAGATCATTGATCCAAAAGCGGAAACTGCAAAACGACTACTTGTTGCAAGGGTATTACTTGTAATAATTGGTTTTGCTGGAGCAACTATTGCAGCAATGGAGATTCAAGGAATCTTAGGTTCGGTTATCTGGGCTTTTGATTTTGCGATGTCTGGATTGTTCTTCCCACTTGTACTTGGTGTATGGTGGAAGAGAGCTAATAGACAAGGTGCGATTGCTGGTATGCTAGGTGGTCTAATCGCCGGTGCATGGTACTTAGTTTGGGTACGAACTGGTGGAAGTGGATTCCTAGGAATTACACAGTTAACATTTGGTATCTTCGGATCAGCTGTTAGTTTAGTTTTAATGGTAGTAGTTAGTTTAATGACTGCAGAACCAGATAAAGCTACTCAAAAAATGGTTGATGATGTACGTGTACCGAGTGGTAAAACAATTCTTGGTAAATCACACTAAATAATCTTTTAAAGGGGCGATTAATTTCGCCCCTTTTATTTCATAACATTTTCCAATATAAATTTTAAATGTCAGCAAACTTCCATCCTTTAATTTATTTTATCGATTATTTGCTTGGGATCATTATGTGGACTCTTATTGGAAGAGTAGCGATGAATATTTTTCAAAAAGAAGACTCGCAGTTTTTTTTCATGAGAGTGTTCGTAAAATATACAAATCCATTAATTAAGTTATTTAAACCAATAACACCCTCATTTATTATTGGGCCATTGGTGCCATTGTATGTTGCTTGGTTTTTCTACATGATTAGATTTTATTTAATGCCTTGGATCTTAGGCTATTCAGTCATGGGAATGTTGTCATTTCCGTTGGAGAGTGAAATTTCTAGACAAATTTATCAATTTTTTAATTCATTTTAATTTTTAAAATTGATACTAGTTAATCTAGTAATCAATGAAAAATATACAAATCTCACCATCAATACTATCGGCTGATTTTAGTCAGTTAGGGTCAGAAATAAAAAGACTTGAAGCAGGTGGGGCTGATATGATTCATGTAGATGTAATGGATGGTCATTTTGTTCCTAATTTAACAATAGGACCACCAGTAATTAAAGCTCTTAGAAAGCATTGTTCATTAAAATTTGATGTACATTTGATGATATCACCAGTGCATAAATATATAGATGCTTATGCTGATGCAGGAGCAGATATTATTACTATTCATCCTGAGGCAACCGATAATTTAGAAAATTCAATTAAAAAAATAAAAGAAAAAAATAAAAAAGTTGGAGTTTCGCTTAATCCTGAATCTAAAATTGATTTAGTATTAGATTTATTAGATCAAATAGATTTAGTCCTAATTATGAGTGTAAATCCTGGATTTGGAGGGCAAAAATTTATGCCAGAAGTTTTAGATAAAATTAAAGAATTAAAAAAAATAAGAGAGCAAAAGAAGTTAGATTTTGACATAGAAATTGATGGTGGAATCAATTTTGATAACTGCAAAAGTGCAATTGATGCCGGCGCTAACATTCTTGTATCTGGTACTACGGTATTCAAAAGTAATGATGGAGATATAAAAAAAAATATTAATTTATTAAAATTAAAATAAGTTAATGATTAACACAAATTCCTTAGGCATTTTAGGTCAATTTTATTTTAATGTAAGAGATAGCTTTAAATCAATTTATCAAAATTCAAGTTTTTACGAAAAAAAAATATCAAAAACTTTTGAAAATAGTTTTGAATACAAACCTAGTCCTCACTTACTTTCATCTATAATTAAATATCAAAATAAAAAATATAAAATTGAAGATTTTGCTATTGAGTCAATTTGGCAAAATAATTTAAATCCTAAAGATTACGAAAAATTAAATAATTTTTTTTGGTTTTTCAGCTTAGATTTAAAATCTTCAAAAAAAACTACACAAACTATCATTAAAAATTGGATTTCAAATAACAATAAATTTCAAAAAAAAAGCTGGGAGTTTGATTTGACAGCAAAAAGAATTATTTCATGGTTATCAAATCATCAACTTACTTACGAGGACAGCGACCAAGCATACAGATCTACTTTTGATCATATGATTCAAAAACAAACTAATCATTTATTAAATGAAATCAAAAACTCAAAAGAAGTAGAAAATAAGTTGATTGGGTGCGCAGCAATAATTTTAACTGGATTAGCTTACAAAAATGAAAAGCAATATCTTTTAAATGGATTGAATTTATTAAAAAATATTATTAAATCCTCAATTGATAATCAAGGCTTTCCAAAATCAAGAAATATTCGACAACTTATATTTTATTTAAAATATTTTATAATTATTAGGGAGTGGTTTAAAGAATCTCAAAGTTTAATTCCTGAATATATTGATGAGACCATTTATTATTTAGGATCAAGTTATGCTTTTGTTTGGCAAAATATAAAGCAAGATATTTTTTTTAATGGTAATTTTTCCTCTGAAAATAAAGAATTTGATCAATATTTAAAAAGGTTTGGTTATACTTTCAAAAACCAAATTAATGAACTTGGTGGATATGCAATTCTTAAAAATAAAAAAATAATTCTCGCTGCTGATATAGGTTCTAGTCCTAATAAAACTTTTTCCAACGACTATCAGGCCGGAGCTTTATCATTTGAAATTTTTTCAAATGATAAAAGATTAATTTCAAATGCTGGATATTACTCAGATAGAAATAATAAATTTAATAAATTATCAAGAAGCACATCTCTTCATTGTGCTTTAACAATTGAGGATTATTCTTCTTGTAATTTTGTTAAGCATCAACAAAATTTGATTACTGATAAAGGACTAAAAATATCAAAAAAAAATGTAGTTTTTGAAAATAATTATTGGAAAATATCAGGTACACATGATGGATATTTAAATAAATTTGGAACCATTTATGAGAGAGAAATTGAGTTCTACCCAGAACAAATGAAATTTATTGGCTATGATAGGTTATTTAGAAAAAATTCAAATAAAGAAATTAAATTTGATATTAGATTTCACCTAGAGCCAAACTCAAAAGTGATGAAAACACAAGATAACAAATCTATACTAATTGAATTAGATGATGAAGGTTGGAAATTTAGTTGTGATAACTTTGAAATTGATATTGATAATGGTTTATATTTCGGTAATAAAAATTCATATAAAGAAAACCAAAATATTTTTATCTCAGGTATAAATAATAAAAAAGAACAGATAATAAAGTGGGAGATAAGTAAAATATAATGAAGAAAAAAATCAAAACAGCTCTCATTTCTGTATCTGATAAAAATAACTTAAAACCGTTATTAAATATTTTAAAAAAAAACAAAATTAAAATAATTAGCTCGGGTGGTACTTATAAAGAAATTAAAAGATTAAAATTTAATTGTTTAGAAGTGTCTGATTTTACCAATTCACCTGAGATTTTGGAGGGCAGAGTAAAAACTCTTCATCCTAAAATTCATGCTGGTATTCTAAATAAAAGAAAAAAAAAATCTCACTTAAAAGATCTAAAAAATAATGGTTTTGAGAATATTGATTTAGTCGTTGTTAATTTTTATCCATTTGAGAACACTCTTAAAAAAACAAAAAATCATAAAAAAATTATAGAAAATATAGATGTGGGTGGTCCTACAATGGTCAGGTCTGCAGCTAAAAACTATAATGATGTGACTGTAATAACTTCTTCAGACCAGTATGAGGATTTAATTGAAGAATTAAAAAAATTCAAAGGATCTACTTCCTTAAGTTTTAGGGAGAAGTTGTCAAGAATAGCTTTTACTGAAACAGCTTATTATGACTCTGTAATTTCAAGCTACTTAAATACAAAAACAAATACTATTTTCCCTAAGAAAAAAATCTTTCATGGAAATCTAATAGAACAACTTAGATATGGAGAAAATCCTCATCAACAAAGTGCAATTTATTCAAGTAGTTTAAGTACAAATTTAAATCAAATTCATGGAAAACAACTAAGTTATAATAATTATAATGATATATTTAGTGCTCTAACTATTTCAAGATCTTTACCAAAAGGTAAAGGAACTGTCATAGTTAAACATGCAAATCCATGTGGAGTTTCTACTAACAATGACAATTTAGAGAGTTATAAATCTGCTCTTTCTTGTGATCCCATAAGTGCTTTTGGTGGAATAGTTTCTTGTAATTTTAAAATTACAAAAAATTTAGCTTTAGAACTAAATAAATTATTTTTAGAAGTGATTATCGCAAATGGATTTGAAAGTAGTGCTATCAAAATATTAAAAACTAAAAAAAACTTAAGATTAATTGATGGAACAAATTATACATCAGAAGAACTTCTTAAATTTTTATCATTCAACCAAAATATAATGATACAATCAGAAGATTTAAATTTATTTTCAACCAAAAATTTTAAAATCGTTTCAAAACGAAAACCAACATCAAAACAACTTAAAGATCTTATTTTTGCTTTCAATGTATGCAGATACGTTAAATCAAATGCAATTGTATTGGCATCAAATGAAACAACTGTTGGTATTGGTTCTGGTCAACCAAGCAGATTAGATAGTTGTCAAATAGCAATAAATAAAATGAAAAAATTTAATCTTCAGAATGATAATTTAGTTGCTGCTTCAGATGCATTCTTTCCTTTTGTAGATGGTATTGAAAAATTAGTCCAATCTGGTGTTAGAGCAGTAGTTCAGCCATCTGGATCAATAAGGGATAAAGAAATAATTAACTTTGCAAATGAAACTGATACCGTGCTTCTTTTCTCAAAGACAAGACACTTTAGGCATTAGATATTTGATCTATTTTCGCGGCAAGAATAAAATCACTCTCTGCTAGACCTTTAATTGCATGTGTGAATATTTTAATTCTTGCATAACCCCATCCAAACCATAAATCTGGGTGGTGACCTTCTGACTCAGCTATTTCTGCAACTTTATTTACAAATTCCTGACTTTTTAAAAAATTATCAAATTTAAAACTTTTTATTAAATGAAAACCATCAATTTTATCCTCTAAAACTTCCCAACCATCAACTTTTTTTAAATATTTATGAATTTCGTCAGCACTGAAAGGAGGAATATTTCCTTCACATGGTACACACTTTTTATTTGCTAAATCGCTCATACATTTTTTTTGGAGCGGGCAAAGGGGGTCGAACCCTCGACCTTCTCGTTGGCAACGAGACGCTCTACCACTGAGCTATGCCCGCTTGTTAAAAAACTATTATAGTTAGCGGTTTTTATAAATGCAAGTATTAGTTAAATTAGTAAAATTTCATACCAACTGTGTCGTGAGTGTGTTGAGATTGACTCGATATTTACTCGGCTGAGGAAATCTATATTTTTAATTTAAAATTAATTTAATATCATTGGGATATTTTTTTAGGATAACAGAAAATTGCAAAATTATGACTTTCTGGGTTTATTTTTGCCCATTCTTTATCAGATATACCCCTATCAATTAAAGATTCTGCCTCGTGATGTTTATTAAATTCTATATTATAACCATATTCTTCAAAAGTTTTAAAAAAATCATCTATAACCTTTTTATCTAAAAATTTTTTTAATATCTTCCTTTTGTGAAATTCTATCAAAAATTTTGAATTATTTTTTAACAATTCACTGGAATTTTTTATTACATTTATCTCTTCACCTTCTATATCAATTTTAACTAGGTCAGGATATAAATTGTTTAATTTACAAAAATTATCTAATGTAAATTTACTATCAACAAAATTTTCCATTATCTTTATATTACTAATTTTAGAACAATTTCTTTTTAAAAAAAATAATTCTAAATCATCTCCCTCGAAACAATATACCTTCCCATACAATTTTGATGCCAACCAGGAATAATGCCCATATGCAGCTCCTATGTCAAAAAAAATTTTTTCTTTAGAGGCTTCATCTATTATTTTTTTAGAAAAAGAATATTCATAATTCATATCGTTATCTAATCCAGTTACATTTCCAGCATTAGAGTTTTCATAAATTTGATGGTTTCTTTTTGTCATAATCATTTCATGACTTGTATAATTGTGTATTTTAATTTTTGTTTTTTTAATCTTATAGTTTAAAGAAATAAATATTGAATTTATCAAAGGTAAATTAATTAATATTTTTTTAATAAATAATTTTACTTTTTCCATTTAATTACATTAATATATCTTGTAAATATTATACTATTGTTGACAACGAGATGCTCTATCACTGAGTACCCGCTTGTTAAAAAACTATTATAGTTAGCGGTTTTTGTAAATGAAAAAAATAAGAAAATTAATAAAGAGATGTAACGTGAATATACGATGATCTATTTAAAATGTTATATTATTAAATTCGATAATATCATTGATATAATCATATATTAAAGAATAAATAATTAATGAATAAATTTCAAAATTCTAAAGAATTTTTAAGCGCAATAGAATATCTAAATAATAAGAATTTCAATGAAGCATTTAAAATAATTAATTCCGTATCCCACAAATATCCAAATGATCAAATAATTTTAAAAATGTTTGCTTCTATTTATTTTAATAATTCAGAGTGGGAAAAAGCTATTTCCTACTATAAAAAAATTTTAATCTTTGAAAAAGATAAATTTAAAATTTTATTAAATATTGGTGTAAGTTTATTTAAGCTTGGTAAAATAAATGATTCTATTAAAGTATTTAAGGATTCTATAAAAAGTAATCCTAATTTTGATCTAGCTTATGATAATTTAGGTATATCATATCTTGAAATTGCTAAACTTAATGAAGCAATTAAAAATTTTTCTCTTGCGCTAGAAATTAACAAAAATAACTTAAATGCTCAAAGAAATTTAATTAACTTATTGAGTTTATTTAAGCCAACAGAAAACTATAATAATTTTTTAATTAAGTTAGACAAAGAAATTTCAAATTTAAAAAAAGATTTAAATATTAAAAATTTGGTTGAAGAAAAAAATATTAAAATAATTTTAAATAAAGGTATAAACTTAATTAATAAACTTGAAAAAGATATCACTTTTAATGAAACTCAATTATTTATAAAAAATTCTAAAAATTTAAATTGTCAAAGACATTTTAAAGTTTTTAATAAGTTTAATATTATCCCTAAATTTTGTTTTAACTGTTACAAAATACAAATAAATTTGATTAATGTTGTTGATTTAATCAAATTATCTTTCCTTTTTAAGAATATTAAACTTAAAAATAATAACACTCGTAAATGTATAGTTGAAATAAGAAATCAGATTAGTGGGAATTATAAAGGGTATATTTACTGTGATGGAATTGAAGAAGCGAAAAATATTTTGGAAATAATAAGTAAAGAAATTAAAAAAGTAAATCTTGTTGATGCATCTATAAATATAAAGCATGGGTGTTCTGAATTTTACAAACCATATCCAAAATTTGAAAAAGTTAATTTAAACAATAAACAAGAGATGAAA
The DNA here is from genome assembly GCA_003279775.1 of Pelagibacteraceae bacterium AG-390-A23. Classification (GTDB taxonomy): domain Bacteria; phylum Pseudomonadota; class Alphaproteobacteria; order Pelagibacterales; family Pelagibacteraceae; genus Pelagibacter. The sequence goes on from QCGW01000003.1 coordinate 70,224, forward strand.
TATAATGAAAAGTGGGAAGCTAAAGAAAAATTAATTGATAATGAAGAACCTTCAAGAGACTCAATTGATAAAAAAATTTGGGTCGCAACTTTAAAGGAAGTTGGCCTTTCAGATATATTGATAGTTAATAATTGGTTAAATTATGCAGATATCATAGGGGATTATAGCTATAAAAAATATTTTATTGAAAAAAAATACTCTCCTTATATGAAAAAAATATTATTAAATCAGATTGAATTTAGAAAAACTAATCAATAAATGTTAAAGTTAATGATTAAGCCAACTAAATTTTTTTTTGTAATCATTTAATAAATAAAAATATTCTTGATACTTATTTTTTTCATACCTTGTAATTTTAGATCTTATTTGAGAAAAACTTAAAGTCTTGCTATATAAATTTTCCCTTTCATAAAATTTCAAAATTTCATTACTCCAAGTTAAATTACAAAATTTTATAATTTTTTTACAAATATTTTCATTATCTAAAGTAAAATCTTCTAAATCTACATCCATAATTAAGTTTGGATATTTTTTTTTATAGTAATTAATTACTTTAAAATAACTATCAGCATAATTTAGAATATCCTCTAAGCTGTGTGTCCATGATAAATCTGGCAACATAGATTGATATATTGAAATTATAGCATCTACAGGTCTCCTAAATGTATGAAGAAATTTCACGTTAGGATAAATTTTATAAATCAACTCAATATTAAAAAAATTTTCTAATGATTTATCCACAAATTTTTTAACGTTTTTTTCCTCAGAATTAAAATCTGAATATCTATTTAAAATATTTTTATTAAGATTTTTTAAATCAACCTCAAGTTCAAATTTTTTTTCGTCAAAATTTTCGTTAAATATTTTTGAACTAATTTGATCAAGAAGAGACATATTTACAACATGTGATTCTCCATAAGAACTTATTTCCTCTTTTGTTGAGGTTAATATAGATTCTACAAGCGTTGATCCTGATCTAGGAAGCCCAATGATAAATATTGGATTTATTTTGTTTTTACTAATATTTTTTATATCTTCTTTTTTTATTTTTATTCTATCAAAATGTTTGCTTATAATTTTTTGATAATAAAATTGTGAAGATTTATTATATGAATAATTTAAATTAAAAATACTTTCATGAGATTTTCTCAAAAAAGATATTTCATTATCAAATTTTTTATTCTTTTTCTCCTTTTTTGATAAAAGAAAATTAATAATTCCTTCCTCATATTTGTTAAGTTTTTTTTTATTTTTTATTTTATTTAAATTTTCGAATAAGTTCGTGGTAAGATTTTTTGGATCAAGATTAAAAAGACCATAATAGGGTCTAACATCAAAATTATTCAAATTTAGTAATTTTGTATAAGTTGCTTTTGCTTCTTCAAACTTGCCCATAGTTTGCATAACAATCGCTAAATTTAATAATCCTGGAAAAGAATTTTTATCGTTTTCTAAATATTTTTTGTAATAATAAATACTTGTTTTAAAATCATTAAGTTCAAAATTTATCAATCCAAGATAAAAATCAATTCTTTTATCTGTTTGTATTTTTTGTAACTCTTGAAATACTTTTAGTGCCTTTCCAAATTCTTTTTGTTTTATTAACTTTTGACCAATTAAAAAATTCATATAATTTTAAAGTATTGTTATTTTTAAATTTATTATTATCTTAATAAATATGAAAAAAGAAGAATTACCAAAAACTATACCTGTATTTCCGCTTAGTAATTTTATAATTTTTCCAAAAACGACAGTCCCATTAAATATTTTTGAACCACGGTACATTGATATGATAAATGACAGCATGAGTTCAAATAAAATGATAGGTATGATACAACCTAAAAATTCAGTTGGCGAAAAAATACCACCAGATCTTCATGATGTTGGATGTTTAGGAAAGATTACAAGCTTTACCGAAACTGAAGATGGTAGATTTCTAATTGAATTAAAAGGAATTTTAAGATTTAAAAAATCAAAGGAAGTTAATTTAGAAAAAAAATATAGATCACTAGAAGTTGAATATAGCAATTATTATCACGATTTAGATAATACTAAAGAAGAATTAAAATTTAGCGATTTAGAGCTCATATTTAAAGACCTAAAATCATTATTTGAAAGAAAAGGATTTATAATTAACTGGAAAGCTCTTGAAAAACAAAGTTTGGATGAAACAATTAATGCATTAGCAATGGCATCACCATTTACCCTGGAGGAAAAACAAGTTTTATTAGAAACAATAAATTTAGATAACAGAAAAAATAAAATCTCAGAAATATTAAAAACATATACACATGATGTTTTTGAAAATAATACTATTCAATAAAATAAATTAATTTTATTCTTATTTATATTCAAAATATTTAACCCATTTATCTAGAATTTCTTTAAAGTCAGAAAACTTATCTTCATAATTTTTCCATCTGTTTATCGAATCTTGATAAATTGGTTGATTGACTTGATTATAACTTGGTGTGTTAATCAATCTTTTTTTATCAGCTGTCATATAAAATTTTCTTAAATCTTTAGACCATTTTAAATCAAGGAAATTAAGTAAATTTTTTAATGATGTATCAAAATTATTCACAACATCTTCATATTTAATAATATGAACATTTAAGTTTATTATTTCTTTATAACTTCTCCATAATTTCATAACAGAGTCATAAAAAATAACTGTATCTTGTAAGTTTAAAAAATTTGACATAGCGTCATTGGGTATAAACGGCTGCATGAAACAACTTAATACTGCATCATAAGGATTTCTTAAAGCAAATATAAATTTTGCTGAAGGAAAGATTTTTATAATTTCAGCAATAAAAATTATGTTTAATGGTAGTTTATCAATAAAAATTTCGTTTTGCTCTAATTTAATAAACTTATCTCTTTCATCAAAATAAATTTTTTGTATTTCTGCAATTTTATTCTTATCTAATTTTTCTAAATTTGAAAAATCCTCTTTCAAACTTGCTTCTAGTTCCAATATAATTTTATCTATTAATGGTTTTTCTTCCAAAACTTTAATAGATTTATGTGATCTCAATATTGTATCCAACAATGTGGTACCAGATCTTGGAAAACCTATCAAAAAAACTAAATTATTTTTATCTTCAATTTTTTCTTTTGAAATTTTTAAACAATTATTCGCAAAAAATTGTAATCTTTTATCTATTAAATTTAAGTATCTATCTTTGTTAACTTGATTTAAATAAGTTTTTTTTAAGATTGAGTTAGTCTCTTCATAAAAATGAAAAGCCTTTTCATAAAGCTTTAGTTGATCATAACTTTTTGCTAGAATATTTGCTCTTAAAACACTTTTAGATATTTCATTTTTTTCTAACTCAAGATTTTTAAATATATCAATAGAAGCTTTGAAATTTTTTTTTCTATACTCATAGATACCCTCAAAAAACTTTGTAAAATTATTTAAACCAAAAACTTTTTTTGCTCTATTTAATATTTCTTTTAATTTTTCTAAATTATTTGATCTATCATAAAGCTGAAATAAATTATTATACGGATTAATATTATTTGGATTAATTTCTATAGATAAATTAAAATACTTTTCAGCATTGCTCATATCTTCATTTAAAAGATAAAAATTAGCTAAATTATAATTTGCGGTAAAATTTCTTGAATCTATCTTTATGGCTTTTAAATAATTACTTAAGGCTAAATCCTTATTTCCTATTTGAGCATATATACTTCCTAAGATGCTATATGATGCAGGAAAATTTGAATTAATTTTAATTGATTTTTTAAAGCAAACTATTGCTTCCTCTAAATTTCCTAAATATTTATTTACTAAGCCTAAATTATATATTAACTCAAAAGAGTTATTATTTATTTTGATTGCTTCAACCAATAATTCTTTAGCTTTTACAAAATTTTTTTTTTCGATTTCTGTTCTAGCTAATTTTAATAAAAACTCGTAATTCATAATTAAATTATATCAATTTTTATAACTATATAATTACTTTAATTTTTTGTAATTGAAATTAAATACCTTCATCTGCAATTTGAGTGAAAAATTTATTTATTAAATGATTTTTTCCAATTGCTCTAACAGATTTTCCAAAAAAATTGCTATTTGTTTTTCTATTAAGTTTAAAAAATTCATGAATTAAATTTATTCCATTAGAAAAAATAAAGTTTTTATGTTTCATTTTTTTTTCAAATTCATCATTTACAGAAATATCGATGGGAAGCCCTAAATCAATTTTTTTTTTAATTATTTTTATTAATTCTCTAACATCTCTGATAGTCATATTAAATCCTTGACCAGCAAGAGGATGAACACGATGTAATAGGTCACCAAATGCCAAAATATTTTTATAGTAGTATGATCTTAAACTAATGGAATTAAGCTCAAAATGCTCTGGTTTTTGAATTTTATTTATTTTGTATTTAAAATTGTAAGATTTAATTAATTCATTAATATTCTGTTTATCGTAGTTTTTAGAATTATAAATTGAATATACAATCGACGTTTTATTATCCGATATTGGTAAAAAAGCTAACGGACCTATTTTAGTAAAAATCTGTGTTGCTATATTGTTTATTATTTTTTCATGTTCGATAATAGTTGTGAAAGCATAACTGTTATATTTCTTTAAAATTCTTTTGTTAAAATATTTTTTTGTTATCGGGTTAAAAAAATCAGTATTGATAACTATATCATAATTTTTTAATAACAACTTGTTGTTTATATTTATTTTTTTAAAATAAATATTTTTTGATAAACTTGTTTGTAATAGTAAAATTAATTTTCTATTTTCTACAATAGAAAATAATTGATTTTTATTTTCAAAGTGAAGAATTTTTTCATTTTTTAAATTATCTGAATAAATTTGTATTTTTTTTAATTTCCAAATAATTTTATTTATATTAATTATATTTTTATTAAAAAATTCAATATTACTTTTGGAAATACCAATTGTTCTTGTTTGGTTTGATTTTTTTGATTTTTTTGAACTTATTACATCAACGTAAATTTTTTGATTAACTAAAGCTTTTGCTAATGTTAAACTTGATAAACTATTACCTAAAATACAAACTCTCATATTATTTTTAATTTTAACAATAAAAATTAGATGATACAAAGTGGTATAATTGATTCATATATATGAATATTAAAAAAACTGCTAATTCATTAATTAATTTTACAATTAAGAGACTCGCTGAAATTTTTGGATTAGTGATTTCTATAACAGGGGCATTATTATTAATTTCATTAGTAACATATTCACCAGAAGATCCAAATTTTATATTTCCTGATAACACAGAGATAAGCAATATTTTAGGTTACAATGGAAGCTTTATTTCAGATTTGTTTTTTCAATCCATTGGCTTGGTGTCTTATTTGTTTTCTCTAACATTAATTATTACAGGTATTAATATGATTAGATTAAAAGAATTTTTTCTAATATTAGAAAATATTTTTTATTCTATACTTTATTCTATTTTTGGAACTCTTTTTTTAACTTATTTTTACTCAAGTGCTTTTGTATTATATATCAACGGAAACGGTGGGTTTGTAGGTAGTGTTTTGAATAATACAATATTGAATTCTATTATACAATTTAATGAAACAGCATCATTTTATTTTTTAATTGTTTTAATATTTTTTTTATTTTTAATAAGTATTAATTTTAGACCAATTATTTTTTATAGTAAAATTAGAAAATTTATAAATATATTTAAATCAAGAGGAGAAAAAAATTATACAGATAAAAGTGAAGTAATAAACGAATACATACCCCAGGAAGAGATAAAAAACTTAATTCAAGAGGATTTACCATTCATAAAAGCTGATAATAAAACTGATAATAAAATCAAATTTAAATTACCAAACTTAGATTTGTTAAAAATACCCACTAAAAACGAAAGAGAAAATTCAAATGAAAATGAAAATAATGATCCTAAATTTTTAGAAAAAATCTTACTAGATTTTGGTGTAAATGGTAATATTAAAAAAGTTAGCCAAGGTCCTGTAGTCACTCTTAATGAGTTTGAACCTGCGGCAGGTGTTAAAGTTTCAAAAATTATTAATTTATCAGATGATATTGCCAGAAATACAAGTTCAGAATCAGCAAGAATTGCTACTATCCCTGGAAGTAATACTGTTGGTATAGAACTTCCAAATAATTCTAGAGAAAATGTTTATTTAAGCGAGATATTAAATAACTCGGATTTTAAAAAGAAAGAAATTAAATTACCAATAGCTCTTGGTAAAAGCATTTCAGGAAAGCCCATTATAGGTGACTTGTCTTCTATGCCTCATTTATTAATTGCAGGTACTACTGGTTCTGGAAAATCTGTTTGTATAAATACTATAATTTTATCCCTCCTTTATCGACATACACCAGATAAATGTAAATTTATTTTAATCGATCCAAAAATGCTTGAGCTTTCAACTTACGAAGGAATTCCACATTTGCTTTGCCCAGTTATAACAGAGGCAAAAAAAGCTGCTTCTGTACTTGGATGGGTGGTTAAAGAAATGGAAAGTAGATACAGGTTAATGACTAAAGAAGGTGTTAGGAACATTGATAGTTACAATTCCAAGCATAAATTACCAATGCCGTATATTGTAGTTGTTGTAGATGAGATGTCAGACTTAATGTTAGTTGCTGGCAAAGAGATTGAAAATTATATTCAAAAATTGTCACAAATGGCTAGAGCAGCTGGAATTCATATTATAATGGCAACACAAAGACCAAGTGTAGATGTTATTACAGGTACAATTAAAGCCAATTTTCCAACAAGAATTTCTTTTCAAGTAACTTCAAAGATAGATAGTAGAACAATTCTTGGAGAACAAGGGGCAGAACAATTACTTGGTAAAGGAGATATGCTGTACATGTCTTCTGCAAACAGAATTATTAGAATACACGCTCCATTTGTTTCTGATAATGAAATTGAAAAAATTAATAACTCATTAAGATCACAAGCTGAACCAGACTATGTTGACGAGATTTTAAATTTTGCGGATGAAAAAGAAATCGGGGATAACCAAAATCAAGGTGAAAAAGATGAACTCTATGACCAAGCTTTAGAAATTATTAAATCTGAAGGGAAGGCATCAACTTCATTTTTACAAAGAAAACTACAGATTGGGTACAACCGAGCGGCAAGAATTATTGACATGATGGAAACAAATGGGGTTGTCAGTAAAGCTAACCACGTTGGCAAAAGAGATGTACTTTAATGTTGAGGTTTTTTTCAATTCTTTTTTATTTTATTTTAAGTTCCACCTTAAATGCAGAAATTAAAGACAAAATAATTAAAAACTTAAAAAATACTGAGAATTTAGATTTTAAATTTGAGCAAAATATAAATGGAAAGATTGAAAATGGAAATTGCACAATTGAATACCCTAAAAAAATTTTTTGCGAATACGCAAGAAGTAATAATAAAGTTTTAGTATCAAATGGAAAATCTTTAGTTATAAAGACACGGACAAGTTATTATAGATATCCACTTGAAAAAACTCCTCTAAATTTAATTTTAGATAAAAATTTTTTAATAAATAAAATTTTGAATATTGAAGAAAGAATAATTGATGAAAATCTAGTTAACTTCACAATTTTGGAAAAGGATAATGAGATAAATATATTTTTTGATAAAAAAACCTATGAACTCATTGGTTGGCAAAATAAGGATATTTATCAAAATTTTAATATTACTTATTTATCATCAATTAGGAAAAATAGGGTTCTTTCAAAGAACTTATTTAAAATTCCTTCACAAAATTAAATATTTAAAATTTCAGTTTTAAATATTTTCATTCCTCTTGAGACATAATTATTTAAAGCATTTTTATGATCTAGTGAACATGTATGAACCCAAACACGATTAACATTATTTCCAAAAGATTTTTTTATAGCTTCAGATAATAAATAAGAGCCTAATCTTTTATTTTGATATTCTTCTAAAATTCCAAAATATGCAATTTCTCTTTCATTATTTTCTGGATGAAAAATTAATTCAAAAAATCCTACCAAATCCTCATTATGTTTTAAAACATATGTATTAACATTTTTAGAAGAAACATAGTTAATCCATTTTTCTTCTGACCAAGTAAGTCTATCTATCCACTTGTGTTTTTTGCCAATATTTTTATAAAAAAATTTATTTAGTTGAAAATTAATCGGTTCAATTAAACTTAAAGAATAATCTTCAGATGGTTTGTTTCCTTCGATAAGATCTTCAAGTGAATTAATTTCTAAATAATTTCTTTTAACTTCTTCTGTCACTCAACCATTTTCCCCACTCGTTCACCTCCAAACAAATGAAAATGTAAATGAGGTACTTCTTGACCACCATGAACACTAATATTTGCTAAAGCTCTGTAGCCCTTCCCTACTTCCGTTGAAATACCAAGCTTTTTAGCAACTATATTAATGCCTTTTAATAACCCAACCATTTCCTCCGAGGAGGCATTCAGACTAAAATCATCTAAATCAACATATTTACCTTTAGGAATAACTAAAGCATGAATTTTTTTTTGTGGATTGATGTCATGAAATGACAAAACAAAATCATCTTCATAAATTTTATTACAAGGTATTTCTCCACGTAAAATTTTAGCAAAAATATTATTATCGTCGTAACTCATTTTTTTCTTTTTTCTAACTCTGACATTACTTCTTCAATTTTAATATCATTTGCCTCGAGATACATTAGCAAATGATAAAATACATCTGCAGCTTCATGGATTTTATTAGAATTTTTCTCCACAGCCTCAATCAACTCATTAACTTCCTCCAATACTTTTGCTTTGCTTAATGATTTATCAGTAAGGAGCTTATTAGTGTATGAGCCTTCAACAGGTGCAGATTTTCTGTCCCTTGCAAGTTTAATTAAGTTTTCTAATGAATTAAGCATATTAAATTCTAACAGGAATCCCTTTTGAATCCAAATACTCCTTAGCTTCTTTTACAGAGTACTTGCCATAGTGGAATATCGATGCTGCTAGAACCGCGCTAGCATTTCCTAATTTAATTCCATCTACTAAGTGATTTAAATTTCCAACTCCACCAGATGCAATTACTGGAATATTTACTTTTGAGGATATTTTAGACATAAGCTCAATATCATAACCGGCTTGAGTACCATCCCTATCCATAGAAGTAACTAAAAGCTCGCCTGCTCCACTAACTTCCATTTTTTTTGCAAATTCTATTGCATCAATACCTGTATTATTTCTTCCACCATGAGTGAAAATTTCCCATTTATTAGCATTTTTTTTTGCATCAATTGCAACAACAATGCACTGGGAACCAAATTTTTTTGAGCTTTCTACTACAACTTCTGGATTTTGAACTGCAGCAGTATTGATTGATACTTTATCTGCACCACAATTCAATAGTTTATTGATATCCTCAACACTTCTAACACCACCTCCAACTGTCAGAGGAACAAAGCATTTCTTTGAGGTTTTCTCTACAACATCATAAATTGTATCTCTATTTTCATTTGATGCAGTAATATCTAAAAAACAAATTTCATCTGCTCCACCGTCAGAATAAATTTTTGCCTGTTCAACAGGATCACCAGCGTCTTTTAAATCAACAAAATTAATACCCTTAACTACACGTCCATTTTTAACATCTAAACAAGGTATTATTCTATTCTTTAGCATCTAATTCCTTAACCAATTCATCTAATTTGATATCACCATCATAGATAGCTTTTCCAACTATAATGCCTTCAATGTTATTATTATTTAATTCTTTGGCCTTTTTAATGTCATCAATTGAAGAAACTCCACCAGATATAATTACCGGGCAATTAGAAGTATCTGCAACCTTTGTTGTCTCGTTTAAATTAGGACTTTGCTTCATCCCATCTCTATTTATATCAGTGTAAATTAATCTGCTAGCACCATAATCATTTACTTCTTTTAAGTAATCTAGTGTTAGTTGGTTGGAATTTTCCTTCCAACCTGAAACCGACAAATACCCATCTTTAGCATCTAACCCTAAAGCAATTTTATTTGGAAATTTTTCACATGCTTCTTTTAAAAAATTTTTATCTTTTATAGCGGCACTTCCTAAAATAACTTTCTCTACACCAGCATCTGTATATTTCTGAATACTTTCAAAGTTTCTGATACCTCCACCAATTTCAATTTTAAGATCAAATTTTTTTACTATTTCTTGGATAATATCTAAATTAACTGTTTCACCAGTTAAAGCTCCATCTAAATCAACTATATGTAAGTTTTTAAAACCGTGATCTTTATATTTGCCAGCTTGTTCCACTGGGGACATTTCGTACTCAGTTTTGTTATCAAAATCTCCTTTTACTAATCTCACACACTTTTTGTCTTTAATATCTATTGCTGGAAATATTTTCATTTATAAACTTATAAAATTGTTGATTATTTTAAGTCCAATTTTATCACTTTTCTCTGGATGAAACTGTGTTCCAAAAATATTTCCTTTTTCAACAGAGCATACAATATTTGATGAATAATCTGTTGTTGCTGAAATTACATTTTTATCTTCTGGTACAAATTCATAACTGTGTACAAAGTACATGTGAGATTTATTTTTAATACCTTTAAAGATTTTACTGTCTTTAGTTATATTAATTTCATTCCAACCAATGTGGGGTAATTTATATTTTCCATTTTGATTATCTATTTTTGATACTTTTCCAGAAATCCAACTTAGACCCTTGGTTTCAGTTTCTTCGAAACCAACGTCTGCAAACATTTGTAATCCAACACAAATTCCAAGAAGTGGTTTTTTATTATTAATTGCAAACTCGTTTAAAGTATCTACCAGACCACTGATGTTATTTAAGGCATCAACACAACTTTTAAACGAACCTTGCCCTGGTAATACCACTTTATCTGACGATTTAATCTTATTTAAATCTGAAGTTACATCGATATTTACTTTGTCTTTAGCAACTTCCTTAAAGGAGTTTATTACCGAGCTTATATTGCCCGAATTATAATCAACAATTGTGACGTTCATTAAACTTATAATGAGCCTTTAGTGGATGGAATGCTCTTTTTGTTTCTTGGGTCCATCTCTAGTGCAGCTCTTAATGATCTTGCCAATGCTTTATAACAAGACTCGATTATATGGTGACTATTATCACCATAAATATTTTCAACATGCAACGTAATGCCAGCTGATTGAGAAAATGCTTGGAACCATTCTTTAAATAGCTCCGTATCCATTTCTCCAAGTTTCTCAACTTTCAATTTTACTTTCCATATCAAATAAGGTCTGTTTGAAACATCTATTGCAACTCTAGTTAATGTTTCATCCATTGGAATAACTGAGTGGGCATATCTTTTTATTCCTACAAATTTTTTAGCAGCTTTTTTTAAAGCTTCTCCAATTGCAATACCTGTATCTTCGGTGGTGTGGTGAAGATCAATATGAGTATCTCCTTTTGCTTTTACTTTAAGATCAATTAAAGAATGTTTTGATAACTGCTCAAGCATATGATCTAAAAATCCGATGCCAGTGTCAATTTGGTACTTACCTTTGCCATCAATATTTACTTCAACATTGATGCTGGTTTCTTTTGTTTTTCGAGATACTTTTCCTTTTCTAGCCATATATTTTTAATGGTATACATACATAATCACACTATATCAATATCAGTCTGAACACTTGAAGTATCAAAAATAGTTACCATTTATTAGGTATGACAACAATTGTACTAGTTAGAAAAAATAACGAAGTAGTAGTTGCTGGTGATGGACAAGTCAGTATGGGGAATACTGTTGTTAAAAGCACAGCTTCAAAAGTCAGAAAAATTGAAAAAAGAGATGTGGTTGCAGGATTCGCAGGATCAACTGCTGATGCGTTAACTTTATTTGAGAGATTAGAAGGAAAATTAGAAAAGCACGCTGGGAACTTATCAAGAGCAGCTGTTGAATTAGCAAAAGATTGGAGAACAGATAAATATTTAAGAAGACTAGAAGCATTGATGGCTGTAGGTGATAAATATAATAGTTACATAATTTCTGGAACTGGAGATGTGCTAGAACCTGAAGGAGATGTGATTGGAATTGGTTCTGGAGGAAATTACGCTCTAGCTGCAGGGAAAGTTTTAATGGAAGGTGATATGTCTGCTGAGGAAGTTGCAAAAAAAGCGATCAAAGTAGCAGCTGATATATGCGTTTTCACAAACGATAATGTAAAAATTGAAAAAATATAATGGATAATTCAAACGTAACACAGCTACACCCTAAAGATCAAAATCAAAAAGAGGAAACATCTTTGGTCAGTTCTTTATCTCCAAGAGAAATAGTTTCTGAACTAGACAGGTTTGTTGTAGGACAAAATAAAGCAAAAAGAGCTGTTGCTGTAGCATTAAGAAATAGATGGAGAAGACAAGCTCTTAAAGGTGAAATGAAGAATGAAGTATTACCTAAAAATATTTTAATGATTGGACCAACTGGGGTAGGTAAAACTGAAATTTCAAGAAGACTTTCAAAACTTGCAGAGGCTCCTTTTGTTAAAGTAGAAGCTACTAGATTTACAGAAGTTGGATACGTAGGTAGAGATGTAGAACAAATTGTAAGGGATTTAATTGAGATAGCTATCTCAATGGAAAAGGTAAAAAAAAGAAAAGAAGTTTTTACCCAAGCACAAAAAGCAGCAGAAGAAAAAGTTTTAGATGCTTTGGTTGGGAAAAAAGCAAGTCTAGCAACAAGAGAAAGTTTTAGAAAAAGATTAAGAAATGGTGATCTAGATGATAACGAAATTGAAATTGCCGTAAGTGATACTGGATCTAGTGGAGCTTCTTTTGAAATACCCGGGATGCCTGGTGCAAATGTGGGAATGATTAACATTGGTGAAATGATAGGTAAATCAATGGGTAATAAAGAAAAGAAAAAGAAAATGTCAGTTAAAGAGTCTCATGAAATTTTAATTAATGATGAGTCTGATAAATTAATTGAACAAGACAAAATTATTAAAGCTGCAAAGCTTTCAACTGAGAATAATGGAATAGTTTTCTTAGATGAAATAGACAAAATCTCAGCAAGAACTGACAGAGTAGGTGGCGATGTTTCAAGGGAGGGTGTTCAAAGAGATCTATTACCTTTAATTGAAGGAACTACAGTTAACACTAAGCATGGTCCAATAAAAACTGATCATATTTTATTTATTGCCTCAGGTGCATTCCAGCTAGCAAAGCCATCCGATTTACTTCCCGAACTTCAAGGAAGATTGCCTATAAGAGTAGAATTAGAAGCATTAACAAGTGAAGACTTTAAAAGAATTTTAAGAGAACCAGATTTCAGCTTAATTAAACAATATGTAGCACTTTTAAAAACAGAAAATGTTGATTTAGAATTCTCAGATGATGGTATTGATGCTATTGCTAATATCGCTTCTGAAGTAAATGCTACAGTTGAAAATATTGGAGCAAGAAGATTGCATACTATAATTGAGAAAATTTTAGATGAAATAAGCTTTACTGCAACTGATCGTGCAGGTGAAAAAATTATTATTGATAAAGAATATATCAATAAAAATTTAGATACACTAGTAAAAGATACAGATCTTTCAAAATTTATTTTATAAATTTTTTTTTTTTTAAAAAAATATAAAATGCACCTTCGCCTCCATCTTCAATTTTAGCATCTGTTATTTCATATATCTTACTCATTAAATTATTATTATTTAAAATAAATTCAGGAACAGAGTATTTTAGTATGCCAAGTTCTTTGGATACATAAGGATCTTTTTCGTTTTCAGAATGAAGACCTTTTCCTGTAACGATAATTAATTTGTTTATATTTTCTAAGAAAGCTTTGTTTATAAAATTTTCAATAGTTTTATTTGCTTCGTCTAAAGTATAACCATGCAAATCAATTGACCTGGTTTTAAAATTTTTTTTCACTTCATATGTAGCATCTTTATTCGGAAGTTTATCGCTACTATTAAGAAATTTATTCCAATCTTTTTTATCTTTATCTGAAATATTATCGTTCAATTATGTTAATATATTTACAAGCTGCCAATTGGGATTTGTAGATGTAGTATCTCTTGAAAATACCCATGTATCATATATTTTTTTTATTTTTTCCGGGTCTCCAGAAACAATTTTTTTATCCTTATCTTTAATGCATGTAATAACTTCTGCAATAAAGTCCACTGTTACATTTAAAATTTTATCTATTTTTTTATGTTCTTTAATTTTTGCTGAATTAACTCCAATAAAAGTAATCTCAGCATAATGACCTCTATCACTCCTGTCTTTTAAAGCTTTATTGAACTGATCGTAAATTTCTTTATTTAATAATGGTTTACTGTTAGTTATTTTATTATCATTATCACTAAAATCAGTAATAATTGTTTCATATGCAATTTTTGCACCACTAATAAATTCTTTTTGTGCTTTATCATCAAATATTTGATTATTTTTATTTGGTAAATCTACTTGGACCTTTTTTAAAACTTCCTCAAATTTAGCTGGGGACTTTCCCTCAAAACCAGTTCTTTTTCCTAGTATCCCTCTTAGTCTAAGAAATATAAAACCAGCAATCATTGCTAAAAGTATTATGTCAATGTATTCAAAACTATAACTCATAATATTTATAGTAATTACTCTGTTGATTAATTTCAACTAGCAATTATGATTATGGACAAATGAACCCAATATTATTAGTAATTATTTTAATTCCAGTTATTGAGATTTATTTATTTATAAAAATTGGCTCCCAAATTGGAGCTATTTATACAATTTCATTAATATTTTTAACTGCAATTATTGGGGTTTACTATGCGAAGTATGAGGGATTAAATACAATTAGGTCTGCATTTAGCCAGATAAGTAGCAATGAGCCACCCACTTACGAAATTATTTCTGGTGCAGCAATAGCATTAGGCGCAGTAATGTTAATTATACCTGGTTTTGCAACAGATTTATTTGGTTTTATGATTATTTTTCCTATCACAAGAGGACTTTTATTAAGCAAATTCACAAAAAAATTTAAAAAAACACATAAAGAAAAAAACAATTTTATTGAAGGTGAATTTGAGGATATAGATGATCGCGATGAACGATAAATATAAAATTATAGCTAAGTACATTAAAGATATGTCAAGTGAAACACCGGACATAGACACTTATCTTTTTGTAAAAGATAATCTTTCAAATTATTCATTAGATATCAATATTCAATCTAAGGCGCTTAAAGAAAAAATTATTCAAGTTGAAACAACTTTAAACTACGCAGATAAAAATGAAAATAATAAAAAATCTTTTTTTCAAATGGTCTATGCAACTGTTATTAGGTTAAACGAAGAAACTAAAAATAAAAATGATTTAGCAAAAATAGTATTGGTAGATGTTCAAAATGAAATTTATCCTGAATTAGAAAAAGCTTTCTTAAATATTATGCATGGTTCTGGATACGAAGATTTAAAGTTTACAAAAAAGATAAATTTTGATGAACTTTATGAAAATAACAAAAATTAATAATAATTTTTCTTTAAATCATTCTTTAAATATTGATTATGCTTTTTCAGTTCATCAGCAGTTGGTTTTATAATTTTTTTGTAATAAGCAACTTTATTGTTTGATTTATCATTGATTTTTTCATCTTGATTTTTAAAGTTTAAAGTTGGCTCCTTTTGATCAATTAAATTAATGTAAACTTTTGAAAGCAGGTCACAATCAATCAGTGCTGTATGGGTAACCCTCCTAGAATTATCTATCCTAAATCTTTTACATAATGCATCTAAACTTACTTGAGATCCTGGAAATTTATCTCTAGCTAAAACTAAAGTATCTATGATTTCATTATCAATTTTATCTTTTCCATATAATTTTAATTCATTATTTAGATGTGACAAATCAAACTCTGCATTGTGAATTACAAGTCTTTTGTCTCTAATGAAATCTAAAAATTCCTCACATACATCACTAAATTTTTTTTGTTTAGATAAAAACTCATCACTATAACCGTGAACTTTAAATGCTTGTTCAGATACTTTTCTTTCGGGATTTAAATAGCAATGAAACTTATTTTTTGTAGGGATTAAATCATCAAGCTCTATACAGCCTATTTCGACAATTCTGTGTCCTTCTTTAAGTGAAATACCTGTAGTTTCTGTATCTAATATAACTTCTTTCATTTATAAAATTTCATTTAATATTTTCTTTATACTCTTATTTAAAGATTTTTTCTTAAAATTATTTTTAATAATAAAGTTTGATTTTCTCTTTTTGTAAGAAGAAGAAAATTGAATTTTTTTGAATTTATTTATAAGTTTACGATTAAAATTTAATCTTTTTTTTAATCTTTTCTCTATTTCAATTTTTTTTGAATCTACAAAAACTAAAATATCATTTTTATTATTAATTTTATTTTCTAACAGTAGAGGAATATCAAGAATTATGACCTTTTTATTTTTATTTTTTTTTAAAAATAATTTTAATATTTTTCTAATTTCTAGATGAACAATAGAAATTATTTTTTTTAAATTAACTTTGTTACTTAATATCGCTTTTGTAATTTCATTCTTATTTATTGGAAATGAAGAGATATATTTGGGTAATTTTTTCTTTAATTTTTTAAATATTTTTTTATCTTTTTTATAAAGTTTTGTGACTTCGTAATCTGCATTAAACACTGGGTATCCAAAGTTTTTGGCGACATAAGTTTTTCCTGAACCTATATTTCCTAAAATTCCAATTCTAATCATTATTTAAAATTTTTAGTGTATCACTGTTTATCAGTGGTTCTATGCCATGCCATAATTTGAATGCCTCAAATGCCTGATAAACAAACATCAATTTACCATTCTCTGTTCTATTACCAAGCTTTTTTCCTTCTTTTAAAAAATTTGTTTCTTCTGGATTATAAATTACATCATAAAACAGTTTGTTATTAGCTAACTTTGAAAAATCTAAATTAATAGACTCATTGTTTAATCCCAAACTAGTGGCATTTATAATTACATCAAAATCATTTATATCACCCCAATCCAATACCTCTAAATTATAAAATTGTGATTTTAAATCCTCAGCTTTTTCTTTAGTTCTGTTGCTAATAAATATCTTTGAAACGTTCATTTTGTTTAAAGCAAAAATTATTGAAGGAACAACTCCACCAGCTCCTAAAATTAAAATTTTTTTGCCTTTGATATTAAAATTTAAATCTTTAATTGCCTGAGTAAAACCAAATATATCTGTATTGTGTCCTACCAAAATATCATCAGTTAAAATTATAGTATTTACTGATTGTGTTTGTTCTGCCGCTGGGCTTAATTTGTCTAAATAAGGAATTACTGATTTTTTAAATGGCACGGTAACGTTGATGCCTTCTGTTTTTTTTTCTTTAACTTCTGAAATTGTGGTTTGTAAATCTTTCTCATCAATTTTTTTTTTATCATAAATAGCATCAATGTTGTTTTCTTTAAGCCAATAATTATGGAGCTTAGGTGATAAAGAATGATTAATGGGGTTGCCAATTACAAAATATTTTTTCATTTTAATCGTTCAATATTATTAATAAATTTATTCATCACAATGAGTTTATGTATTCCTTAATTTTTTTAACAGGTAGACCCATAATTGTATCTTCGTCACCCTCTATGCTTGTAAACAAGTTTCTGCCCATGCCCTCTATTTGGTAAACATTGTATGCATAAAGCGTTTCGTCAGATATTTTTGATAAGTAATTTTTTAACTCATCATCAGATAAATTTTTCATTAAAAGTTTAGCTTTGTCGGTGTGATTCCAAATCATTGATCCATTTTTTGATACACAAACAGAACTAATTAAAAAATGTGATTTACCATTGAGTTTCTTTAATATTTGCATGGCTTCTTCTCTAGTTTCTGGCTTCGATATTAATTCACCGTTCAAGTCTATCACGCTGTCTGCACCCAAAACAATTTCATCAGTTTTTTTCATACTGACCTTGTTTGCTTTTAACTCTGCTAAATTTTTTGAGATGATTTCCGGTGTCGCTTTTTCTTTAATTAAACTTTCTTTAACTATATCCTCATCCACATTTGATGGTACAACATCACTTTTGATATTATTTTTATCTAAAATTTCTTTTCTGACCTTGCTTTTTGAAGCAAGAATAATCTTATTTAGCATTGTTTAAATATATTTCGTGAATTTTAATTATAGAAGCGGCTGTTTCTTCAACAGATTTTCTGGTTACATCTATAAGCGGCCATTTATATTTTTGAAATGTTTTTTTTGCTTCTAAAACTTCTTTTTTTATATTTTCTAAATCTGTATATTGAATGTTTTCTGTTTCTTTTAAAGAAGTCATTCTATTTTTTCTTAAATCAACCAGCCTCTCTGGCTCGGTGCTTAGTCCAACAACACAAGTCATTTTTGGATTTTTTTTAAGTGCCTCTGGTAATGAATTTTCATTTACCAAAGGAATATTGGAAGTTTTAAAACCTTTGTTGGCTAAGTAAATAGATGTAGGCGTTTTACTTGTTCTGCTTACTCCTACAAGAATAATGTCTGAGTTTTGTACCTCGTTTATTAAATTTCCATCATCGTGGTTCATTGTAAATTGAATTGCTTCAATTCTATCGTAGTACTCTTCATTCAATATATGTTGCCCGCTTGGTTCGTGAGTTGCTTTTTGATTAAGGATTTTTGAAAAATTTAATATTAAGTTTCCAAGGACACCAAAGCATGGAATTTTTTTATCTTCACTTACATTTGATAAATATTTAGCCAGGTTGTTGTCTACAATAGTATATAAAATTATCGCATTTGAGTTTTTTTCTGCGTCTTCTAAAATTTTTAAAATTTGGTTTTCTGTTCTCGTAAAAGAGTAAGAGTGAACTTTATATTCTATATTTAAAAATTGGGCCTTCAGAGCTAAAAATATTCTATCTAAGGTCTCGCCCGTTGAGTCTGAAATTAAATAGATTTGATATGTATTACTCATGAATAAATTGTTAATAAATTTGTAATATTTTAATTAAATTACACAATTTAAAATTTTTTAAATTAACCTTGTAAAAACTGCTATTTATTAACATTAATAATAAATAGGGTAAAACAATCCACAAAAATTAATATGGTAAAAAAGCTTCATTTTAAACA
The DNA here is from genome assembly GCA_003279775.1 of Pelagibacteraceae bacterium AG-390-A23. GTDB lineage: Bacteria > Pseudomonadota > Alphaproteobacteria > Pelagibacterales > Pelagibacteraceae > Pelagibacter. Next base: position 89,296 of record QCGW01000003.1, read on the forward strand.
ATTTTACTCAAATATCTTGTTGGTAAATTGTTAATATAATGTTTATAAAAATTAATCACCTTTATTCACAGGATATATTACAACTACAATAATTAATAATACTTATTTATGAAACCTCTAAACAAAATAATAATTAACAAGGACACTTCTTTCAATCCTATATGGATTATGAGACAAGCTGGTAGATATTTACCAGAATTTAGAAAAATAAGAAAAGAAAATACTGATTTTATTAATTTGTGTTTAAATGATGATTTATCTTCAGAAATAACTCTACAACCATTAAAAAGATTTGATCTGGATGCAGCAATAATATTTTCAGATATCTTAATGCTTCCTTATGGATTGGGCCAAAAAGTAGAGTTTGAAAAAAACTTCGGACCTAAATTAGGGGAATTAAATTTAAACAAAATTGCCAAGACAGATGAAATTGACTTTGTAGAGAAAATACATCGTGTGTATAAAGCAATAAAAAAAGTTAGCTCAAACATTAGTTTAAAAAATAAAAATACCATTGGCTTTGTCGGCGCTCCATGGACATTATTAGTTTATATGATTAATCAACAGTCCCCTAAAAAAAATTTAAAAAAAGATTTCTTTAAAGATGAGTTTTTAATAAACAGAATTTTATTAATTATTGAAAATTTTTTAAAGGTTCATATTAAAAATCAAATTGATAATGGTGCAAATATTATCCAAATCTTTGATAGTTGGGCAGGTTTATTAGAGGAAAAAGATTTAGCAAATTATGTTTATTCGCCAACTCTAAATTTAGTTAATTATGTAAAATCTTTAAATGTACCAGTGATATGTTTTCCTAGAGAAATAAAAAATTATAAAGAATTTTGTGATATCGTTAAACCTGATGCGGTCAATATTGATTATAATGTTGATCCAAAAAAGATACTTAGAGATATAAATATACCTATACAAGGTGGCCTAGATCCAAAAATTTTGTTAACAGATCAAGAGACATTAAAAAAAGAAGCTTCTAAATATTTGGAAATTTTTCGAGATCATCCATATATATTTAATCTTGGTCATGGTATTTTGCCAGAAACAAATCCAGAAATGGTTGAAAGTTTAATCAAAGTTGTAAAAGATTTTAAATGATTGAAAAAAAACACCCACCTATAAAATACGGTAACACAGGTGTACTTATAATTAATTTAGGAACGCCCGATTCTACTAATTGGTTTGATATAAGAAAATATTTAAAAGAGTTTCTTTCTGACAGGAGGGTTATCGAAATAAATCCATTAGTTTGGCAAATCATCTTGAATTTGTTCATCTTAAATTTTAGACCTTCTAAAACTGCAAAAGCTTATAAAGAAATTTGGATGAAGGATGAAAATATATCGCCACTCCTTTATTATACGAAAAAACAAAGTGAAAAAATTTCAAATTCACTATCTAAAAAAAACATTATTACAGATTTTGCTATGAGATATGGGAACCCAAGTATTAAGAGCAAGATTCATAAATTGCATGAAATGGGCTGTGAAAATTTAGTGATACTTCCTCTTTACCCACAATATGCAGCAGCAACAACAGCAACCGTTTGTGACGAAGTATATAGAACTTTAATGAAAATGAGGTGGCAACCTTCTTTAAAAATCATTCCTCATTACGAATCTGATAAATTTTACATAGATGCACTTGTTAATTCGATTAATAAAAAAATAAATGAAATTAGTTGGAAACCAGATCTAATTATAGCCTCTTATCATGGGATACCAAAAAAATATTTCGATAAAGGCGATCCTTATCATTGTTATTGTCACAAAACTACAAGACTTATTTCAGAAAAATTTAGTTCAATTAAAATTAAAACTACATTTCAGTCAAGATTTGGTCCACAAGAATGGCTTCAACCTTATACAGACAAGACTTTAGAAAATTTACCCAAAGAGGGTATCAAAAATGTTCTTACAATCTGTCCAGGTTTTGCATCTGATTGTGTAGAGACTTTAGAAGAAATACAAATTCAAGCTAAAGAAAGTTTTTTAAACTCAGGAGGAGAAAATTTTGACATGGTTCCCTGCTTAAATGATAATGATGATCATATTGTTTTATTAAAGTCCTTAATTGAAAGAAATATTTGATATATGAATTCGTATTTATTATTCAAATCTTTACATTTAATTGCTGTTGTTTCTTGGATGGCTGGTCTTTTATACCTTCCTAGAATTTTTGTTTACCATGTTGAAAATAAAGAGAAAAAAGAAGCAACCGATATATTTGAAGTGATGGAAAAAAGATTATTTTTTTACATTATGCGGCCCGCAATGATTTTTACTTGGGTTTTTGGATTAGTATTAATTTATCTCAATGGAGTAGATATTTTCTCTCAATTATGGTTTCAAGTAAAGATTGTCTTGGTGATATTGTTATCGGCATACAATGACTATTTAGGGAAATGTCTTGTTGCTTTAAAAAATTCCACAGATACAAGATCCGCAAAATTCTTCAGAATTATAAATGAAATACCGACGATTATCCTAATTATCGTTGTATTTTTAGCTATTTTTAAGCCAATCTAGGGTTGAAATAATAACTGCAGTATATATATTATAACGATCTGATAAGTCCTTATCAAAAAAACAATCATGAATATTCAAGAATTAAAACTAAAATCATCTGAACAGCTAATTACACAAGCCGAAGAACTTGGTATTGAGAATGCTAGCACACTAAGAAAACAGGAAATACTTTTTGCCATACTTAAGAAAGTTGCTGAAAAAGAGGAAATTACTGGTGTAGGTGTTTTACAATTGTTGCAAGATGGCTTTGGTTTTTTAAGAGCTATGGAGTCAAATTATCTTCCAGGACCAGATGACATTTATGTAAGTCCAAGTCAGATTAGAAAATTTGGTTTAAGAACTGGAGATACAGTTGAAGGCCCAGTGAGAGCCCCTAAAGAAGGTGAAAGATATTTTGCTTTATTGCAAGTTAGTAAGATAAATTTTGAAGAACCAGAAAAAGCAAGGCATAAAATTGCTTTTGATAACTTAACCCCATTATATCCAGACAAACAGTTAGTTATGGAGGTAGAAAAAACAAAAGTAGAAAAAAAAATGGATCTTACACCAAGGTTAATTGACCTTGTAAGCCCAATTGGTAAAGGGCAAAGATCAATAATTATTTCCCCACCAAAAGCTGGAAAAACTATGATCTTACAAAGTATAGCTAACTCAATAGCAAAAAATTATCCAGAATGTTATTTGATTGTTCTTTTAATAGATGAACGTCCAGAGGAAGTAACTGATATGCAAAGAACTGTCAAGGGCGAGGTAATTAGTTCCACTTTTGATGAGCCAGCACAAAGACATGTTGCTGTTGCTGAAATGGTTATAGAAAAAGCAAAAAGATTAACGGAACATAAAAAAGATGTAGTTATACTTTTAGACTCGATTACGAGATTAGGAAGAGCATATAATGCAGTAATACCAAGTTCGGGTAAAGTTTTAACAGGCGGTGTTGATGCTAATGCTCTTCAAAGACCTAAAAGATTTTTCGGAGCGGCAAGAAACATTGAAGAAGGAGGTTCTCTGACAATAATATCTACTGCTTTAATTGATACAGGGAGTAGAATGGATGAGGTTATTTTTGAAGAGTTTAAAGGAACAGGTAATAGTGAAACTGTGTTGGATAGAAAAATTGCTGATAAAAGAATTTATCCTGCAATAGATATTACAAAATCTGGAACAAGAAGAGAGGAATTATTATTTGATAAGAATGATTTGCAAAAAATGAATGTGCTTAGAAGAATAATAGCCCCAATGGGAACTATGGATGCTATTGAATTTATAAATTCAAAACTAAAAGACACCAAAAATAACGCAGAGTTTTTTAACTCTATGAATAAACCTTCATAATTTATTTTAATGAATGATCTTAATAAGGATCTATCAAAAAGATTTTTAAGTTTTTTAGACACTCAACAATATGAAAGAGTTCAATTCGAAGCTGATATGCTTGGCGATATTGAAAAACAACATCCTTCAATAATTTTTTATTATGCTTCTTCAATATTTTTACAGGAATCTCAGAAAGACAAAGATGGAATTCATGGATTTAAAGGATCAGAGTCACATGAAAAATTAATCAAGGCATCTGATTTATTTGAAAGAGTATATAATTCAAACAATCATATACCTTCACTTCACAATATGATAGCCGTGAGCTTTAGGACAAAAGTATTTAAAAAAGTTAAGAGGCTGGCTCTCGAAGCTTATGAAAAAAATGAAAAAGATGTAAAATTAATTGAAGGAATAGCCAGAATTCATTTTTATTTGGGTAACAGAAAAGAGTCTATAAATTTTTTTAAAAAACTTTACAGTCTACTTCCTGATAAAAAGGAAGGACGTTTGCCTTTTATTTCTTCTTTAAATTATGCAAGTGGGATTTCCCAAAACGAATACATGAATGAATGTAGGAGTTATGCGAAGTTAATTGAAAAAAATCTAAATATCGATGAGGATAAGTTAAAATTTAATACAAAAACTAACAAAAAAATTAAGTTATCATTTATTTCAGCCGACTTTAAAAGTCACTCAGTGGCACACTTTTTAAAAGATTTATTAATCAAAATAGATAGATCAACATTTGAAATACATTTAATTAGCAATGTTAGAATTATTGATCAAGATGGTGTTACTGAAAAGTTTAAAAAATTAGCAGATTTCTGGTATGACATTGAGGGTTATTCTGTAAATAATTTAACTACTTTCGTTAGATCTTTAAATTTAGACATACTTATAGATTTAAGTGGATATACGCAGGGGAATAGGCATGAAATATTAGCTAAACGAAGTGCCAGAATTCAAATGTTATGGTTAGGATACAATAATAGTTTAGGACTTAAAAACTTAGATTATTTAATTTCAGATAAAAATTTAATTAAACCTGATGAAATATCTATTTACAATGAAAAAATACTTTATTTGCCAAAAATATGGAATGCACTCTCACCATCAGAAAATTATCCAGACATTGATGTTGAAAAAGAAAACAATTCTAATTTTACTTTTTGTTCATTCAATAATCTGCAAAAAATTTCTGATAGAACTATTAAGGTTTGGTCAGAAATTTTAAAGCATGATGATTCTGTCATTTTACTTAAAGATCATCTAGGAGGAGGCGAAGATTTAAGAGCTAATATTTTAAATAAATTTAGAATTAATGGTGTTAAAAGTGAAAAAGTTATTGTCCTAGATCGTGAAAACAAAATTATTGATCATCTTAAACTTTACAATAAGGCCAATGTTGCTTTGGATACTTTTCCCTACCCAGGAGTAACAACTTCTTATGAGGCCATTGTTATGGGTTTACCAATTTTAACTATGAAAGGTTTTAATTTTAATTCAAGATGTGGCGAAAGTATAAACAAGAATGTAGGTTTAGAAAGTTTAATTGCAGATGATGACGAGGATTATATTAAAAAGGCTAATGCACTTAAGTTGGAAAAAAATTTATCTTCAAAATATGGTTTAAGCCTTAGGGAAAAAGCGTTAAAGTCCCCATTATTTGACACAGATACTTTTGTTAAAGATTTTGAAAATTTGCTTAAAAAGGTTGTTTAATAAATTTTATAAATATCCCAATTCTTTCATTTCCTTATTAAAACTTGTTTCTATTTCTTTTGAGATTTTTTCTTTTAAAATTTTTTCCCAATTATTTTCAGGCCCAAGGTTAAAAAACAAATTTTTATTTTCTGAGTGAAATTTTCTCCAATCTTTAAAACTACTTTCCGACCCATCAAATGTTTCGCTGACTTCTTTTTTTTTTAGTACATTAAAATTTGTAGACTCGATAGCTTTTTGTAATTTTGATTTATTTACACCCTCTACTTTATTCATCAAAGTATTTGTAAAAACGATTATATCTCTAAAAGTTTCATATTTGTTTGCAATAAGATCTTCATATTTTATAAAAAGTCTTCTGAATTGATTATTTCTAAACCAAGATGAGTAGTTTTCAGCCCAGGAGCTTATATATGTTAGAGAACCATGTGATCCTTTGTTTGACATCAAGCTTCTTGTTTTGTCAGTAATCATTTTTAAAGCTTTATCATCGTCAAAAGAATAATGATTTTTAAGAGAAGTTAATACATTTCTTGGATCACGTACTATATAAATTGCACCAAGGGTAGTCTCTGGTGAAGTGAATTGATTACCTTGGTAATTTCCTAAGACACTATGTGTTTTAAAAAATTTTATTTTCCTATCTTGATTAATTTCTCTTTGTATGGGCACCCATAACTTAGATGCTTCACTAATATTATTAACTTTTTGTTTAAAAAATTCTTCATGTGGAAATTGTTTAATCTTTAAAATCTGGGTAAAATCAAACTCCCCATTTTCAGAAAAATAATATGCTGAAAGAAACGCTCTCACATATGTATTTCCACTTTTAGGATAAGAAGCCAACCAAATGATCATAAAAATTTATATAATTAAAGATAATATATAGCTATAATAATAATTGATGACAATTTATGCACTTTCTTCAGGACCAGGAATTTCTGGTATTGCTGTTATCAGAATATCTGGAGCACAAACTTCAAATGTTATTGAATTATTAACCGGTAAAGATCTTCCAAAGCCAAGAGTAGCCACTTTAAGAAAAATCAATAAAATCAACACTTCTGAGCTGATTGATGAGGGATTAATTCTTTGGTTTCCTGGACCTGATAGCTACACAGGCGAAGATATGGCTGAAATTCAAGTACATGGTAGTAAAGCTGTTGTTGATGCCTTGCACTCCTCTCTTTCAGTTATAGAAAATTGTAGATTAGCTGAGCCAGGTGAATTTACAAAACTAGCATTTCAAAATGGAAAAATAAATTTACTTAAAGCAGAAAGTATTGCTGATTTGATTTCTTCAGAAACAGAAATTCAAAGACAACAAGCAATAAAAATTATGAATGGAAAATCATCTGATCAATTTAATTTTCTTAGGGAAAAACTTTTAAAAATTCTATCACATGTTGAAGCTAAAATTGATTTTCCCGAGGAAGATCTGCCTAATAATATTTTAGATGAAATCAAAAATAGTTCAGATGAAGTAATAAATAAAATTAAAAAAATATTAAATGATCAAAAAGTTGGAGAAAGAATTAGAGAAGGTTTTAAAATTGCTATTCTGGGACCAACTAATGCTGGTAAGTCTAGTTTAATAAATCATTTATCAAAACGGGATGTAGCAATAGTTTCTGAAATTGCTGGTACAACCAGAGACGTAATTGAGACTCATCTAAATATAGATGGTTATCCAGTTATAATCTCTGATACAGCCGGAATAAGAGATTCTAAAGATGAGATAGAAAAAAAAGGTATTAAATTATCTCTAAATAGAGCCGAAGAGGCAGATTTAAAACTTGTTATGATTGACGCAAAAAGCCCTGATTTTACTGATGTTTTGAAGGATTTGTTACATGAAAACGCAATTTTAGTTGTAAATAAGTCTGATCTTTTAGAAAAAGATATTGACCCAGAAATTAAAAAAACAAATCATGTTTTAATTTCAATAAAAGAAAATAAAAATATTGAAGAATTAATTTTAAAAATAAAAAATAATTTAAAAAATAAATTTATTACAAGTGATGATATTTTAATCACAAGAGAGAGACACAGACAACATCTGCAACAGTGTTTGGATAATCTAAATAACTTTAATCAAAAAAAGGAAATCGAAGATTTTGATAAAGCTGCAGAAGATTTACGATTAGCTACTAGACATTTAGGTATGATAGTTGGAAAAGTTGATGTAGAGGAGATATTAGGTAGTATTTTCAACGATTTTTGTATCGGCAAGTAATACCCTATTTTGCTGGTTTTTTGCACTTTTTTTATCAAAAAACATTGATAAATCTGGCTTATTTACAAAAAATTAAGCCTATCTTGTAAATTATATAATCACATATAGATTTGGATTATGAAAAATGATTTGTCATTTGATGTAGTTGTAATTGGAGGAGGCCATGCTGGATGTGAAGCTGCTGCAGCTTCTGCTCGTCTTGGAGTGAACACTGCCCTATTTACTCATAAAATAGAAACTATCGGTGAGATGTCCTGTAACCCGGCAATAGGAGGTTTGGGTAAAGGCCATTTGGTTAGAGAAATAGATGCCCTTGATGGTGTTATGGGAGATGTAGCAGACAAATCAGGTATACAATTTAGATTGTTAAATAGAAGTAGAGGGCCAGCAGTCAGAGGACCACGAACTCAATCAGATAGATCGCTTTATCGTAAATATATGCAAGAAATATTGCTAAACTACTGTAATTTAAGCGTTTTTTCCGATCCAGTTATAAAGTTTATTTTTAATAAAAATTCAATAAGTGGATTTGAAACTAAAGAAGGAAAGAAAGTTCTATCTAATAAGATAATACTTACAACAGGGACTTTTTTGAATGGTTTGATACATATAGGTGATGAAAGAACTCCAGCTGGTAGATACGACGAAAAACCTTCCACAGGTTTGAGTGAACAATTAGCAAAATATAATTTTAAAATTGGAAGATTAAAAACCGGAACACCACCAAGGTTAGATTCAAGAACAATTGATTTTGAAAACTTAGAAGAACAATTCGCAGATGACGATCCTTATTTTTTTTCATTCTTAACAAAAAAAAATTTAAATAAACAAGTGTCATGTAGAATGACATATACAAATGAGAAGGTTCATAAAATTATAGAAAAGAATTTATCTAAGAGTGCTATGTACTCAGGTAGTATAAAAGGAGTAGGTCCAAGATATTGTCCGTCTATAGAAGATAAGATAGTAAAATTTGCAGATAAAGTTCGTCACCAGATATTTTTAGAGCCAGAAGGTCTGAATGATTACACAATTTACCCAAATGGTATATCGACATCACTTCCAGCTGAGGTACAACAAGAAATATGTAATAATATCAATGGTTTAGAGAATGTAACTATATTGAGACCAGGATATGCAATAGAATATGACTATGTAGATCCACGTGAACTATTCTTAACCCTTGAAACTAAGAAGATAAGTAACCTTTATCTAGCCGGTCAAATTAACGGGACAACAGGATATGAAGAAGCTGCTGCACAAGGCCTTATAGCAGGAATAAATGCTGCTTTGTCCGTTAAAAAATTAGAACCATTTATACTTGATAGATCTGACGCCTACATTGGAGTAATGATTGATGATTTGGTGACCAAAGGGGTAGCTGAGCCATATAGAATGTTTACATCAAGAGCTGAATATAGATTGAGCTTGAGATCAGATAATGCTGATCAAAGATTAACTGCTAAGGGAATAGATATTGGTTTAATTGGTGATCAGAGAAAAGCTATATATTTAAATAAATTTGAACAAATCAGTAAAATTAATATAAAAATGAGCGAATCCAATATTTCACCATCAAAAGCCGAAAAATTTGGAATAAAAATAGCAAAAGACGGAATATTGAGATCATCTAGCGAAGTTTTAACTCAAAAAGGGGTAAATATGAGTAAAATTAGGGAAATATGGTCAGATATACCTTTTTTTAGCAAAGAAATTGATGAACAGGTGGAAATTAACGCTCATTACAGAGGATATTTAAAGAAACAAAAAGCAGATATTTTAGCATTTAAGAGGGACGAAAACCTAATTATTCCAGATAAAATCAATTATGACGGGCTATCAGGTTTATCTAATGAGGTAAAAGCAAAATTTAAAGAAATAAAGCCAAAAACAATGGGTCAAGCTCTAAGAATTGATGGAATAACTCCTGCCGCTGTATATATTTTGTTGTCACATGTCAAAAGAAAGTCTATTAAGCATATAGCTTAATGGATCAGGAAATTTTAAATTCTTATTCTAGAATCAATCACTTAAATGTTTCACGTGAAACATTTTTGGACTTTGAAAACTACATATCTATGATTCTTGAAAAAAATAAAAAAATCAACTTAATTAGCCAAAATACAGCATCAAAAAAGGCTATAATTGACCGTCATATTATAGATTCTGCACAAATTATTGATTTTATTGATTTAAATAGCAATACAACCACAGATATAGGTTCAGGAGGGGGTATGCCAGGTATAATCGTGGCAATTATACTAAAAAATATGAAAAATAATATGAATGTGCACCTTTATGAAAAAAGTTATCATAAAAGCCATTTTTTAAAAGAAGTATCAAAAAAATTAAATTTAAACACAAAGGTTTTTCAAAAAAATAT
>QCGW01000004.1 GCA_003279775.1 Pelagibacteraceae bacterium AG-390-A23
TTTAATATATTTTTAAAAAGAAAATTCAAATACTCAGTTTTTGAAGAATGTTTATGCTTAAAGTATAAAGATGACCAAATAAAATGCCAATTTCTAGACATCTCTGACTTAAAAATGTTTTCTTCTTTATGTGATCCAAATCCAATATGGTGAACAATAGAATTTTTTACTTTTATTATTGGCAGGTTATTTTTTCTTAATCTTAAGCACAAATCTAAATCCTCTAAATATGTATAAATATTTTCATCCCAGCCATTAATTTTATTTATTATACTTTTTTTGAAAAACATGGCAGTGGCATTTACTGCCTCTACACAACAGTCTCCATCAGGAATTATGTTTACTATTTTGGATTTATTTTTAACTTTTATAAGTTTTCCTTTTTTATCTAAACCTAAATCTAATGAATTGTATGGACTGTATTTATTATCTTCATATATATGTGGCGCAAGTATACCAAAATTTTTATAATCCTTCGAAGCTTCTATTAATTTTTGAATAGCATCTCTATGAAATGTAACATCTGGTTGTGTGATTAAAATATTTTCGTATTTAGCTTTTTTTAATGCAAAATTAAATGACATTGGTAAACCTAGATCACCAATTTTATAATGCCTTAAATTGTGATTAGAATTTTTAATTAAATTAATAAGATCTTCATCATTTCCATTATCAACAATTATTATATCAACATTCTTTGGCAGAGTTTCTAAACATTTATTAATTATGTTGCCTGGATAAAATGTAGGAATAATTATTGAAATTTCATCAAATATATTCATCATCCATCTTTGTTAATTTTAAGAACTCCTATAAAAGCTTCCTGAGGAATCTCTACCCTTCCAAATTGCTTTGATCTGGCTTTTCCTTTTTTTTGTTTTTCTAAAAGCTTTCTTTTTCTATCAGTTGCTCCACCACCGTGAATTTTAGTTAAAACATCTTTTTTAAACCCTTTAATTGTTTCTCTAGCAATAATTTTACCCCCTATCGCAGCTTGAACTGGAATCATAAAATTATGTCGAGGTATTAAATCTTTTAATTTTTCACAAACCTCTCTCCCAGTTTTTTGTGCAAAGTCTTTATGTATCATCATCGCTAAAGCATCAACTGGTTCTCCATTTACTAGAATGCCAAGTTTTACCAAATCTCCCTCTCTATGTTCAATGATTTCATAGTCAAAACTAGCATAGCCACTAGTCATAGATTTTAGTCTATCATTAAAATCAAAAACAACTTCATTCAATGGTAATTCATAATTCACTACGGCTCTATTACCTGAATAGCTTAAATTAGTCTGAATTCCCCTTTTATCCTGACACATTTTTATAATTGAGCCTAGATATTGGTCAGGAGTAATGATTGTTGCTTTTATCCATGGCTCCTCTATATATTTTATTAAAGTTGGATCAGGTAAACTTGATGGATTTTGAAGATCAATTATGTTTCCATTATTAAGGTAAACTTTGTAAACAACACCAGGTGTAGTTGTTAATAAATTAACATCAAATTCTCTTTCTAATCTTTCTGTAACTATTTCCAAATGAAGTAATCCTAAAAATCCACATCTAAAACCTAAACCTAAAGCAGATGATGACTCTGGTTCAAATGAAAAACTTGCATCATTTAATTGTAATTTTGCTAAACCATCTTTGAGTTTTTGAAACTCAGAACTATCTACTGGAAATAGCCCACAGAATACTACTGGCTTACTTGGCTTAAAACCTGGCAAAGCATCTTTTAAAGGTTTTGAAGCATCACAAATCGTATCTCCAACTTTTGTTTCAGACAAAACTTTAATTCCTGTTGTAATAAATCCAATTTCACCTGTTTTAAGTTCATTTATATCTACTGGCTTTGGCGTAAAAACCCCAACTTTTTCTACAATATAATCTTGATTGGTAGACATCATTTTTATTTTCATATGTTTTGAAAGTTTGCCATCTATCACTCTAACTAAAATTACTACACCTAGATATGTATCATACCAACTATCAACCAATAAACATTTTAGATCTGCGGAACTTTCTCCTTTTGGAGCTGGTAATGTTGCAATAATTTGCTCTAAAATATTTTCTATACCTTCTCCAGTTTTACCTGAACACGGAATTGCATTTTCAGTATCAATTCCTATTACATCCTCGATTTGTTTTTTTGTTCTATCTAAATCGGATGCAGGCAAGTCAACCTTATTTAAGACAGGTACTATTTCATGATTAGTATCAAGCGCTTGATAAACGTTTGCTAAAGTTTGAGCTTCTACACCTTGAGTACTATCTACAATTAAAATTGAACCTTCACATGCATATAATGATCTACTAACTTCATAACTGAAATCAACATGGCCTGGAGTATCAATAATATTTAAAATATAATCTTTTCCATTTTTAGCTTTATAATTTAATTTTACAGTTTGAGCTTTAATTGTGATTCCTCTTTCACGTTCAATATCCATAGAATCCAAAACTTGAGCTTTCATTTCTCTTTCGGTTAATCCACCGCAACTATGAATAATTCTATCGGCTATAGTAGATTTGCCATGATCAATATGTGCAATTATTGCAAAGTTTCTTATATTATCAATTGAACTCATTAATTATTTTAGGAACGAATTTTAGCACCAGTTTTATTTTCAACTGTTTCTATTATCAAATTATTAGTTTGTTCTAAATCATTATCCGTTAATGTTTTTTCCAATGATTGAATAGTGACGCTTATAGCAACTGATTTTTGATTTTCAGGAATATTGTCTCCTTCGTAAACGTCAAATACTTTAATGTTTGAAATTAAATTTTTATCAATATTTGATATGACGCTTACTATATCTTGCACACTTATTTTTTTATCAACAATAAATGCAAAATCTCTTTCAGATTTTTGAAAGTCGGATACTGAATATTTTGTTTTTTGATCTTTTAAAGTTTTTTTTGGCAGTTTTAAATTATCTAGAAATATTTCAAATCCTACTAAAGACTCTGTTTTAATATCTAGCGTTTTAATGATGTTTGGATGAATTTCACCAAAATAAGCTGCTACCTTATCTTTTCCTTTATTTAAAAATATTCTTCCTGATTTTCCTGGATGATAATAATTGGGACTTTCATTATCTATGTAAAATTTTTCAGCGTTATAGCCAGCTTCTACTAAAGTTTGTATAACATCTCTTTTAATATCAAAAACATCTACATTTCTCTCTTTTTCAATCCATGAAAGTCTAGATTTTTTTCCAGCTGACAGGCCGCAAACAACTGTGTTCTGTTCTCCAGGTTGTGGGCCATAAAATATTGGTCCTATTTCAAATATTGATAAATCTTTAATTCCTCTATCTAAGTTTTTGCTCATATACATTGCTAAATTTGAAAAAATAGAATTTCTTAATACTCCTAATTCAGAGCTAATTGGATTTATAATTTTTATTTCTTTATTGGCTTCTTTGAAGTGATCATTATATTTAGAATCTGTAAAAGACCAGGTAATTGCTTCCAAATATCCTTTGGATGCTACTGCCCTTTGAAGAAAATGAAATAACTTTTGAGTTAGATTTAAAGTATTTTTTGATCTTTCTTTTATAGGATTTTCTATTTTTATTTTTTCATAGCCACTAATTCTTACAAGTTCCTCAACTATATCAATTTCTTGAACAATATCTGGTCTCCAAGATGGAACTGATAATTTAAAGAATTTTTTTTATTTTTTTAATTTAAAACCAAGTTTTTCTAAAATGATTATCATTTCTTTGGTTGAAATTCTAAAACCAGTAATTTTTTCAAATGTTTTTGGTTCAAATTTTATTACTTTGTTTTTGTAAGACTCAATTTTTTGAATATCTATTTTACTAATTTCACCACCACAAATTTCCTTAATTAAAAAAGCTGCTTTATTTAATCCATCTTCTATAGATAACTGATCAATACCTCTTTCAAATCTAAATTTAGCATCTGTATCGATATTCAACTTTTTAGCAGTTTTTCTAATTGACCTTGGGTCAAAATAAGCCGACTCTAATAAAACATTTTTTGTATCTAGCTCTGTACCAGATCTTGTTCCTCCAATAATTCCACCTAGGCCTAAGACACCTTTGTTATCACTTATCACACACATTCCATCATCTAGTTTATAATTTTTATTATCCAGAGCGGTAAATTTTTCTCCTGATTTTGAATTTCTAACAATTATTCCCTTATCAATTTTGTCAGCATCATATGCGTGCAAAGGACGATTAATATCAATCATGACATAATTTGTAATATCTACAATTGCAGATATTGGTTTTTGGCCTATAGAAATTAATTTATCTTTCAACCATTGAGGGCTTTCTGTGTTTTTGACGTTAGTTATCAAGCAACTACCAAAAGATAAACAGCCTTGATTTTTTTCCTTTGTTATCTTTACTTTTAAGGTATGTTTTTTATTAGATTTAATTTTTTTATCTTTTTCTGTTTTTAATTTTCCAAAACCTGCAGCTGATAAATCTCTTGCTATCCCTAGAACTCCAAGACAGTCTGGTCTATTTGGTGTAATTGATAAATCGATAAGATTAGAGCTTGATTTAGAAAAATAACTTTTACCAATACTTTTTGCATATTTAGATGGCGACAGCTCCGTAATTCCATCACTTTCATCTGATAAATTCAATTCAGATTCAGAACAGAGCATTCCACATGATGTAACGTCTCTAATTTTAGCAACAACAAGTTTAGTTTTGTTTTTTGGGATTATCGCGCCTGGTGGGGCATATACAGTAAGAAGACCCTCTCTTGCATTTGGAGCACCACAAACAACTTTTTTGATTTCTTTATTACCAACATCAACATCACAAACTTTAAGTCTGTCTGCATTAGGATGTTTTTCTGTTTTTACAATTTTTGCAACCTTAAATAAATCTAATCCCTCAAATAAGTTTTCTATACTTTCAACCTCAAGACCTATGTCTGTTAGTTTCTCAAGAAGTTTATCTTCTTTAGCACTTGTTTTTAAATGATCTTTTAACCAATCATATGTAATTTTCATCTGCTTAAACCTCTGTAATTTGAAGGGACATCAAGCGGATCAAAACCAAAATGATTTAGCCATCTGTAGTCACAATCAAAAAACGCTCTTAAATCATTAATTCCATATTTAAGCATTGCTAATCGGTCTATACCTATGCCAAAAGCATATCCTTGATATTTAGAAGGATCTACTTTTACATTTCTTAAGACATTAGGATGCACCATGCCACAGCCTAAAATTTCAAGCCACTTATCTCCTTCCCCAATAATTATTTTGCCATCTTTTATTTCATAACCAATATCTACTTCAGCAGATGGTTCTGTGAATGGAAAATGACTAGGTCTAAATCTCATTTTAATTTTTTCAACTTCAAAAAATTCTTTAATGAAATAATTCAAGCATCCTTTCAAATGCCCCATATTAATATTTGTATCAATATGCAAACCTTCTACTTGATGAAACATTGGTGCGTGCGTTTGATCACTATCAGATCTATAAGTTCTTCCAGGAGCAATGATCTTAAATGGAGGTTTGTCTTTTAGCATAGTCCTGATTTGAACTGGTGAAGTATGAGTTCGTAACAAAACCTCTTTGTTTTCATCTAAGTAAAATGTATCATGCATATCTCTCGCTGGATGATTGTCTGGTGTGTTTAGAGCTGTAAAGTTGTTGTATTCATTTTCAACATCAGGGCCTTCCTCAACACTAAATCCTATTTCAGAGAAAATAGATGAAATTTCATCAATAGTTTGTGATACTGGATGAACTTTTCCTGTAACGAATGGTCTTTCAGGCAAAGTTATATCAACTTTTTCATTTTCTAGTTTTTCGTTTATTTTTTTTCCTTCTATCTCACTAATTTTAGAAGTTATCAAATTCTGAAGTTCATCTTTAACTTGATTTAAATCTGATGCAAATTTTTTTCTATCAGTATCTGGTATTGATCCTATTTTTTTAAATTTTGATGAAATTAAACCATTTTTACCAAAGAGCTCAGTTTTGATTTCATTTATTTGATCAATGCTTATATCATTTTCAAGCTTTGATATAAACTGATCTCTAATATTTTTTATCTCTGACATATTAGTAGATTATTTCCTTAAGAAATAAAAACAATAGCGAAGATTAATTTAAAGCTGATTGAGCTTTTTGTACAATTGTTTTGAATGCTTCTGGGCTATCGTAAGCAATTTCAGCAAGAATTTTTCTATCTATTGCAATACCACATTTATTTAATCCATTGATAAATTTTGAATAAGTTAAGCCTTCAGCTCTAACTCCAGCATTGATTCTCTGTATCCACAATGATTTAAAATCTCTTTTTTTATTTCTTCTGTCTCTGTAAGCGTATTGCATGGATTTTTCCATAGCTTGCTTAGCAACTCTAATAGTATTTTTTCTTCTACCCCATTGACCTTTTACAGCTTTTAAAACTTTTTTATGTTTTGCTTTGCTAGTTACACCTCTTTTAACTCTTGCCATTATTAACCTCTTAAACTGTAAGGCATGTATGACTTAACAATTTTTCCATCTTGTTTAGACAATGTTGTAGTGCCTCTTAATTTTCTTATTTGTGAATTCGTTCTTTTAATCATGCCATGTCTTTTACCTGCCTGAGCAGAAATAACTTTACCCTTAGCAGATATTTTAAATCTTTTTTTTGCTGAGCTTTTTGTTTTTAGTTTTGGCATAATTCTGCGGACTTATACAAAGAAAGATATAATTTTACAACCTCTATTAAGGCTTATAAAGGCTGAATTACCATGATCATTTGCTTGCCATCAAACTTGGGATGCAATTCCACCTTACCGATATCCTTCATATCTTCTTTAATTTTGCCCATTAGTTCATTTCCTAGATGGGAATGCTGAAGTTCTCTACCTTTAAATCTAATAGTAAATTTAACCTTATCTCCTTTAGCTATAAATTTTTTAGCATTTTTGACTTTAAACTCATAATCATGAGTTTCCGTAACAGGTCTCATTTTAATTTCTTTTAAGGAAACAATTTTTTGTTTTTTCTTTGCAAGGTTTGCTTTTTTCTGAGCATCATACTTGTATTTACCCATATCCATTATTTTACATACAGGAGGATTTGCATTAGGTGCTATTTCAATTAAATCTAAACCTTGATTTTTTGCCATAGAAATAGCTTCATTGGTATTCATTACTCCAAGATTTTCTCCATCACTTGCTATAACCTGTACATCAGGAGAAGAAATTCTATTATTTGATCTTGGACCTCTGTCCTTGGTTCTTCTTTGAAAATAATTTTGTTTGAAGTCTGCCACTTAGTTTGAAGATGCTTTGTTTAAAGCAGAGAATGTTTTTAAGAATTGATCTATACCCATATTTTCTTGTTTATTAGAGTCTAATCTTCTAATCGTTACTGAATTGGAGTCAACTTCTTTTTTACCACAAATTAATAAAAGCGGTATTTTTGCTAAAGAATGATCTCTAATTTTATAATTTAAGTTATGATTTTTTAAATCTACTGCTGAACTTATACCTGAATTTTTAATTTTATTTGATACCTCAACTGCATAATCATTAAATTCTTCTGAAATAGGTATTACCATAGTCTGTAAAGGAGATATCCAAAATGGAAACTTGCCTGCATAGTTTTCAATTAAAATTCCAATAAATCTCTCTAAAGAACCGAATAATGCTCTGTGCAACATAACAGGAACTTTTTTAGTTCCATCTTTGTCAATATAAGAAGCATCTAATCTTCCAGGTAAATTTAAATCTACTTGTAAAGTTCCACATTGCCAATCTCTGCCAATAGCATCTCGTAAAACAAATTCAATTTTAGGACCATAAAATGCCCCCTCACCTTTATTAATAGTATATTCTAGTTTAGAAGCTTTAACAGCTTCAAGCAAAGAGGCTTCTGCTTTATCCCATACTAAATCGTCACCAACTCTTACTTCTGGCCTATCTGCATATTTTAGAATTACATTTTCAAAACCAAGGTCCTTATAAATATCTAGTATTAAATTTGTAACAATTAAACATTCGCTAGTAATTTGATCTTCTGTACAAAAAATATGGGCGTCATCTTGAGTAAAGGCTCTTACTCTTAATAACCCATGTAAAGCGCCTGATGGCTCATAACGATGAACTTTCCCAAATTCAGCAAAACGTAAAGGAAGATCTCTGTAACTCTTTAGGCCTTGATTAAATACCTGGATATGACCAGGGCAATTCATCGGTTTAATTGCAAAAACTTTCTCATCTGGTGTTTCAGAAGTGTACATGTTTTCTCCATATTTTTCCCAATGCCCAGATTTTTCCCATAGTTGTCTATCTAGTACCTCTGGAGTATTTACCTCTTTATAACCAGCAGCATCTTGTCTGCTTCTCATGTAGTTAATGAGCTTTTGAAATAAACCCCATCCTCTTTCATGCCAAAATACTGAGCCAGGACTTTCTTCTCTAAAATGAAATAAATCCATTTCTCTCCCTAATTTTCTATGATCTCTTTTTTCCGCTTCCTCTATTCTCTTTAAATATTCATCTAAATCTCTTTGAGTTGCCCAACTCGTACCATATATTCTTTGCAACATTTCATTATTGGAGTCTCCTCTCCAATATGCTCCTGATACTTTTGTAAGTTTAAAATATTTTCCTATTTTACCTGTAGAGGATAGATGTGGACCTCTACATAAATCATGCCATTCTCCATGAAAATAAATTGATACATCTTCTTTTTCAGGAATCGCCTCGATTAACTCAGCTTTATAAATTTCTCCTTTTTTTTTAAAATGCCTAATTGCTTTGTTTCTATCCCAAACTTCTCTTTTTGTTGTTTCATTCCTATCAACGATCTCTTTCATTTTATTTTCAATTTTAACCAGATCATCCTCCGTAAACGGTTCTTTTCTAGCAAAGTCGTAATAAAATCCATTTTCAATCACGGGTCCAATTGTAACTTGTGTGCCAGGAAACAATTCTTGAACAGCCATAGCTAAAATATGAGCTGTATCATGCCTTATAGTTTCCAAGCCCTCAGGATTTTTTGAAGTAAAAATTTTTACAGAACAATCATTTTCAATTTGAAAATCAAGATCTTTAAGCTCTCCATCAACACTTATGACCATGGCTTGTTTGGCTAATGATTTACTAATTTTTTCAGCTACTTCTAGTCCAGTAACTTTATTTGGAAAATTAATATTGTTTCCGTCAGGTAATGTTATTATCGGCATTTAATTTAATAATCTCTTATACTCTGAATAAGTAGAAAAGCACATTTTTTCAACATTAAATTTTTGAACTATGTTTTTTCTTCCCTCATTACCAATTGATTTTAATAGAGTTTCATCCATGTTAAGAGTTCTTAATATTTTATTACTTAATGATTTAGCATTTCCTGCTTCATATAAAAAACCAGTTTTTTCATCAATTATTGTTTCATTAGAGCCTCCAATGTTACTTGCTATAATTGGTTTTTTCATCGATTGTGCTTCAACAGCAACTCTACCAAAGGCCTCTGGTTCTGTTGAGGCTGAAACAATAATATCAGAAACTTTATAAGCTAAGGCCATATCGTTACAATGATCTATAAATCTTATTTGTTTAGACAATCTGTATTGCTCCGAAAGTCTAATTAATTTTTTCTTATATAAATCTCTACCTTGATCACTACCTAGAATGACAGCATAAAAAGCTTCATAACCCAGTTCTATATTCACTAAATTAATTGCCTCTATAAAAAATTCCTGTCCTTTCCAGGAAGTTAATCTGCCAGGTAAAAGTATAATTTTTTTATCTTTTTCAATATCCCATTTTTTTAATAATTTTTTTTCATCAATTTCAATTTTGGTTGTTGGGTCAAAGTAGTCAACGTTTATTCCTCTAAAAATAACCATTAATTTTTTTTTCTCATTTAAATATTTTGAATAATTTTTTTTAATATGAGAAAAAATAAAATTTGATCCTGCAATTATTAAATCTGCTCTAGTCA
This sequence comes from Pelagibacteraceae bacterium AG-390-A23, assembly GCA_003279775.1. Lineage (GTDB taxonomy): Bacteria > Pseudomonadota > Alphaproteobacteria > Pelagibacterales > Pelagibacteraceae > Pelagibacter. The sequence goes on from QCGW01000004.1 coordinate 9,955, forward strand.
TTACTGAATTATAAATTTTTTTTATATTACTCTTAAAATTGTATGTTCCATGAAATGTAGTTACAAATTTTCGTCCTGTGATTTTTGTTGCTAACAAACATGACCAAGCAGGTGCTCTACTTCTCGCGTGAACCAGAGAAATATTATAAACTAAAATTATTCCAGTTAAGATAAAAGCATTAATTAAAATTAGTAAAGGATTCTTACTTTGTACCGGAAGTCTAAATATCTTAACTTTTTTTCTATCTACAAATTTAAGTAATTCACCACCACTTGTTACAATAAAAGATTTACAATTATTTTCTGGTAAATAATGAGCTATATCATAACAGCCTGTTTCAGCTCCTCCATAACCTAACTTTGGTATTACTTGTAAAACTTTTAAATCAGATGACATTTGATATGATTATATATTAATAGACAAAACTTATAAACGATTATGGCAAATTTCAGATTTCATCAAATATCAAATACAAAGAAAATTAGACATATTTCTAAAATTTTTAAAAATAGTTCTTTTATAGTTTTTTTGCATGGCTTTATGTCAGATCTTGAAGGAAAAAAACCAAATGCATTTTTGAAATTTGCTAAAAAAAATAAAGTAAGTTTTTTAGCACTAGAATACTCTGGTCATGGAAAATCTTCTGGAAAATTTGTAAATGGAAATATTTCAAAATGGAGTAAAGAGACGTCCATTTTAATTAGAAAATACGTTAAAAAAAAAGAATTTGTGCTAATTGGTTCGAGTATGGGTGCATGGATTTCGCTTAATCAATTCAAAATTTTCAAAAAACAGATTAAAGGGTTTTTGGGAATAGGGGCTGCTCCTGAATTTTTAGAAAACTTAATGTGGAAAAAATTTACTAAAAAAATGAAAAAGGAAACAATACGCAAGGGTATTTATCAATTAAAACATGGCAATTATGAATATCCAATTACACTACAATTAATAAAAGATGGAAGGAAAAACAAAGTCTTAAATAAGAAAATAAATTCAAATATTAAAGTAACAATGGTACATGGTGAAAAAGATGAGGCAGTTCCTGTCTCATATTCAAAAAAAGTTTTAAGATTATTTCCAAAAGCTAAGAAAAAATTAAATATTATAAAAAAAGGTGATCACAGTTTATCAAATAAAAAATGGTTAAATATAATTTTAAAAGAACTTAAATTATTAATTTAGCTAACTTTTTTTATATCTTTTTTTAAAGTAATTGGATTTTTTAACTTATCTAACATTTCTTTAGGACACACCTGAACAAAATTATTTACTTCATCATCAAAGTTTTCAATTATTTTTTTCGATAATTGAGACTTAGTTTCTCTAAAATGCTCACCAACTAAATTTTTTAGATATTCTTTCCAATAATCTGTCTCTACGTTTTGCCAAACTACTGACCCTGGATTTACTTTCTTTTCAAATTGTTGAGATTTGTCATATATAAAGGCCATTCCACCTGTCATACCAGCTGCAAAATTATCACCAACATCTCCTAAAATTACTACAGTTCCACCAGTCATATATTCACATCCATTAGAATCGCATCCTTCAATTACTGTGACTGCACCAGAATTTCTAACTGAAAATCTTTCGCCAGCTTGGCCAGCAGCAAAAAGTTTTCCTGAAGTAGCTCCGTAAAGAACAGTATTTCCTAAAATTGTATTCTCATTTGAAACTAAATTGCTCTCTTCAGGCAATTTTATTGAAATAGTAGCTCCTGACAAACCTTTACCAACATAATCATTTGTATCTCCCTTTAATACAAGTTTTAAGCCTTTAGAAGAAAATGCACCAAATGATTGACCTGCTGAACCTTTAAAATTTAAAACTAAAAAATTTTCATCAAGTTTTTCATAACCATATTTTTTATATAAATGATGAGAAATCCTTGTGCCTACTGCTCTGTGAGTATTTTTTATTTGATATTCTTTTTCAATTTTTTCAGAATTATCTAAAGCTTGTTCAATTTCTGGCCAAATTTCTTGGTCAAGAGTATCTGGTACACTATTTATTTTTTGATACTCACAATACCTCGGATTATTTCCAGTATCAGCTTGAACAAATAAAGGATTTAAATCTAAATCGTCTAAATTTGGAGAGCCCTTACTAACCTGTTTTAACAAGTCTGTCCTACCAATCACTTCATTTAATGATTTAAAACCTAAATTTGCTAATATTTCTCTTACTTCACTAGCTATAAATGTAAACAAATTAACTACTTTTTCTGGAGTTCCATTAAATTTTTCTCTAAGCTTTTCATCTTGAGTACAAACTCCTACAGGACATGTGTTTGAATGACACTGTCTTACCATTATACATCCCATCGCAACTAATGCTGTAGTAGCAACACCATATTCTTCAGCACCCATCATTGCAGCTATCACAACATCTCTTCCAGTTTTAATTCCACCGTCTGTTCTTAATGTAACTTTATGTCTAAGATTATTTAAAGTTAATACTTGGTTTGCTTCCGTCAAACCCATTTCCCATGGTATTCCAACATACTTAACACTAGTCTGTGGTGTTGCTCCTGTTCCACCATTATGTCCAGAAATTAATATTATATCTGCTTTTGCTTTAGCTACGCCAGCTGCAATTGTTCCTACTCCAGAAGAAGCAACAAGCTTAACTCCAATTCTTGCTTTAGGATTTATCTGTTTCAAATCATAAATTAGTTGCGCAAGATCTTCGATTGAATAAATATCATGATGTGGTGGCGGTGATATTAAAGTTACTCCAGGAGTTGAATGTCTAAGTTTAGCAATCTCCTCTGTAACTTTAAATCCTGGTAGCTGACCTCCCTCACCAGGCTTAGCGCCTTGTGCGATTTTAATTTCTATCTCATTACAATTATTAAGATAATTAACTGTAACTCCGAATCTTGCAGAAGCTATTTGTTTAACTCTTGAGTTTGCACTGTCACCATTGTCTAAAACTTTAAATCTACTGGCGTCTTCACCGCCCTCTCCACTACATGAAGCACCTTTAATCCTATTCATGCCAGTTGCCAAAGTTTCATGCGCCTCTTTTGATAAAGCTCCATGAGACATGCTTCCACTTCCAAATCTTTTTAAAATATTTTCTATTGGCTCAACCTCAGAAATATCTATTGGCCCACTTAATTTTTTTTCTCTGAAATCAATTAAGTCTCTAAGATTAATAGGTGGTAAACTATATATTCCATCCGCATATCTTTTATAGGCATCATAAGAATTAGATCCTACTGCACTTTGAAGTAAATGAATTAATTTTCCTTGATATTGATGAGTTTCACCATTTTTACGATATCTATATATACCGCCTATCGGCAATATGGTTTCAGAACTTTCAAATGCCTCTTTATGTATTTCTCTAATTTTTTTCTCTATACCCGTAAGTCCAATACCTGAAATTTTAGAGACAACTCCTGGAAAATAATCTGCAACAATTGTTCTACTTAAACCTACAGTTTCAAAGTTACATCCACCTCTATAAGAACTTAGAACTGAAATACCCATCTTAGACATGATCTTTAATAAACCTGCGTTTACTGATTTTATGTATCTCTCTACACATTCGTCAAAGCTAAATTGACCAAATAATTTCTTTTCATGACGCTGAAATAAACTATCAAATGCTAAGTATGGATTTACAGTAGTTGCTCCAACTCCTATTAATGTTGCAAAAGAGTGTGTATCTAAAGCCTCTCCGGATTGAACATTTATTGATACATATCCTCTTAGTTTTTTTTCAATAAGGAATGAATTAATTGATCCAACTGCTAAAAGCATTGGTATTGGAAGTTTTAAGCTAGAAAGCTCTTTGTCACTTAAAATCAATTGAGTAACTCCCTGTCTTACTGCAATTTCAGCTTCTTTTTGAATTTTTTTAATCGAATCAAATAAAGTTTCTTCCTCAGAAAAAGTACAATCAATTATAGATGAATTGTTACCAAAAAAATTTATAAATTTTTCAAACTGAGAATTTGATAATATTGGACTATTTAAAACATAAATATTTTGCTTTGTTAAATTATCAAAATTTAAAATATTTCCAAGATTTCCAAATCTTGTTTTCAAACTCATAACCTTGTTTTCTCTTAAAGAGTCTATTGGTGGGTTTGTGACTTGACTAAAATTTTGTCTAAAAAAATGGTATAACGGTCTATACCTATCTGACAAAACAGCCAATGGTGTATCGTCCCCCATAGATCCAGTTGCTTCTTTAGCATCTTCTGCCATAGGATGCAGTATGAGCTCAAGATCTTCTAGACTGATTCCAAAAGTATATTGCCTTCTTCTTAAATCATCTCCCGAAAAAGAATTTTTTTCATCTGAAATAGTTAACTTATCATCTAGGTCGATAATTTGTGAATTAAAGTGTTTATACTCTTTGGCTAAATAATCTTTTATTTGCTTGTTTGTAAATACTTTACCTTTTTCTATTCTAACTCCAATTATTTCCCCTGGACCCAATCTTCCCTTTGACAAAATTCTTTTTTCATTTAATTCAATCATTCCTGTTTCAGAACCTGCAAATAATAATTTGTCTTTTGTAATTGCGTATCTTAAAGGTCTTAATCCATTTCTATCATTTGCAGCTATAACCCACTCATTATCAGTGCCAGCAATAGCTGCCGGTCCATCCCATGGCTCCATAGTGCTGTTTAAAAAATTAAATAATTGTTGGTGATCTTTTGGTAGAGTTTTGTTTTTTTTAGACCAAGCGTCTGGAACTAACATAAGCTTAGCCAAAGGCGCAGGCTGGCCAGATATATTTAATAATTCAAATACATTGTCTAATGCAGCAGAGTCTGATGCTCCCTGTTGTATAACAGGTTTTAAGTTTTCAACGTCGTCAAAAAGGGGACTGTTCATCTCTTGTTCATGAACTTTCATCCAATTTTTATTTCCTCTATAAGTATTAATTTCTCCATTATGCGCTATAGCTCTAAAGGGTTGGGCTAAATTCCAGCTAGGTGCTGTATTTGTTGAAAATCTTTGATGAAAAATAGCAAACCTTGAAACAAATCTCTCATCTTTTAGATCAAGGTAGAAATCTGAGATAGCTTCAGCTAAAAACATTCCCTTGTAAATGATAGACTTAGAACTCAATGAACAAATATAAAAATTATTTAAAGATTTTTTAAAAGCTTCATTTTCTATCTTTCTTCTAGTTTCATAAATTTTTCTTTCTAAATCTTTATTTGTTAATTCTGGATTATAAGGTTTAAACAATACTTGGATAATTTCAGGCATTGTTTGGAATGCCTTTTCTCCTAAAACTTTTGGATTAACTGGAACTTGCCTCCAGCCGTAAATACTAAAATCATTTTTTGTTAATTCACTTTCAACAATAGTTTTGCAACTTTCTTGAGCCGCATAATCATTCCGAGGCAGAAATATCATGCCCACACAAATTTCAGAATTGTCATGTGTGTGTCCTGTCACTTCTATCTTTTCAATGAAGAAATCTTTTGGTATTTCAACATGAATTCCAGCTCCATCACCAGTTTTCCCATCGGCATCTACAGCGCCTCTATGCCAAACTGCTTTTAACGCTTCAATACCATACTCTACAACTTCACGAGATTTTTTACCTTCAGTTGATGCAATTATACCAACACCACAAGCATCATGCTCCATATCTTCTGAATAAACATTATTTTCTTTTAAAAGATGAAGGTTCTTTTTATAATTTTCCATTAAGCTACTCTTTTTTCCACTTTTGATTTACTCTCTAGATAAGTTTTAATTGAAGCTGCTGCATCTCTTCCATCTTTTATCGCCCAAACAACTAACGAAGCTCCTCTAACTATATCACCAGCAGCAAACACCCCTTTTATATTTGTTTCCATAGTATCAAAATCTGTTTTAATAGTTCCCCACTTTGTTACTTGTAATTCACTACTATCAAATAAATTTGGTAAATCCTCAGGATCAAAACCTAGTGCTTTGATAACCATATCTGCTTTTGTTTCGTAACTTGAGCCTTCTTGTACCTGTGGCTTTCTTCTTCCTGTCTCGTCTGGATCACCTAATTTAATTTGATCTACAATTATTTTTTCTACTTTATTTGTACCTTTAAATTCTTTAGGACTTGATAACCAAACAAACTCAACACCTTCTTCTTCTGCATTTGCAACTTCTCTAGCAGAACCTGGCATATTTTCCTTATCTCTTCTGTACAAACATTTAACAGATTTTGCCTTCTGTCTTATAGAAGTTCTTACACAATCCATTGCTGTGTCACCTCCACCTATTACAACAATATCTTTACCTTCTGCATTTAAAATTCCTTTATCAAACAATTCAACATCATCTCCTAGACCTTTTTTATTAGATGCTGTTAAAAAATCCATTGCAGGAAAAATATTATCAAGATCATTTCCAGGTAAGTTTACTTCTCTTGCTTTATAAACTCCTGTTGCAATTAAAATTGCATCGTGTTTTTTTCTCAATTGATCTAGGCTTGCATCCTTACCAACTTCAAAATTTTGAACAAATTCAATTCCTCCATCCTTTAAGAGTTTTGTTCTTCGCTCTACAACTTCTTTTTCTAATTTAAAATTTGGAATTCCATAAATTAATAATCCTCCTGCTCTATCATATCTATCGTAGACAGTAATTTTATATCCATTTTTTCTTAATTGTTCTGCAGCAGCTAAACCAGCAGGACCTGCACCTATAATTCCTACACTTTGATTTTTTTCATTTGTTACCTTAATTGGTTTTACCCAGCCCTCAGCCCAAGCATTATCTGTAATATATTTTTCTACTGATCCGATAGTTACTGTTCCATGACCAGACTGTTCAATTACACAATTCCCCTCGCATAATCTATCTTGAGGGCAAATTCGACCACACACTTCAGGCATATTGTTTGTGCTTTGGGATAATTCATACGCCTCTTTTAATCTTCCCTCTGCTGTCAGTTTAAGCCAATCTGGAATGTTATTACTTAAAGGACAATGAACTTGGCAAAAAGGTACTCCGCATTGCGAACACCTACTCGACTGTTCTTTGGCTTTTTCATTGATATACTCGTCATAAATTTCGTTAAAATCTTTCTTTCTCGTATCAACTTCTCTTTTAGGTGGAGTTTGTTGACCTATTTTAACAAATTTAAGCATTTTATCGGACATAATATTATTTAAGTTTTGGCAAAATATACCCTGATTTATGTATATAAAGCATAAAATAGGTAATATATATTGACCTTAATTTTTAAATTATTACCGCCAATTAACACGTTTTTAATTATTGCATAGCTATTATGCTTAAATCGAATTGTTTTAAATAAATACTTTATAAGTTACGAAGAAACAATGTTTCAAAATATTATAGAAGTTTTAATTCTCTCTGCAATTCAAGGAATATCTGAATTTCTTCCTATTAGTTCTTCTGCTCATTTAATCTTGGTTTCTACTTTATATGAATTTAAATCTAGTTCTTTGCTAATTGATATCAGCCTCCATCTAGGTTCACTAATAGCTATAATTTATTTTTTTAGGGATGAACTATTTGATGCTAGAAAAAATAAAAGACTTTTAAGTTTAATTATACTTGGATCTATTCCGTTAATAATTGTTGGATACATACTTTATAGAACAAATTTAATTTATCAGTTAAGAAATTTAGAAGTGATTGCTTGGACTACTTTAATATTCGCAATTATTTTATACATCTCAGACAAAAATCGATTTGATAAAAAAATTTCTTCAAATTTAAATTTTCAGTCAATAATATTTATAGGTGTTTTCCAAATTTTCTCTCTTGTACCTGGAGTGAGTAGGGCAGGAATTACTATAACAGCTGCAAGAATTTTAAAATTTAATAGAGTAGATTCAAGTAAGATGTCTTTTTTACTTTCAATCCCAGCATTAGCTGGAGCTAGTGTCTTAAGCTTGAAAGATGTTTTTGAACAATCAATTCAGTTTAATTACTTAGTTGTTATCGCAATTATATCTTCTTTTATTTTTTCTTTTCTAACAGTTAAATTCTTTTTAATTTATATAAATAAATTTTCAATGAATGCATTTGTAATTTATAGAATAATAATTGCTTTAATTTTATTTAGTTTAATTTATTAAGTATATTTCTTTTTAATTAAAGGTAGTAATTGAGACAATAGAACTCCACATAGAATAAAAAAGCATCCAAGTAAATTATTAACATCTAGAATTTGATTTAAAATAAACCAAGCAGCTATTGTCGCAAATACACCTTCGAGAGAAAAAATTATAGCCGCAGGTGCTGGAGTAATATTACGCTGGGCATAAATTTGTAATACAAATGCAAATCCACCAGATAATATACCTGCATATAAAATTGAATAAATTTCCATTAAAATATTACTTAAAATAAATTCTTCATAAATAATTCCAATTATAAATGAAAAAATAGCCACAATTAAAGTCTGCGCAGCTCCTAAAGTAAGTGGTAGATTGTATTTAGTTATAATGATCCCAGTAAAAATGATATGAGTACTCCAAAATAGAGCTCCGAGAACAACTAAAGTATCTCCTAATCTTACTGTTGCATCATGAAAATTTGTTAATAAATATCCTCCAATTAAACATAGAACTACAGAAGGCCATACACTCCAATGCATTGATTTTTTACCAAACAAAAAAATGATAATCGGTACTAGTGGAACATAAAAAATTGTAAAAAAAGCAGCATTTGCAACATCTGTATAAAGCAAAGCAACTTGTTGTAGTGCTGAGCCTAAGAATAAAGAAATTCCAATTAATAATGAATAAATTATGAAAGTTTTTTTATCAAGTTTAAATTCTGATTTAAAATTTTTTAATTCAAATAAAATCATAAGTGGAATTATGGCTAGAAAACCAACAAAAAACCTCACAGCATTAAATGTAAAAGGGCCAATATTATCCATGCCCGTATCTTGGGCAATAAAAGTTGTTCCCCAAATAAAAGTGCACAATAAGGCACTAAATAATGATATGGATTTACTCATTTTTAATTAGACAGCTAGTTTATAGGCAAAATTTTTGCCTAAGTTTTCTTTTAAATCATTATTAAATCTAGCTGCTTCTGCACCATCAATAATTCTGTGATCATAAGATAAAGAAATTGGCAGCATAGTCCTAGTTTGAAACTTCCCATTCATAAAAATTTGTTTTTTTTCTGATCTACCTACTCCTAATATAGCAACTTCAGGATAATTAATTATAGGTGTAAAAAATGAACCTCCTATACCACCTAAACTCGTAATCGTCATCGAGCCACCAAATAATTCTTTTTTATCAATTTTTAAATTTCTACAAAGTTCACTTACCTCTTTTAACTCTTTACTTATCAGAGAAATTTTTTTGTTATTTGCATTTCTTATTTTTGGAACCATTAATCCATTTGGCGTGTCAACTGCTATCCCGATATGGTAATATTTTTTTAAAGTCATTTTTCCAGTCTCAATTTCGTCAATAGAAGAATTAAAACTAGGAAATTTCTTAAGAGATGCAACTAAAGCCTTTATTATAAATGCTAGAGGTGTAATTTTAATTTTTTCTCCAGTATACATATCTGTTAATGAACTTCTAAAACTTTCCATCTCCGTTATATCGGCTTCATCGTGATTTGTAACATGAGGAATTGTTATCCATGAAGTTGTAAGATATTTTGATGATAATTTTTTTACTCTTGGTATATCTTTAATTTCTATTTCACCAAAATCAGAATGTTCAAATTCCTTTTTAATTTTATCTGGTTTACTATCTTTTACTACAACGTCGTTTTTTGAATTAGATGAAACAAATTTTTTAATATCATCTTCAACAACTCTGCCGTCTTTCTGACTTCCTGCTACCTGATTAATATCTACACCAAGTTCTCTAGCAAATTTTCTAGCTTTTGGACTAGCAGATGAAATGTCTGAAATATTTTTTTTAGAAAATGTTTTTTCTTGGATTTCAGGTTTTATTATTTCAATATTTTTTGACTCTTTTTCAATTTTTGGTTTTTCTTTAACCTCTTCCTTTTTAACTTCTGAGTCACTATCTAAAGTTAAAATTAAGTCACCCTCAGAAACTTTGTCTCCTACTTTTATTTTTAAATTTTTAATTTTACCTTCTAAATTTGATGGTATTTCTACGCTAGATTTATCACTTTCAATTGTTATTAGAGCATCATTTTTTTTAATTGATTGACCTTCAGAAACTAATACCTCTATAACCTCAACATCTTTAAAATCTCCAATATTAGGTACTTTAATCTCAGTTTCTGACATTATAATTTTGTTGGCATTGGTTTGTTAGTATCAATATTATACTTCTTCATTGCATCTTTTGCATGTTTGGAAGTAATAAGCTGTTCTTTTGCTAAAATACTTAAACCATAAGCAACCAAATGTTCTTTATCTACCTCAAAAAATTTTCTTAAATTTTTTCTTGTATCGCTTCTTCCAAAACCATCTGCTCCTAATGAATAAAAGCTTTTATTAGTATAAGGTCTGATTTGATCTGAATTCATTCTCATATAATCAGATGCAGCCATAATTGGGCCCTCTGTTTGGCCCAGGCATTGCTCAACATAGGATTTTTTAGGTTCTTTATCTGGATTCAAAAGATTATATCTTTCTATCTCCATCCCATCTTTCCTTAATTCATTAAAACTTGTTACACTCCATATCTCACTGTCAATTTGATAATCATTTTGTAAAATCTCTGCTGCAGACATCATTTCCCTTAAGATTGTTCCTGATCCTAAAAGTTGAATTTTAGTTTTTTTGTATTTGTTAAATTCTTTTATTTTATACATACCCTTTAGAATGCCTTCCTCACAATTTTTATCTTTTGGCATTTCTGGGTGTGAATAATTTTCATTCATTGTTGTAATATAATAAAAAACGTTCTCATTTTTCTCATGCATTCTTCTTAAACCTTCTCGGAAAATTACTGCTAATTCATAATGAAATGTAGGATCATAAGTCACACAATTTGGAATAGTTGATGCAATTAAATGACTATGCCCATCCTGATGTTGCAAGCCTTCTCCAGCTAATGTTGTTCTTCCAGCTGTTGCACCTACCAAAAATCCTCTAGCCTGACTATCTCCAGCTGCCCAAGCTAGATCTCCTATTCTTTGGAAACCAAACATTGAATAAAAAATATAAATTGGGATCATTTCAATATCATGATTGGTGTAGGCAGTGGCAGCAGCAATCCATGATGACATAGCACCTGCTTCATTGATACCTTCCTCTAAAACTTGGCCACTTTTATCTTCCCTATAAGAACTTAATTGAGCCGCATCCTCAGGTTCATATTTTTGCCCCTCATGCGCATAAATTCCAATTTTTTGAAAAAAACCCTCCATACCAAAAGTTCTGGCTTCATCAGGAATAATTGGAACCAATCTAGGAGATATATTTTTATCTCTTAATAGATTAGTCAGCATTCTCACAAGTGCCATAGTAGTGGACATTTCTTTTTCACCAGTTGATACTTTCATAAAATCAAAAATATCTTTTGTTGGTGCTTTTATTGGTTTTGCAAAAGTAGATCGTTCAGGTAAAAATCCACCTAATTTAATTCTTCTATCTTTAATGTATTTTATTTCAGGTGATTTTTCATCGGGCTTAAAGTATTCTATATTTCTTACCTGTTCATCTGTTAAAGGAACATCAAATCGATCTCTATAATACATCAAATCATCAACATCCAATTTTTTAGTTTGGTGAGTAGTATTCACACTTTCACCAGATTTTCCCATTCCATAACCTTTAATAGTTTTAGCGATAATTACTGTGGGGCTTCCTTGATTTTTAGTTGCTTTATCATATGCGGCAAAAACTTTATGAGGATCGTGTCCACCTCTGTTAAGTCGCCATATATCCTTATCAGACATGCTTGAAACTAATTCTAATGCTTCAGGATATTTTCCAAAAAACTTTTCTCTTACATAAGCACCGTCTCTTGCTTTCATTGCTTGATACTCACCATCTACTGTTTCATTCATAATTTTTACTAAATGACCAGTTTTATCATTAGCTATCAATGAGTCCCAATATGATCCCCAAATAACCTTTATTACATTCCACCCGGCTCCTCTAAAACTTCCTTCAAGTTCTTGTATAATTTTTCCATTACCTCTAACTGGACCATCCAATCTTTGAAGATTACAGTTAACTACAAAAATTAAATTATCTAAATTTTCTCTTGCAGCCAGCCCAATTGCTCCCATCGACTCTGGCTCGTCCATTTCTCCATCACCTAAAAAAGCCCATACTTTTCTTCCTTCATCTTTAATTAAACCTCTGTTAATTAGATATTTCATGTATCTAGCTTGATATATAGCAAGCATAGGACCTAAACCCATAGATACTGTGGGGAACTGCCAAAATTTTGGCATTAGCCATGGATGTGGATATGATGATAGACCTCCAGGCTTTACCTCTTGTCTAAAACTATCTAATTGTTTCTCATTTAATCTGCCTTCTAAAAATGCCCTTGCATACATTCCTGGAGCACTATGTCCTTGGAAATATATTAAATCTCCACCAAATTTATTATTTTTTGCTCTCCAAAAATGGTTCATACCAACATCGTATAATGTTGCAGCAGATGCAAATGTACCGATGTGTCCACCAAGCTCAGGATGTTTTTTATTTGCTCGAACTACCATTGCTGCTGCATTCCATCTAATTAAAGATCTAATTCTTCTTTCAATATTTTGGTCACCACTAGACTTTACTTCAGCCTCAGGAGGTATTGTATTAATGTATGGGGTATTTTGAGTATAAGGAATATTCGCACCTTCACGATAAGCTTTGTTAATTAGTTCTTTAATTAAAAAATGGGCTCTTTGATTTCCATCTTTCGAAATAACTGCAGATAAAGACTCCAACCAATCTTGAGTTTCAAGTGGATCAACATCAGCCCCATTAATTACTTGAATTGTAGATTGTTTTTTTTCAATTGTAGGTTCAGATATTATTTTTTTTTCCTCTTTTTTTTCAACCATTGCTTCTTCAGCTTGTTTAATTATATTTTCTGTGTCTTTTGGAAGAGTGCTTTCTGATGATGTTTTTGATGATGATGTAAGATTAAGCAACAAATCTCCTTTAGAAACTTTATCACCAACTTTAACTGCTAAACTATCTACCGTCCCAGCCACTGTAGAAGGAATTTCAACGCTTGATTTATCACTTTCAATTGTAACTAATGGATCATTTTCTTTGATTTGATCACCAGGTTTTACAAGTATTTCTATAACCTCAACATTTTCAAAGTCACCAATGTCAGGAACAAGTAATTTTTCGCTCATTTTTTAAAATGTTTTATATACCCAAAAAAACATTATTGGATTTTATTTTAACACATTAATAAGGTTTTTTCGTTAATCTTGTATTTTTATTATACAAAAAATAAAAAAATAAATGAATTTTAAGCTTTTTAGCTTCTCTCAATACACATAGCTATTCCCATACCGCCACCAATACAGAGTGCCGCACAACCCTTTTTTTTATCTTGCTTAATCATTTCGTGGACAAGAGTAACCAAAATTCTTGCCCCAGAAGCTCCAATCGGATGACCTAAGGCAATTGCTCCTCCATTAACATTAACTTTTTGTTCAGGGATTTTTAATTCTTTAATTACCGCAATACTTTGTGCTGCAAAAGCCTCATTAATTTCAAATAAATCTACTTCATCAATTTTCCAATTCGCTTTAAATAAAGCTTCTTGAATTGAAGGTATGGGTCCTAGTCCCATCAATGAAGGCTCAACCCCACAAGTAGCCCAAGACTCAATTTTAACCATTGGCTCTAAAGATTTTTTTTCTGCTTGCTCTCTAGACATTAAAACTAAGGCCGCAGCACCATCATTTATACCTGAAGAATTTCCAGGTGTTACAGTCCCATTTTCTTTAAATACTGTTTTTAATTTTTTTAGATCGTCTATACTTAAATTTTCTCTAGGATGTTCATCTTTTTCAAAAATAAATTTTTTATCACCATCTTCAATTTGTAATTTTATCAGTTCATCTTTAAATCTATTTTGACTATAAGCTTTTTCTGTTTTTTTCTGAGAATTTAAAGAAAAATTATCTTGTTCATCTCTAGAAATTTTATATTTTTCAGCAACATTCTCAGCTGTAACACCCATATGATAATCATTAAATGAATCAAGTAGACCATCTTTTATCATTGTATCTACTAATTTGTTTTCAGAAAATTTTTTATCTTCTCTATAATAAATTGCATGAGTTGCTCGAGACATATTTTCTTGACCGCCTGCAATGACTATTTTATTTTCTCCTAAACTTATTGATTGATATCCTGAAACAACAGATCTTAATCCAGATCCACAAACCTGATTAACAATATGAGCAGGTTTAGAAACTGGTACTCCTGCACCGATTGAAGCCTGTCTAGCAGGGTTTTGACCCAGTCCAGAAGTTAAAACGTGCCCCATAATTACTTCATCAATCTCCTTTAAATCTAATTTTGATTGATAAATTACCTCTTTAATTGCTATTGATCCTAATTTTGATGCGCTAAGATTTTTTAACGACCCTTTGTATCTACCAATTGGAGTTCTTAGTGCTGAAGTAATAACAACATCGCTAGAATTTTTGCTCATAAAGTAATTAACATAATATTTTATAAGTTAAATTACATCAAAAACTTTGATATATGGGATATATTATTAAAAAGGACCGCTGGCCAAATTGGATAAGGCGCTCGGCTACGAACCGGGAGATTCCAGATTCGAGTTCTGGGCGGTCCACCAAAAAGGAAACAAAAATGTTTAATTGGCTTTTGAATGCATCTTTACAAAAATCAGTAATTTATTTTTTTATAATTATTTTAATTATTTTATTAATTTTAACTTTTGTATTATAAAAAATTATGAGCAGTAAATTTGAGCAAATAAGTATTAAACCTGGATTTATGAAACACAATGGGGGTGTTTTATTTAGAGCTATTTCAGAAAATGAATATGAATTTAAATCTATAATTAATGAAAATCATTTAAATGCTGCTGGAATAACTCATGGGGGTTATTTATCTGCTTTAATAGATGCAGGAGCAGGAACAGCCGCGCATAGAGCTGCAGGAAATGCACCATGTGTAACTATCTCTTTAGATATAAAATTTATAGGCGCTTCAAAAATTGGGGATGAAATTATTGGACATACAAAAATTTTAAAAAAAACAAATACTCTTGTGTTTTTATTTTGTGAGCTAAAGTGTAATAATAAAATAATTACCTCTGCATCTGGAGTATGGAAAATTATTAAAATAAAGCCTTCTAATTTAGGTCCGGGCGGGTAATTTTACTCTTTTCTTTTTAAGTTAAAGTAGCCAAATACTACTAACAATAATATTGCTATAGGATAAACGATATTTTTGGATGGTCTATCTGAATTTTCAATTTTAAATTCACTTATATAATCTCCCATTTCCAAACCATTTTTTTTTGCTTCTCCATTCCATTTCAAATTATCAATAACAATTTTATCCTCTTGTTTTATTAATGTAATTCCATAGTCCTCTAAAGTAAATTTATCCTCAAAAGTATTTTTTGATATCACAAATAATTTATATCTTTCTCCGTATAAACTAGGCCTTGTTATTTTAATTTGAATTTCTTTTGTTGAGTCTAATTTTATTGAATTAATTTTAGTAATTTCCTCATAATTATATTTTGGATAAAATTTGTTTAAAACAAAGTCGGGGGATAACAAGGAAATAGAAATTACTAAAAAAATAATTATTTCATACCATTTAAGTTTATTAATAAACCATCCTTGGGTGGCTGAGGTAAATACTAAAATCCCAATTAAAGAAGTTATAATTACAATCAGTCCATGCCAAATATTTTCAATACCAATAAGTAAAAGTTCATGGTTAAATAAGAATACAATCGGCAAAATTCCTGTTCTTAAACTATACCAAAAAGCTTGCACCCCTGTTCTTAAGGGATCTCCACCAGATATTCCTGCAGCTGCATAAGAGGCAAGTCCCACTGGTGGCGTTACATCAGCCATTAAGCCAAAATAGAAGACAAATAAATGAACTGCAATTAACGGAAAAATAAATCCTGAGGCATTCCCAACATCCACTAACACGGTCGCCATTAAAGAAGCGACAACAACATAATTTGCCGTTGTTGGCAAACCCATTCCTAAAAGTAAGCACAAAATAATTGTTAAAAATAATAATATAGTAACGTTATCTTTAGCTATAGATTCTATAACTATTATTAAATTAGTACTTAAGCCTGTAGATCCAACTGCACCAACAATAATTCCTGCAGTTGCAATCGCTATACCAACAGCAACCATATTTAAAGCACCTTTTTCAAAACCAACTATTGTTTGATTAAACCATTCTTTAAGAGCATCTTTTTTAATTTCATTTTTAATTAACAAATTTATTAAATTAACTAAAACCAAAGTAATGGTTGCATAAAAAATTGAATAAGAGGCGGTAAATCTTAAATAAACCAAAGTATAAATTAAAACAAAAATTGGAATTAAAAAATGTATACCAGACAGAAACGTTTTTTTTAAATGAGGAACATCTGCATCATCCATTCCCTTAAGATTTAATTTTAAAGCTTCTAAATGTGAAATATAGAATAATGCTATATAAGAAATAATAGCTGGTAAGAAAGCATGTTTAACTATTTCAAAGTAAGTCACACCTATAAAACTTGCCATTACGAATGCTGCGGCCCCCATTACAGGTGGCATGATCTGACCATTGACTGACGAAGAAACCTCAATAGCACCAGCTTTTTCCTTTGAAAAACCAGTTTTTTTCATTATTGGGATTGTAAATGTTCCAGTAGTAACCGTGTTTGCAATTGAAGATCCTGAAATTAATCCAGTCATACCGGAACCTAATATCGCAGCCTTTGCTGGTCCTCCTCGCATTTTTCCAACCATTGCAAAAGCAAGATCTAAAAAATATTTACCACCACCAGCAGTTTCTAGCAAAGCACCAAATAAAACGAATAAGAAAATAAAATCTACTGATACCCCAATTGGAATTCCAAAAATTGCTTCTTGATCGAGCCACTGAAAGCCCACAAGTCTATTTAAAGATAAACCACCATGTGAAATTATTTCTGGTGCATATCTTCCAAAATATGAAAACAATAAAAAACAACTAGCAATAATTACCAAAGGTAAACCGATTGCTCTCCTAGTAGCTTCCAAAAGTATCAAAATTCCACATCCTCCTAAAATCAACTCTAATGGAAAAATAAATGTTTCTGTTATTCTAAGATTTAAAAGTACACCTCCTCTTTCAACCAACTGATCATAAAAAAAATAAATATAGAGGCACGATATCGCCCCCATAAAACTGATCAAAACATCAAAAAATGAAATTTTCTTACTCTTTGATATTGGGTAAATTAAGAAGGCTAATGTTAAAGCAAAACCTAAATGAATTGCTCTTGCTGGCAATCCCTTAAACATTCCAAAATTTAACATAAATGGAAATGGTGAAGCGTACCAAAGTTGAAATAATGACCAAATAATAGCTATTGCTGAAACAATTTTCAAATGAAAACCAGTAATATTTCTAGTTGGTGATAAGTCTTCGCTTATTTTATTTTTAATTTTACTACTGATTATGTCGCTCATTAAAATTATTCATACCATAAAAAAAAGGCCCGGTAAAAATTACCAGGCCTTTTTAATTAATAAAAATTGGATTACATTAACCCAGCTTCTTTATAGTATTTTATTGCTCCTGGATGTAATGGAGCAGATAAACCATCTTTAATCATGTTTTTCTTTTCCAAAAATCCAAATGCTGGATGTTGTTTTTTGAAATCGTCAAAATTTTCCATCACAGCTTTTGTAACTAAATAAACAAGCTCTTCAGAAACATCTGCTGAAGTAACAACAGTAGCTTTTACACCAAAAGTTGTAGCATCTTTTTTCTGACCTGTATAAGTTCCTTTAGGTATTACTGCCTGTGCATAATAATCTGCGCCATCAATTAAACCTTGAACCTCAGAACCTGTTAAATTAATCGGAGATGCTTTGGCTGCACAAGTTGCTGCTTGTTCCATAGCACCATTTGGAAATCCAACTGAATAACCAAATGCATCTATTTTTCCGTCACATAGCGCTTTAACTTGTTCAGAAGATGTAAGTTCAGTTGTTGATTTAAAGAAACTGTTATCAACACCCATTGCTTTCATTAATTCCTCCATAGTTCCTCTTTGTCCTGAACCTGGGTTACCAATATTAACAACCTTTCCCTCTAAATCTGCAAAATCTTTAATTCTCGCTTTTTTTCTAGCCCAAATTTGAAAAGGCTCATTATGAACTGAAAATACAGCTCTTAAATTACTAAATTGTTTACCTTCCCATTTGCTTGAACCATTTACAGCATGATACTGCCAGTCTGATTGCGCAACTCCAAATTGGAATTCTCCAGCTGCTATCTGACCGATATTATAGTTAGATCCACCAGTTGATGGAGCAGTACATCTGTAAGCTTTTGCAGTACCTTTTTTTCTACCATGTTCAGCACTGATTGCTGACTTATGAAGCATTTTACATATAGCATTTCCTGTTTGGAAATATACTCCTGTAGGTCCACCTGTTCCTATCGTAAAGAACTCGGCTGATTTAGCAACAGTCGTTAAAGACAGTGATGCAAATAAAATCAGTAAAGCACTTGATAGAGATATGATTATTTTTTTCATTATTCCCCCTCTATATTTGTTTGTCGTTATTTTTATAATTTTATTCTAACAAAAAATAATCATAGGTGTACAGAGTGATTTTATAAGTTTTCTGACCAATTCTTTAGTTTATTAACACCTTCAACCACTTTTGGTGCAAACTTATTAATTAAATTTTCATCAATTTTTCTATTTTCATCAATATTATTCATAAACTCTTGTCCATCAAAATCTGTAAAACTTAATCTTGCTAACATTTTATCTGAATTAAACCCAAAATCAGAACCTGGTAATAAAGCAACTCCAGTATTATGTAATATATCACTACACATATCTGATGAAGTTTTAAATTTATTGTTTAGAAATTCTGGCATCAAGTAAAACCCTCCATGAGGCTCATTAATCAATACCTTATTTGATTTTAAATTTAAAAAAACATATTTACCAATTGCACTTAAAATATTTATTGATTTTGCAATATAATTAGAATGATCATTTTCATAAGCTTTAATTGCTGCATACTGAATAGGTGCGCTCACAGCAGAAAAGGTTTCACTAGCTAATACATTGATCATATTTTTTAAATCGTTCAATTCATCTGGAATTATAAAATAACCAAGTCTCCATCCCCCTGCACCACACCATTTACTAAGTCCAGTACTAATAATAGTTTTTTCAGGACAATAACTTGAGATAGATTTAAAATTTTTTGAAAATGTTAATTCTGAATATATTTCATCTGATAAAATTATAAGATTATACTTTTTGGCAATTTCTGAAATTTCCTCTAATTTGTTACAAACCTGTCCAGAAGGATTGTTCGGTGAATTTAAAAATAATAAATAATTTTTATCTTTATCTTTTGATATGATTTTCTCAATTTGTACTCCAGTAGGAAACCAGTTGTTTTCTCTTTCTGTTTGGAGAATTTGAATTTTATTTCTCCCTAAAATAGCTTGTGGTGCATATGAAACCCAACTGGGTGCTGGCAATATAATTTCACCATCAAAAATTACATGCAATAAAAACATTAATTCTTTAGATCCTGGTCCAATAATTACATTGTTCGCCTTGTAGTTATAATTTTTCTTTTTAGATGAATATTTCGCTACAGCTTCCCTTAATTCCTCAAGGCCCTGCATGGGTAGATATTTGTTTTGATAGGCATTACTTTTTAATTCTTCAACAACATCCTCAGGTACTTTAAATGGTGATTGTCCAAAACCAAATTTATAAATCTTCCGACCTTGATCTTCTAATTTTTTTGAAGTCTCGTTGATTAAAAGTGTAGATGATGGCTTTAAATCTTTAACTAAATTTTTTAACATTAAATTATTTTATTATTATAGGATTAAACTTATTTATGATAATCTCACTAAGTTTAAAAAGAAAATGAGAACTTTTTACCCTCCGATTCGGTCATGTTTTAGTCTATTTTTGTTCTTTAGCAGTAACAATATCTGGTAGGTAAGAAAAAAGAAACACAAAAGATAGAAATGACTAAAAATAAAATTACAGCTGTTCTAGGTCCTACCAATACAGGCAAAACCCATCTTGCTATCGAAACCATGCTTTCTTTTGAGAGTGGCATGATTGGATTTCCACTTAGATTACTTGCAAGGGAAGTATATGACAAAGTAATCAAGAAAATAAGTTTAGATAAAGTTGCACTTATAACTGGAGAAGAAAAAATAATCCCATCTAATGCAAAATATTTTTTATGCACAGTGGAGTCTATGCCAATTGACAAACAACTTGACTTTGTTGGCGTAGACGAGATTCAAATGTGCTCTGATCATGAAAGAGGTCATATTTTTACTGATAGACTTTTAAATATGAGGGGGGGGAAACTTACAATGCTAATGGGCTCAAGTACCATTAAAAATATTATTTCAAAATTAGATGGAGATATTGAATTTATAAATAGAGAAAGACTATCTAAACTTACCTACACTGGTCATAAAAAAATATCAAGAATTGACAGAAAAACAGCAATCATTGCGTTTTCAGCAGAAGAGGTTTACGCCATTGCTGAGTTAATAAGAAGACAAAAGGGTGGTGCCGCTATTGTAATGGGATCACTAAGTCCAAAAACAAGAAATGCTCAAGTTGAATTATATCAATCTGGGGATGTTGATTTCCTAGTTGCAACAGATGCAATTGGGATGGGAATAAATATGGATTTAGATTTTGTTTATTTTTCAAATGTTAAGAAATTTGATGGAAAAAAATTAAGAAGATTAAATTTATCTGAAATAGGTCAAATAGCCGGTAGAGCTGGTCGATATCTTAACGATGGAAGTTTCGGTATTACTGGTGATTGTAAAGAAATATCTCCAGAAGAGGTAGAATTATTAGAAAATCATAAATTTGAAGAAATAAGAACTTTGTTTTGGAGAAATTCAAATCTTAATTTCAATAACCCAATTAGTTTAATTAAAAGTTTAGAGGAAAAACCTCAGGTGGAATGGCTAAGAAAAATTCATGAATGTGAGGATGAAAAAGCACTTAAATATTTTTTAAAAGATCAAAAAATTTTAAATAGAGAATTTGATAAGAAAACTTTAATGGTCTTGTGGGAATGTTGCCAAATACCTGATTTTGTTAAAAAAACTTATGGAAATCATTTTGAAGTTATTGGAAATGTATTTAAATTTTTAACTAGCAAAAAAGGACTAATTTCTGAAGATTATATGAGATTACAGCTCATGAAACTAGATAAATTAGATGGAAATGTAGATTCTTTATCAAATAGAATTGCAAATGTCAGAACTTGGTCATATGTTTCGAATAAAAATAATTGGGTAGAAAATCAAAGTTATTGGATTGAAAAAACTAAACACTTAGAAGATAAGCTTTCAGACAGATTACATGAAGAACTTACTAAAACTTTTATTGACAAAAGAGCAAGCGTGCTCGCTAGAGGTTTAAAACAAGATATGGAATTTAAAACTGAAATTTTACAAAACAATGATGTTAAAATTGACGATCAATTCATTGGAAAAATAAAAGGACTAAAATTAGAACTAGATTTAAAAAAAGGTGCTTTGGAAACGGATATTAAATCTTTAAAAAAAGCCGCCAGGCAAACTATTGGTCCAGAATTAGAAAAACGTGTTCAATCAATAATTGATACAGGATTAATTAGTTTGAATGAAGATTTTAAAATTTACTGGAATGATTTCCCAATTGCCAAATTAACAACGGGTAATGATTATTTAAATCCTAATTTTGATTTAATTGTTGATGATGTTATTGAAAAAAACACTAAACAAAAATTAAATGACTATGTTAATAAATGGATACATTCAAAAATAAATAACGTTCTTAAAAGTTTAATTGATTTAAAAAATATAAAAGAAAATAATTCATCAATTAAAGCACTGGCATACCAACTCTATGAAAATAATGGGGTATTAAAGCGAGATCAAGTTTCTGAATACCTAAAAAACTTAGAACAAAACGAAAGAAAAATTCTTAGAGACTTAGGAGTAAAGTTTGGTAGATATCATGTTTTCCTTTATCAATTAATTAAACCAGAAGCAGTATCTTTGCGAACATTATTGTGGAAAAATTTTTATCAAAAATTTCATAATTTAAAACCACCTACCTTTGGTTTAAATTTTTTAGACGATAAAGAAATAAAAAATAAAAACTTTATGCTTTTGTGTGGGTTTGAAAGGTTTGATAATTTTTTTGTAAGAATTGATATTTTGGAAAGATTATTTGTATTAATAATAAATTCTAGTTCAAAGGAAAATTCTGAAATAAAATTAGTTCCAGAAATGTTAAATCTTTTAGGATGTAGTAAAGATAATTTCAAAAAATTACTTCAAAAAATGAACTATAAAATATTTGAAAAAGAAAATGAAACATTTTTTAAATATAGTCCTAATAAGAAATTTAAAAAAATTACCACAAAGAAGATCTCAAACGAAAATCCATTTAAAATATTAAAGAATTTAAATTTAAATTAAAATGTTTTTTAAAAAAGAAGAAACAGAAAATAATAATTTTCTCACAAAAGTTTGCGCTTTATTAATTCATGCTGCAAAAATAGATGAGAACTATACAGATAAAGAAGAAGAAATTATTAAAAAAACACTTAATGAGTTAGGTATAGAAAATGAAAATGTCTCTAAAACAATTGAAGAAGCAAAAATAATTGAAGAAAGCTCAAATCAAATTTTAGATTTTACTCGAGAAGTAAAGGGGTTGCCCGAGCAAGATAAAATTAAAATTATTGAGGCTTTGTGGTCTATAATCTATTCAAACAAAGATGCTAATATATATGAAACTAATTTAATGAGACGACTTGCGGGTTTACTTTACATTGACAATAAAACAATGGGCGATATTAAAGAAAAAATTAAACAAAATTTAGAATGACATATATCGTTAACGACAATTGTATTAAATGCAAACTAACAGACTGTGTTGATGTCTGCCCAGTTGATTGCTTTTACGAAGGTAAAAATATGCTTGTAATTAAACCCGATGAGTGTATAGATTGTGGCGTTTGCGAGCCAGAATGTCCTGTCGATGCCATAAAAGCAGACACCGAACCTGGAAGTGAAAAATGGTTAGAGATCAATAAAAAATATTCTGAAATCTGGCCTAACATAAGTGAAAAAAAAGATCCACCAGCGGATCACGAGAAATTTAAAAATGAGCAAAATAAGTACGAAAAATATTTTAAAGAAAATCTTTAAAGGCAAAACAGACAAAAAAGTGAAAAAAAAAGTTTCTAAAAAGAAGGTTGTAAAAGCTAAAAAAGTTAAAAAAGCTAAAAAAATAATTTCAAAAAAAATCAAAAAAGTTGTTAAAAAAGTTACACCTAAATTAACTAAAGCAAAAAAAACTGTTAAAATTACAGAAACGAAAGCTGAACCGAAAGTAGATAATTTAAGAATTTCAAAAACAAATGAAGTTAAGCCTGAAATTAAAAAAGTTAAAAAACAAGAAACCGAAAAAAGAGAATACAAAATTAAAGATCATGTTGTTTATCCAAAGCATGGTGTAGGGCAAATTACTGAATTCAAAAAAATCAGCATTGGTGGAATTGATGTTGAAACGTATGTTATTAAATTTGAAAAAGACAAAGCTAATGGAATGGTTCCTGTAAACAAGCAGTCTCACTTAAGGCCGTTAGCAACTATTAATCAAGTAAACAAGTGTATTTCAATTTTAAAAAGTAAACCAAAAATTAAAAGATCAATGTGGAGTCGAAGAGCGCAAGAATATGAAGCAAAAATATCTTCTGGAAAAATATATGAATTAGCTGAAGTTGTCAGAGATTTAAATAAGGGTGATGACCTTATGGTTGACCAGTCTTATAGTGAAAGACAATTATTTGAAAAAGCTTATGAAAGAATTCTATCTGAATTTCAGATTGTTTTGAATGTATCATTAGAGGATACTCAAAAAAAATTGGATAAAGCACTTAAAAGAAATTTAGGTGGGCAGCCTCAACCAGCGGCACCTGCAAAAGCTCCAACTAGTGAACTACCTGTAGACGAGACAATTTCTGATAACGACGAACCGATTGAAGAGTAAAAAAAAACGCCTCTCACACAAACTGTAATGAGAAGCGTTTTTTGTAAAGAATACTAAGTTACTATTTTCTTCTTCTTTTTTTTGCTTTTTTCTTAGCTTTTTTCTTAGCTTTTTTCTTAGTCTTCTTTGCCGCTTTTTTTCTTTTCTTAGGCATCTTTAGCTCCCTTTTTTAGTTAAACGAATCAAATTGATTCGCTGTTAACATATTTTTATTTTTTTCTATAAGTTATGTCAATTCCTTTATTAAAAGTTAAATTTTATAAAAATTATTTTTAAATTTTTATTTTTATAAAACTTTTTTTTATTAATTTAGTTAATGTTTATGCGGTTAATAAACAATTTTAATTAAATAGTTTAATAAAGATTTTCTAGCTGATTTTTATATTTTTCTGTAACTTTTTTTCTTTTTACTTTCATTGTTGGTGTCATTAAACCATTTTCAATAGAAAAATTTTCATCTATCAATTGAATTTTTTTTACCTTTTCTAGTAAAGTTAATTTTTTATTTATTTTTTCAATTACTTTATTTATTTTTTCTTTTTCATTTAAAAAATCTTTATTAGGAACAATTAAAGCAACTAAGTAATTTTTTTTATCACCATAAACCATACATTGATCTATCTCTGGTTCATTCGTAACCATATTTTCAATTTTAGCAGGTGAGATATTGTCTCCTCCAGCACTTACTATGATATCTTTTTTTCTATCAGTTATTTTTAAATAGCCATCATTTGGATCTAACTCTCCAATATCACCTGTATGTAGCCATCCATTAATAATTACTTTTTCAGTTTCTTCTTTTTTATTCCAATATCCCAGCATTACATTTTCTCCTTTAACCAAAATTTCTCCATCTTCAGCAATTTTAACTTCATTTCCTTTAAACGGAGGTCCTACAGTTTCTACTTTAATTTTATGTATTGGATTGCAACTTACTACTGGTGATGTTTCTGTTAAACCATAACCCTGAAGAGTAGGCAGCCCAACAGAATTCAAAAATTCTCCTATTTCTTTGTCTAGGGCCCCACCACCAGAAACAAAAGCTTTCAAATTTCCACCGAACTGTTTTTTTATTTTTTTTCTAACTAATTTATCAACTATAAAATTGAGTAATTTTTCAGAAAATGTCATTTTTTGATTTAATAGTTTTTTTCTTCCCAAACTAAGAGTTGCTTCAATTAATTTTGCTTTAAAACCTGTTTGTTTTTTTAGATTCATGTTTATTTTGTTGTAAAGGTTTTGGTAGAACCTGGGAACTGCTGTCATTATTGTGGGTTTTGCTTCAGATATATTTTCTAAAAGTTTTTCTATTTTCTCTGCATAAAATACTTTTGCTCCTACTGCTATCTGTGCAAATTGAACACAATGCTCATAAGAGTGTGAAAGTGGAAGCCAAGTTAAAAATATCGGTCTTGAGTTAAACAATGGTTTCATAATTTCACATGCTCCTACGAGATTATTTAAAATTCCACCATGACTTAAAATTACTCCTTTAGGATTGCCTCCAGTTCCAGAAGTATAAATAATACATGCAGGAGAATTTCTTTTTAATTTATTATTTTCAATTTTATCTTCTGCTAATAAATTATTCTTTATAATTGAATCAAAGTCTAAATATTTTTCTTTGTTAATTATATTTAAGCTATTTGTTACATTGGTTTTTTCATCCAAAGTAATTACTTTTTTGATAAAGTCTTTTTCATTAATTGAATTATTTAATTTTTTTAACATCTCATTGTTTGAAACAACAACTAAGCTAGGTTCACAATCTTCAATCAAATACTTATAATCATCTTCTGTATAAGTTGTGTATGCTGGAACTGTAATTCCACCAGCTACCATTATAGCTAAATCAGAAACAAACCACTCTGGTCTGTTCTCCGATACTAAAAGACATCTATCGCCTTCTTTTATATTTTCTTTAATAACTTTTGATAATTTTAAAATATTCTTTTCAGTTTGTTCCCATGTGTATGTTTTTTTATTTTTTGGGTTTAGCCATTCTAAAAAAATATCTCTTTTATTTTGTTTATTTGCTTGATTAGCAAATAATTCTATCAAATTATTTAAATTATCTAAATTCATAGTTACTTGGTGGGCGAAGAGAGAATCGAACTCTCACTTCTTGCGAAACACGATTTTGAGTCGTGCGCGTCTACCAGTTCCGCCATTCGCCCTTGGTATTCAATTAAATTATATTTAATAGTATAAGAACTAAATTTATATTAAAACCTAAAAATGTTTAAAACACTCTATAAAAAATGTTTAGAATTAGCTGCACATAAAAGTTCTAATTTTTATTTAGGGCTTGTATCTTTTATAGAAAGTTCTTTTTTTCCTATACCTCCAGATGCAATGATAATTCCAATGGTAATTGCTAAAAAAAAAGAATATTTGAAAATATTTTTAATAGCATCAATATTTTCAGTTCTTGGAGGAATTTTTGGATACTTGATAGGTTATTTATTTTTTGATTTAGCAATGTATGTAATCGATTTTTATGGTTATCAAGATAAAGTTGAAAAATTAAAATTAAGTATGTCTCAGGGGAATGCATTCCTCGCATGGCTGAGTATTCTTTTTTTAGCAGGTTTTACACCATTACCCTATAAAGCCTTTACGATTTCAAGTGGTTTAATTGCTTTTAATCTTCCTATTTTTATAATTGTTAGCTTAATTTCAAGAAGCCTGAGATTTTTTATAGTTGCCTACTTGTCTTATAAGTTTGGAGAATTATTTACAGAGTACATGGAAAAACATGGATCAAAATGGTTCACCATAATTGGAATAATTATAGTTATAATATTTATTATTATTTATTTATTTTTAAAATTTAATGGTTGAGATTAACAAAACAATTACATTAAAGTTAATTTTTTTAATTAGCATTATTGCCTTATCTTCAGCATTTTTTATTGAATATGTTTTAGGTCATCAACCTTGTAACTTATGTGTACTAGAAAGAATTCCATATCTATTAGCATTAATAATTATTGTATTAAATTATAAATTTATTAATCTTGAAAGATATTTCATTCTTTCTCTTGTTTTAATTTTTTTAGCAGCTACTTTTTTATCTTTATATCATTTAGGTATTGAGCAAGGCTTTATTGAAGAATCATTGGTTTGCGATTTAAAAAATGGCTCTAATTTACTATCAAAAGAAGACATATTAAGACAGTTACAAGAAAAAAATGTAAGCTGCAAAGATGTTACATTTAAAATTTTAGGATTATCGCTTACAAGTTACAATATTATAATATCAATATTAATAGTATATTTTACAATAAGAGCTTATTTAAGTTATGAAAACAATAAGTAAAAAGAAAATAGAAGAATTTATTAGAGTTGATCATGCTGGGGAGCGTGGTGCTGTTAAAATTTATGAAGGACAGTTGCTTGCTCTAAACACATTAATTAAAGATGAAGCTTTAAGAAAAACAATTGAAGAAATGAAAGTTCATGAAAAAGAACATTCTAATTTTTTTGAAGAAGAAATTAAAAAAAGAAATATAAAACCGACAAAATTTTTACCCTTATGGGATTTATTAGGCGTGGGATTAGGTTTTGGTTCAACTTTACTTGGTAAGAAAGCAGCTATGCTTTGCACTGCTTCTGTTGAAGAAGTGATAGATGAGCATTATTTAAACCAAATAAAACAACTTGATAATAGTGAATCAAAACTTAAAAAAAAAATAATTAAATTTAGAGAAGATGAATTAAGTCATAAAGATATTGCATATGAAAAAGGTGCTACAAAAGAGGGTCCATACTCTATATTAGATAAAATTATTAAAACTGGATCAAAAATTGCAATAAATATTTCTGAGAAAATTTAAGACTCTAGTTCTACATCCCAATATAAGTAATCCATCCAGCTTTTATGTAAAAAATTTGGTGGAAAATTTTTACCATTTTTATGTAGATCCTCTGTTGATGGTCGATAAGGGTACTGATGTAACTTCATACCTGAATGTTTTAATAGTTTTCCACCCTTTTTTACATTGCATGCAGAACAAGCTGTTACAACATTATCCCAATTAGTTTCGCCTCCTTTTGATCTAGGTAATAAATGATCAAAAGTTAACTCTTCATTGCTTCCACAATATTGACAGGAAAATTTATCTCTTAAAAACACATTAAATCTAGTAAAACTTGGCTTGCTTTGAGGAACGATGTAATCCTTTAATGCAATGACACTTGGTAATTTCATGTTGAATGATGGACTTCTTATAGTTCTATCATAATTACTAACAATAATAACTCGATCAAGAAAAACTGATTTAACGGTGTCCTGCCAAGACCATAAAGACAAAGGGTAGTAACTCAAAGGTCTGTAGTCAGCATTAAGTACTAATGCTGGACACTTTTCTAATGAAACATTTTGCTCAATAAAATTATTCATTAACTAATTTTAACTTAGTTAAAGAATTTTATCAATAATAAGAGATGTTAAATTTTTTTTAAAATAAAATTTAAAGCTGTACTTGATGCTTCAATAGGAATATGATGATCACAATTTTTTATTAATAATGTATCAACTTTAACATTATTTCTAATTAAAAAATCCTTTGCTTCTAGTAAATGTGTTGATGAGACAATTTGATCTGCTTCTCCGTGTATAAGTAATGTTTCAGTATTATTTTTGATTCTGTTTTTCAAATCTATTTGATTAATAATTTTTCCAGAAAAACCAACTATACATAAAAATTTTTCTTCAGATGTAAGTCCAACATTTAAAGACATCATGCAGCCCTGACTGAATCCTGATAAACAGATTTGATTATTTGACAACCTGAACTCTTGTTTTATTTCATTAATAAATTTTTTTAAAACTTCTTCAGCTTTAATTGATTGCTCTAATATATAATCAGAGTCCTCTTTAGTTAAATCAAACCACTGGTAACCTGAAGGATTTATAGCGCATGGTTCGTGACCATTAGGACAAATAAAGATTGTATTGGGCATATGTCTTTTCCAGTTTAAGGAAAGCATGCTTATATCCTTTCCATCACCTCCATAACCATGAAGCAAAATAACTGCATTTTTGATTTCAACACCATTTTCTGGTTTAATAATTATTGAATCTAGGCAAAATGTCATAGTAGATAAATTATGTTTTTTATGTCAAAACACAATCTATAATAAAAAATGATTTCAGGAATATTAGTAAAAGTTTTATCAATTGCTCTTTTGATAGCTGTTGGAGTAGTTTTAATCTTAGGTATAGGGACTCTTTTTAAAGGAGGAGAGACAAGTAAGAAATATTCAAATAAATTAATGCAGTTAAGAGTTATTTTACAATTTATTGCTATTATTGCTTTAGTTGGCTTCGCTTATTTTTTTAAAAATTAGTTATATTTTTTTATCCAACTAACAAAATTTTTATCCTCAAAATCAATTGAACCTATTATCCTAGCAAATTCTTGACCCTCTTTATTTATTAGGATTGATGTAGGGACACCTCTTAAAGAAAAAATTTTTGCCAATGTAGTAGGTGGATCAAAATAAGGTTCAAAATTTTTGATATCAAAATCTTTAAAAAATTTATTAACTTTGTCTGAATTTTCTTTACCAATATTGATTGCAAAAATTTTAATTTTATCCAATTCTGGATTAGCTTGAAGTTTGTCTAACGAAGGCATTTCTTCTTTACAAGGTTCACACCAAGTTGCCCAAAAGTTTAATACCAATAAGTTGCCTCTATATTCATTGATGTTAATTTTTTGATCTTTTTTGTCTAAAAAAATAACATTATCATATGTTTTTGGTGCTTTATGTATAACAATATTTTTAATTCCAGGTAGTTCTTCAGCTACAACATTTGTTATCAAAAAAATAAATATTATTAAAAATCTCATGTTAAATAGGTATAATTAAATATCATGGCAAAAAATAAAAACAACCAAGCAATCTGGAACACAAGGATAAAAAAAAATGTGTCAAGTTTGTTTCAAAAAGTCGGTAATTCAATAGATATTGATAAAAGACTTTATAAAGAAGATATTCAGGGATCAATTGCTCATGTTGAAATGCTTTTTAAACAAAAAATAATTTCATTTAAAATAAAAAATAAAATTGTTTATGGACTAGCCAAAATTGATAAGGAAATCACAAACAATAAATTTGAGTTTAATAAAAAATATGAAGATATTCATATGAATATAGAAAAGAGACTTTTTCAAATTATAGGTGAAGAAGCTGGCTATGTTCACACTGGAAGATCAAGAAATGATCAAGTAATTACTGATTTAAAAATTTGGATGAAAAATTCAACTAACGAAATAAATAATAATATTAATAAAGTTATTAAGAGCACAATCAAATTAGCAGAAAAAAATGTTGAGACTATTATGCCTGGATTCACACATCTTAAAAATGCCCAAGCTATTTCTTTTGCACATTATTTGATGTCTTATGTAGAAATGTTTAATAGAGATAAAAAAAGATTTTTAAATAATTTAACCAGTTTAAATGAAAATCCGTTGGGTGTTGCGGCATTAGCAGGAACATCATTTAATATAGATAGAAATTATACAACTAGAAAACTTGGCTTTAAAATACCCACAAATAATTCTATTGATACAGTTTCGGATAGAGATTTTGTATTGGATTTTTTGTACGCTTCATCTGTATGTGCTATGCATATTTCTAGAATTGCTGAAGAGTTAATTATTTGGAATTCTGATGGTTTTAACTTGATAAATTTATCTGATAAAGTTGTAACTGGATCATCAATAATGCCACAGAAGAAGAATCCTGATCTTTTAGAGTACTTGCGTGGAAAATCGGGAAGTGCTTATGGAAATTTATTTTCAATGCTTACAATTTTAAAAGGCTTACCATTGTCTTATTTTAAAGATTTACAAGACGACAAGGAAATTGTTTTTAAATCAAATGATAATCTTAATAATTGTTTAAAAATTTTTGATGAAGTACTAAAAAATTGCAATCCAAATAAGAGTAAAATGTTAGAACTTGCTAATTCTGGATACATTACAGCAACTGATTTGGCTGACTATCTTGTAAAAAATCACTCAATGTCGTTTAGAAAAGCATATCAAAAAACTGCTGCTATAGTTAATTTTGCTGAAAAAAGAAAAAAGAAGTTAAATGAATTAACTTTTGATGAGTTAAAAAAAATTGAACCTAAACTTAAAGAAGATGTATTGAAAGTATTGAACTTAAAAAATTCAATTAATTCGAAAAAATCTTATGGTGGAACTTCTTTTGATAATATTAAAAAAATGATAATGAAATATAAAAAAGTAAAATGATAAAAAAATTTACCATTATTATATTGTTATTTTGTGTAGTTATTTCTTGTGGAAAGAAAGGTGATCCTAAATACGTAGATCCAGATAAAAAAGCAGGAATAAATGAAGTCTCAATTAACTTAACTTAATGAAATACATAAATAGAAGATTAACAATAGAAAACATTAGTCTCCAAAAAATTGCAAGTAAATTTGGAACTCCATTTTATTCTTATTCTTATTCTAAATTAAAAGAAAATATTAATAATTTTAAAAAAAGCTTTAGATCTTTTTCGCCTCTTATCTGCTTTGCAGTCAAATCCAACACAAATGTTAATATAATTAGAGAAATTAAAAAATTTGGATTAGGTGCTGATGTTGTTTCAGTAGGAGAACTGATGATGGCACTAAAAGCAGGAATTAATCCAAGCAAAATAGTATTTTCTGGTGTTGGTAAAACAACAAGTGAAATCAGCTTTGCCATTGATAAAAAAATATTGCTTATTAACGCGGAGTCTTTAAGTGAAATAAAAGAAATAAGTCGAATAGCAAAATCAAAAAATAAAAGAATAAAAATTGGTGTAAGACTAAACCCTAATACAGATGCAAAAACATTAAGCCAAATATCAACTGGGAAAAAAGAAAATAAATTTGGTGTAAATAAAAATACATTCTATGAAATTATAAATTATTGCAAGAATTCAAAAAATATTGATTTAAAATGTCTAAGCGTTCATATAGGCAGTCAAATTTTAGACCATAGACCTTATGAAAAAATGCTTAAAGCTGTCAGTCAAATTCTAAATAAAACAAATCATAAATTTGAATTTATAGACTTAGGTGGAGGTATGGGCATTACTTACACAGATAAAAATAAAAAACTTAATTATAAAAAATACAATACAGCTATTCTTAAATTTTTAAGAAAACATAAAGTTAAAATTATATTTGAGCCAGGTAGATCAATTATTGGGGATACCGGAACATTAGTGTCAAAAATAATCTATATAAAAGATAGCGGAAGTAAAAAATTTATAATTTTAGATGCAGCAATGAACGATTTAATGAGACCTGCTTTATATGGTGCGTTTCATAAAACCTTACCTGTTACAAAATCTAACAAAACGTCTAAAAAACCATATGAATTTGTAGGCCCTATTTGTGAAAGTACAGATAAATTTGTTACATTAAAAAAATTTCAAGTGTTGAAAGAAAAAGATTTAATAGCGATATGTGATGTGGGAGCTTATGGAATGTCACTAAGCTCAAATTATAATTTAAGACCTAAACCAATAGAATTATTAATAAAGGGATCAAAAATTAAAGTAATAAGAAAAAGACAAAAGCATAAAGATATAATTTAGCTTTTGACAAAAATGATAAGAAACTTTTTATTTTCAATATTGTTTTTCACTGGAATCATCTTTATTTCAATAATTTTTTTACCATCATTTTTTTTGCCTAAACAGGTTGTTTTAATGGGGGGTAAATTAATGGGCCATTGGGCCAGTTTTTGTTTAAGGTTTGTTCTTTCAGTAAAAATTTCAATCAAAGGGAGAGAAAATATTATTAATAATGAAAAATTTTTTATAGCAGCATCTCATCAATCAATGTTTGAAACTTTTTATTTACAAACAATCTTTAACTCACCTGTATTTATTCTAAAAAGAGAATTATTGTTAATTCCAATTTTTGGTTGGTACTTAAAAAAAATAGGATCAATTTCAATAAAGAGAAACAAGGTTACAAAAGATAACTTGGGTTTTTTTGATGATATTTCGAAAATGATGGCTACTTCTAATAGACCTTTAATTATTTTTCCTCAAGGAACCAGAGTTCTTCCAGATGAAAGACCACCTTTTAAAAAAGGTGCTTCGAGAATTTATGAAGAGCTAAATGTTGCTTGTCAGCCAGTTGCAATTAACTCTGGATATGTGTGGTCTAAAAAAGGTAAAAAGAAATCTAATAAAACAATTACAATCTCTATTCTAAAACCAATTCCTTCTGGGTTAACAAAAGAAAATTTTATTAAAATTCTTGAAAAAAATATTTATTCAGAGTTAGATTTAATTAATTAGCCCTTCATAGGCATAACAACAAAAATACTATCGAAATCACCTGGATCTTTTATCAGTGCTGGTGAACCAGTATCATTAAAGAAAATTTCAACTCTATCTCCATCTAGTTGTGAAGCAACGTCTATCAAATATCTAGAGTTAAAACTTATCTCTAAATCATGATCAAACTTAACAGTTAAAGTTTCTTTACCATCACCACTGTTGGTATTATTTACTGACAGATCTAAAGTGTCTTTAGATAAATTAAATTTCACACCATCTTTTTTATCTAATGAAACAGATGCTACTCTATCAACTGAATTTAAAAATAATTTTAAGTCTATTTCTAATTTTTTTTGATTATTTTTAGGTATAACTTGAATGTAATTAGGAAATTTTCCATCAATAAGTTTCGAAATTAAAATACTATTATTTAATTCAAATTTTATTTTTGATTTCACATTTGAAACTTTTACATCTCCATCATAGCTATCTAATAAAGAGCAAAGTTGAAAAATTGTTTTTTTTGGTAAAATTATTGGATCAAAATCAATTTTTTCCTCTAATCTAATTTTTGAAATAGACATTCTATGACTATCTGTTGCAACTGCTGTTAAATAATTTTTATCCTCTACTTCTGTTTGATGAAAATAAATACCACTTAGGTAATGCCTTGTTTCATCATTAGAAACTGAAAATTTACACTTATTTAATAATTTCAATAATTTTTTTGATTTAATTATAAATTCATTTTGATTAAAATTTTCATCTGTCAGCGGAAACTCTGTTGCACTT
This sequence comes from Pelagibacteraceae bacterium AG-390-A23, assembly GCA_003279775.1. Taxonomy (GTDB): domain Bacteria; phylum Pseudomonadota; class Alphaproteobacteria; order Pelagibacterales; family Pelagibacteraceae; genus Pelagibacter. The sequence goes on from QCGW01000004.1 coordinate 44,277, forward strand.
ATGCAATTCAAATTAAAAATAGATTTTTCAGACTCTACTTGTAATTTACTAATATCTGTTAGAGAAAGATTTATTTTTTTTCCTGAGTTAAACTTTCTTATAATATCATACATTATTGAGGAGGTTGTGGTTGTTTTGCCCTCCTCTAGAATTTCTACATTATTTAATTGATGTATAAATATTAAATCTAGATCAGTCGCAGTGATAGTAAGTTTTGAATTGCTTGCATCTAACAAAATATTAGAAAGTATTGGTAATGTACTTCTTTTTTCAATAACTCCTTGGCAATAATTTAATGCTTGCTGAAGGTCTTGTTGATTAACGTTAAATTTCATTTTCTTTATTATTATATAAAATCTGGTTTTTTAATTTATTTATATTATCAACCATCTCAGGATCTTTTTCTTTTATCTTTTCAATAGTTTTTACTGAATGAATTATTGTTGTATGGTCTCGGTTGGAAAATTCTCTTCCAATTTCAGGTAATGATTTAGAAGTCAAAATTTTAGTTAAATAAATTGCTGTTTGCCTAGGTCTTACTAAATATCTTGATCTTCTAGATGATAACATTTCATTTTTGCTGATTTTGAAAAACTTACAAACAATTGTCTGAATAAGATCTATTGTAACCTTGTTTTCTACTAAATTTAATAAATCCTTTAAAACTACTTTAGTTTCAGCAAGATTAGGAACTTTGTTGTAAATTCTTGAAAATGAAACAACTCTGTTTATTGCACCAACCAATTCTCTTATACTTCCAGTTATTTCATTACTTATAAAATCTTGAATTTCTTTAGAAACTTTTAATTGTTCGGAATACAAAGCATTCAATTCCTCAGTTTTTTTTCCAACTATTTTTTTTCTTAGCTCTAGGTCTGGCTTTTGAATGTCAACAACTAATCCGCCAGAAAATCTTGATTTAATTCTTTCTTGAATTCTTGATAATTTGTTTGGTGCTCGATCAGCTGATACAATTATTTGAGATCCCTTATCAAGTAATGCATTAAATGTATGAAAGAACTCCTCCTGCATAGCCTCTTTTCCACTTATAAACTGTATATCATCGATTAATAAAATATCTGTATTTCTAAAATATTCTTTAAACTTAACCATGTCGTTTGATTTAATTGATTTTACAAACTGATACATGAAACGTTCGGCAGAAATAAACATTACTTTATTATTTTTTTTAAGCTCTAAACCGATTGAGTTTAATAAGTGAGTTTTTCCCATTCCAACACCTCCATAAATATAAAGTGGATTATAATGAGATATATTTTCTGAAACTTTTAAAGAAGCTTCGTAAGCTAATTTGTTACTTGAACCCGTTATAAAATTATCAAATCTTTTATTTGGATCAATTCGATTATACTGAAGGTAAGAGTCTTTTATGAATGAAACATTTTCATTAGTATTATTCTCTTTAATATTATTTTCTTTTAAAGTGATATCTTGCGCTTTTTCAACTATTTTAAACTCAATTCTAATAATATCTTTCTTATAAACTTTAATTATTTGTAATATTTGGTCTAAATACCTTGATGTAATCCAATCTCTAATAAATCTTGTTGGAACTGATAATAATAAGTAATTACTGAATTCCTCAACAAAAGAAATCTTTTTTAACCAGCTCTCGTAAACTTCTGAGCCTAGTTTATTTTTCATTTCATTCTGTACTTGCTTCCATTCAAAGCCTTCAGAAGAAAAATTATTAATATTTTTTGTATTTGTTAATTTATTCATAACTTAAGGGGAGATCTCAGTTAGAACGATTTAAAAAAATTTGCAACAAGTTAATAAGAAAAATAAAAAAAAAATAAAATCTATGATTGTGATTTAGAATTTTGCAGATTAATTTTATTTTAAATTTAAAATTAAAATTTAAAATTGAATCAAATATAGATTGAATCAATAAATTGATAAAATTAGAATTGAATCAAACATAGATTGAAAGACAGTAATCCAAGTATTTACTAAATCTAAATGTAGTAATTTAAGACAAATCTTAAATATATAATGTAGATATCAGGAGTTGTCTAAAAATTAAGCCAACGTTTAGATTGCAGCTATTTTTTTGGTAATTCTAGAAACGTTTCTAGAAGCATTTTGTTTTTTTATTATTCCTGTTTTAGCAATTTTCATCAACTCAGAGTTTAACTTTGGTAAAAATTTTAGAGCTTCATCTTTCTTCTTACTATCAATTAGAAGGTTCATTTTCTTAAGAGCGTTTCTAAACCTACTCTTTCTAGCTTTATTTACCGCTGTTTGTTTAGAAATTCTTCTAATCCTCTTAATTGCTGATTTTGTGTTTGCCATCTGCGCAGGGGTATAGCTTGAGAATTTATAGTGGTCAACTAAATATTTAACTATTTTTGACAGGAAACACAAAAAAAAGTTGATCTATTTGATGTTATTTTTTTTTTTATAATACCTTTGCACTTCGTGCGCTTACAATTAGCTCCTTCTTGCTGATAAACTTTAAACTCCTTTTGAAAATTACCTTTATTACCTAAGATATCTTTAAAATCTCTTATGCTCGAACCTCCCTTGCTAATCGCCTGTTGAAGTATTTTCTTAGAATTTAAAATAATATTTAAACATTCATTTTTATTAAGTCTTTTTGCCTTTTTAAATGGATTTATTTTACTAGCAAAAAGAATTTCGCTTGCATAAATATTACCTATCCCAGACACAAATCTCTGGTCAAGTAAGAAACTTTTTATATCCTTATTTTTATTCTTAAAATAATTAACTAAATAATTTAAGTTAAATTTATCGCTAAAGGGTTCGGGTCCCATTAATTTAAATCTTTTTTTTAAATCTTGATGATTTTTGATTATTTCGAAAAATCCAAAACGTCTTGGATCATTATAAATTACTTTCAAGCTATCAAATACAAACTCTGCATGATTGTGTTTTTTAGGTAAAAAAGGTGAATGATAAAAACTAGTATTCGTAAATTTTAGAGGCTTTTTGTTATCGAGAATATGGATTGTTCCCGACATTCCTAAATGAATTAAACAATAATCTTCATTTTGAAAATGGATAATCAAATATTTAGAAAATCTACTAACTTCAATTATTTTTTTATTTTTAAGAAAACTTTCAAAATCAGTTGGTATTTTAAACCTTAAATTCCTGTTTCTAATTATTACTTTTTTTATGCTTTTTTTTTTGATCTTTTTATGAAGGGATTGTCTAACAATTTCTACTTCTGGTAATTCTGGCATTTGATACTATATTCAATATATATTTTTTTATGCAACAAAATCTTCAAAATAAAAAAGGACTTGTAGAAAATGTATTTAATCAGGTCTATAACAAATATGACTTGATGAATGACTTTATGTCTATGGGTGTACATAGATATTGGAAAAAAAGTTTAATCAATATGATGAATCCAAGAGTTAATAGAAAATTAATAGATGTTGCGTGTGGGACGGGGGATGTTGGAAAGTTATTTTTAGATGGCACAAATAAAGAGGCTGAAATTACTTGTGTAGACCCTAATAAAGGAATGGTTAGTCAAGGAAAGCAAAAATTATCTAATTACAAAAATGTAAAATGGGTTATTTCTCCAGCAGAAAAATTGCCAATAACAGACAATTCATTTGATTATTACACTATTAGCTTTGGGCTAAGAAACACAAAAAATTTGAACAAAGCACTTTCAGAAGCCTATAGGGTTTTAAAGCCTGGTGGACGCTATCTATGTCTGGAATTTTCTAAGATTCAAAATTCAAATCTCGATTTTGTATATAAAAATTATTCAAAACTCATTCCTATTATTGGTCAGTTTGTAGTTGGAGAAAAAGAACCTTACGAATATTTAATCAAAAGTATTGAACAATTTATTAATCAAGACGAATTAATAGAGTTAATGGAAAAAAATAATTTTCATAAATGTTCTTATAGAAATCTTTCTGGTGGTATTGTTTCAATTCATAGTGGTTGGAAAATTTAATGATTAAAAAACTTATTACTTTATTTAAATTAGGAAGAAAAATTGCAAAATCAGATATTTTAAAAATTGCATCAAAATTTAAAAAACCTCCTTTAGCTGTAACAATATTATTCCAAATTTTATCTATTTCATTTGAAAAAAGAGAACAAAATAATTTAATTGAAGATGATGGAGAAAGACTGTCTAGGTCATTAGAATCTATGGGTACAACTTTCATCAAACTTGGGCAATTTCTTGCTACAAGACCTGATATAATTGGAGAAGAATTATCTTTAAAGCTAGAAAAACTTCAAGATCGATTACCCCCTTTTTCAATTCATGAAGCAAAAGAAATTATTAAAGAAGATCTTGGAGTTGATGCATTTAATTCAATAATTGATTTAAGTGAACCAGTTGCTGCTGCATCAATTGCACAAGTTCATAAAGCAAAAATAAATGATAATGGAATAATTAAAGATGTAGCAATAAAAATTTTAAGACCAAATATAAAAAAAATATTCAATGAGGAAATAGATGCGATGATGTTATTTGCATTTATTATTGAGTCATTTGTAAAAAAAACAAAAAGATTAAAACTTGTTGAAGTTGTTTTTTTACTTAAAGAAATAACTAATCTTGAAATGGATTTAAGATTCGAAGCTGCTGCGGCTAATGAATATGGTGAAAACACTAAAAATGATGCTGGATTTAAAGTTCCTGAAATTTATTGGAATTTTACTAGTGAAAATGTAATGACTTTGGATTGGGTAGATGGAATTTCAATAAGAGAGGCTGAGGAGCTAAAGAAAAGAAATTTAGATACTAATAAAATAGCTGAAGATATTATTCAACACTTTTTAAGACATGCTGTTAGAGATGGTTTTTTTCATGCAGATATGCATCAAGGAAATATTTTTGTTGATAATAGTGGCCAGATTGTCCCTATAGATTTTGGGATTATGGGTAGATTAGATAAACTTAGTAAAAGGTTTTTAGCAGAAATTTTATTTGGATTTATTCAAAGAGATTATCGCAAAGTAGCTGAAGTTCACTTGGTTGCTGGATTAGTTCCTAAAGAAGTGCCAATCGATGATCTAGCTCAAGCTTTGAGATCTATTGGTGAGCCTATATTTGGTCAAGAAGTAAAAGATATTTCAGGAGGTAAATTACTCAAACAATTGTTTGATGTAACAGAAAAATTTAATATGCAAACTCAACCTCAATTATTAATGTTGCAAAAAACTATGGTTGTTGTTGAAGGTGTGGCAAGAAAATTAAATCCAAACACAAATATTTGGACAACCTCAAAGCCTGTACTAGAAAATTGGCTTAAAGAAACCAAAGATCCAATTAATAATTTAAATGAAACTTTAAAAAATACATCTGAAGTTATTAAACGTTTACCAGAATTTCCTGAGATTATGGATAAAGCAAATCAAGCATTAACGTTTTTAGCCAGTGGTCAAATTCCACAAAATTCAAATTCTTACACAGCACTGAATGATAAGAAATCAGAAATGATAGCATTTAGAAATCAATCTATTATTGGTTTATTACTTCTTGTAATTTTTGGCCTTATAGTATTTTAATTCTGCAGATGAAAAATTTGTTAAATAAAAAAATACTATTTATTATCTGTGGAGGAATATCTGCTTATAAAAGTCTTGAAACAATTAGGCTTTTTAAAAAGAATGGTGCAGAAATAAAGACAATTCTCACAATAAGTGCAAAAGAGTTTGTAACTCCACTTTCAATAACATCACTTTCTCAAGGTAAAGTTTATAGTGATTTATTTAGTGTAGAAAATGAGGCTGAAATGGATCATATTTCACTTTCAAGATGGGCAGATATAATTGTAATTGCACCTGCAACGGCAAATACAATTTCGAAACTGGCTCAAGGAACAACTGATGATTTAGCATCCACTGTTGTTTTGGCATCAGATAAAGACATTATTTTAGCACCAGCAATGAATGTAAGAATGTGGGAGCATCCAACTACTAAAACAAATATAAAAAAATTAAAAGGGTTTGGATATAAACTAATAGGTCCAGAGGTTGGTGATATGGCATGTGGTGAATATGGAGAGGGTAAAATGTCAGACCCATCAGTAATTGCTGAAGAAGTTGATAAATATTTCTTAACTCAAAAAAATAATAAAAAATTTAAAGCATTAGTTACAGCAGGTCCAACAAATGAGTACATAGATCCAGTTCGTTTTATTACAAATAAATCAAGTGGCAAACAAGGATATGAATTAGCAAAATCATTATCCAAAAAAGGTTTTGATACAACATTAATATCAGGTCCAACTAATCTTGAAATAACTAAAGATATTAATCTTATAAAAGTTGAAACAGCAGATGAAATGTTAGTTGCTACTCAAGAAAATTTACCTGTTGATGTAGCAATTTTTTCTGCTGCGGTAGCTGATTTTAAGATTAACAAAAAGTATGAAAATAAAATTAAAAAACAAGAGAACTTAAACTTAAATTTAGAAAAGAATGTAGACATACTTCATTATGTGTCTAACCATAACTCTATGAGACCTGAACTTGTAATAGGATTTGCAGCAGAAACTAATCAGATCGATAAAAATGCAGAGGAAAAATTAAACAAGAAAAATTGTGACTGGATAATTTCTAATGATGTATCAAATCAAGATATAGGATTTAATTCTGATTATAATGAAGTAACAATTCATTATAAAAACAAAGACGTTAAAAAAGAAAAACTTTCATATAAAAAAAAATCTGGAATTTCTGATGAAATAGTTGATAGAATAATTGATCAATTAAATTAATGGCAAAAGTTCTTATCAAAAAGTTAGACCCTGCGGTTGAATTACCTGCTTACAAAACTGAAGGTGCATCTGGCATGGATTTAATGGCATTAGTAAAAGAACCCATCAATCTTAAACCAAACTCATCATGTTTAGTTCCAACAGGGCTTGCTGTTGCATTTTCAAGTGATTTCGAAATCCAAATAAGGCCAAGATCTGGTTTAGCTGCAAAAAACAGTATAAGTGTTTTAAATACTCCTGGAACTATTGATAGTGATTACAGGGGAGAAATAAAAGTAATCCTTTTTAATCACGGTAAAAATGATTTCTTGATAAATAATAAGGATAGAATAGCACAAATGATTTTAACTCCTGTAATTAAAATGGATCTTGAGGAAACTGATGATCTACCAGAAACAATTAGAGGAGAAGGTGGTTTTGGCTCTACTGGAAAATGAGCAAAAATTTAAGCAAAAAAGAAATAGATAAATTTTCTAGACAAATAATTTTAAAAAACATAGGTCCATTAGGACAAAAAAAAATCCTAGAATCAAAGGTTTTAATAATTGGGATGGGTGGTCTAGGATGTCCAGCAGCTGATTTTTTAACCCGATCTGGCATTGGGAAACTGGGAATTGTTGATCATGACACCGTTAGCTTATCAAATATTCATAGACAAAGTTTATACGATGAAAAAGATTTAAATCACTCAAAAGTTATAATTGCCAAAAAAAAACTAAATAGAATAAACCCAAAAACAAAAATAAATCTTTATAACTTTAAAATGGATAGAGTAAAATTTGAAAAAATAATAAAAAATTATGACTTCATTATTGATGGTACTGACAATTTTGAAAGTAAATTTTTAATAAATGATTTAAGTTTAAAATATAAAAAATTTCTTGTGACTGGAGCAATTAGTAAATTTGATGGTCATATTTTTACTTTTAATTTTGTAGATAAAAATACTCCTTCTTTACGAGACTTCTATCAAGAGGAAGTTATTACTGATGAAATATTAAACTGTGAATATGAAGGAATATTGGGACCTGTAGCAGGAACAATTGGAACAATGCTTGCTAATGAAGTTTTAAAAAAAATATTAAAAATTGGTCAAAATTTAAATGGATTTATTCTTATTATAGATTTATTAAATTTAAGCTTTAGAAAAGTTAAATTAAATAAAACAAAGAAAAGTGAAAATAAAAAATCTAATAAATAATATTTTTATATTCTCTCTTTTAATATTCTTTATTACCTCAAGTAATGCAGGAGAAATATTCGTTTCTCTTAAAAAAAATAAGGTGAACGTACGCTATGGACCAAGTTTTGAATCTGACATCAAGTATGTTTACAAGAAAATAAATTTACCTTTAAAACAAATTGATAAAAAAGAAAATTTTAGACGAATTATTGATTTTAAAAATAACAGCGGATGGATTCATATTTCACAATTAAAAAAAAGTAATTCAGTAATAGCCACAAAAGATAAAGTTTTATTTAAGAAACCTACATCTTTTGCTAAACCAATTGCTCAAATAAAAGAAGGAAGATTACTAATTATAGAAAAGTGCGAACAAAATTGGTGCAAAATTACATCAGAAGAATTTGAAGGTTGGATTAAAACAGATAATATTTGGGGACTAAATTAATTAAAATCAGCAGATAATGAGGCTATATTTTCCTTAGATAATTTTGTGCTATGAGAATATTCTTTATGATCAATACCAAGCTCAATTTCTGAACTATTAGATTGAAATTTTTCTATTTGATCATCAGTAAAATTAAAGTGAATAAACTGTACAGAAGAAGCTTTTCCCTCAGCAGAGGTTCTATCAACATCTTCTTCTGGGACTGCTTTAATTTTCTCACCATTTATTTTCATAAATACTGTTTCTTCTATTCCACCAACTTTTCCAAGAAAGGCAGCCCTTGAAATAGGATTATCTATTTCAAACATTAAAGTTGCAGTTAGTTCTTTGCCGTTAGGTATTAAAGGATTGTACGCAGATAACTCATCATGAAGTTGCTCGTCACCACCTTTTTCAATGTACAACATTTCTTGTACCTGGGCTAACATTGTTTCATAACTTTCAAAATAAAAAGTGGCATAAGGACCTAAAGCAACTCTTCTATTTTTTTTATAATCAACAATGTTTTTTCTTAATTCACGTCTCTTTTCTGTATAAACATCTAAAGGAATAATGTCTTCTTTTTGAATTTCTCTTTTTTCTCTCGGCATAATCATAAGTTATAACTTTTTGCCATCAATTCGATAGGATGTAGTGCCTCATCATTAGATATGTTTGTATCAACTTCCAACTGTTTTAAATGTTTACCAGCTAAAGGACAATCAGAAGCCATATACTTATTATTTTTGGTTTTTATTTGTCTAGCTGTAGGTCTTCCAACTTTATTTGCTAAATCATGAGTTTCTTTCATTACTCCAAAAGTTCCACCATGACCTGCACATCTTTCAACTACATCAATTTTAACGTTTGGTATTAGTTTTAACATATCTCTTGCTTTGATACCCATGTTCTGTGCCCTAGCATGACAAGCATGATGTACGGTTACTCCCCCGTCAATCTCATTTAATCCTTCTGCTAATCCCTCATTGTTTGCAATATCCACAACATACTCATCAATATCCATAACATTTGCAGATAATTTTTTTATTTTTTCTTCGTTTGGTAATAACAAGGGCCATTCAAATTTTAACATCAACCCACAACTAGCTGTTAAGGTTACTACTTTATATCCTTTATCAATCCATTCGACTAAATCCTTAGAAACTTTTTTTGCTTGTTCAACAACTTTTGGCAGATCAGCTTGCTCTAGAAATGGCATCCCACAACAACCAGGGTAAGCTTCCTGAACTTCTACGCCATTTTTTTTCAAAACTTTTAAAGCGGCAACACCTGTATTTTTTTTATTAAAATTTACAAAACAAGTTGAATAAATAACAACTTTTCTATCTTTAGAAGATATTTGATAATTTATCTTATCTCTATTTTTTTTGAAAAAATTAGAAAAAGTTTCTGAGTTATATTTTGGTAACTGAACTCTTTTATCTATTCCAGTAATTGATTCTAAGATTTTTCTAATTAATTTATTTTTAATATTTGATGCCCAATTAACTATTTTAGAGAACATGACACCAATTTTAGCGTTTCGGTCTATTTGGGCTAATTGTGTTGGTACGCTTGGTAATTTACCTAATTTTTTTTGAGCTGTTCTATATCGCAGCATTAAGTGTGGAAAATCAAGATCAAAATCATGGGGCGGAACATATGGGCATTTGGTCATGAAGCACATATCACACAAAGTACATGCATCGACAACAGGGGCAAATTGATCGCTAGATAAGCTTTCAACATCTTCATTTTTAGATTCATCAATCATGTCAAATAACTTTGGGAAAGAGTCGCAAAGATTAAAACATCTCCTGCATCCATGACAAATATCAAACACTCTTCTCATTTCAGCATCTAGCTTTTCAGCATTTAAAAAATCGGGATGCTCAAAATCTATGGGGTGTCTTATAGGTGCACCTAAACTTCCTTCTTTACTCATATAATTTAGTTATTTGAAATACGAATTGTTTTTAGTGGGCGTTAGTCGCCCACTAAGTAATTTGATTAGCTAATAGACTCTAAAGTTTTTTGAAATTTACCAGCGTGTGATTTTTCAGCTTTAGCTAAAGTTTCAAACCAGTCTGCGATTTCTTCAAAACCTTCTTCTCTAGCAGTCTTGGCCATGCCAGGGTACATATCTGTGTACTCATGAGTTTCACCTTCGATAGCTGAAGCTAAGTTAGCTTTAGTTTCACCAATTGGTTTGCCCGTTGCTGGGTCACCAACTTGTTCTAAGTATTCTAAATGACCATGAGCGTGACCAGTTTCACCTTCTGCTGTTGATCTAAAAACTGTAGCTACATCATTATAACCTTCGATGTCTGCTTTTTGTGCAAAGTAAAGATATCTTCTATTTGCTTGACTTTCTCCAGCGAATGCTGCTTTTAAGTTTTCTTCTGTTTTACTTCCTTTTAAAGACATTATTTTTTCTCCTTTTAAATGTTACTCACCATATAATGGTTATACTGAATATGTCAACAGTTTAGAATTATTATAATGTAGATTTTAAGTATTTGATTTGATAGAATTATTTTTGAGTTTGATTATCACTCGCAACTCTAACCAAAACTTCAACGGAATTTATTTTTTTTCCAGTTATATTTTTTCTAATATTTATTTTGTCTATATCGCTATCATCACAATCGATTAGCTCATGTGTATCTTCATCAAAAAAATGATAATGTGCTGATGTATTTGTGTCAAAATAACTTTTATGACTATCGATTGAAATTTCTTTTAGGTATCCTTTTTTTTCAAGTGCATGAACTGTGTTATAAACTGTAGCTAGAGATATCTTTTGATTCATTTTTTCAGATAACAATTTAACCAAATCGTTAATTGTGAAATGAAAAGTTTTTTCTCTATTAAACAAAACTTCACACATTTTTACTCTTTGCTTAGTAGGTCTAAGCCCAACTTCTCTTAATTTCTCAATAAAATTGCAGTTTTTTGACATCGTTTTTTATAATTATTCTAAAGTATGAATAAAAATATAATGTTTTATTATATTATATTAGGATTAAATCAAGTATTAAGGGATCTCAAAATTATGAAAAAAAACTCATACTCCTATGATGACCTAATAACTTGTGGAAATGGTGATCTTTTTGGACCTGGGAATGCAAAATTACCTCTTCCGCCAATGCTTATGTTTGACAGAATAACTGAAATCAATGAAAATAATGGTACATTTAATAAGGGCTCTTTAAAAGCTGAATTAGATATTAAAGATGATCTTTGGTTTTTTGATTGTCATTTTAAAAAAGATCCAGTCATGCCGGGGTGCTTAGGTTTAGATGCTATGTGGCAACTGGTAGGTTTTTTTCTAGGTTGGCTAGGAAATCCTGGAAAAGGAAGAGCTCTAGGAGTGGGTACTGTGAAATTTACAGGTGAAGTATTACAGAGTGTAAAAAATGTAAGATATGAAATAGATATGAAAAAAATTATGTCTCCTGGAGGAACAACTGTTGGGCTTGCAAATGGAATTGTTCTTGCGGATAATAAAAAAATATATTCAGCAGAAAGTTTAAAAGTAGGGTTGTTTAAATGATGAGAAGAGTAGTTATTACAGGTTTAGGAGTTGTTTCCTGTTTAGGAAATAATCAAGAAGAAGTTCATCAATCTTTATTAAATTCAAAATCAGGAATTTCTTATGCTGAAGATTATAAAGAGCATAACCTGAAAAGCCATGTTCATGGTAAACCAAATATTAAACTTGAGGATCATATAGATAGAAAAACAATTAGATTTATGGGATCAGGCTCAGCTTACAATTATATTGCAATGAAAGAAGCTATTAAAGACTCTGGATTAGAAGAAAGTCAAGTAAGCAATTTTAAAACTGGAATTGTGATGGGCTCAGGAGGACCTTCTATAGAAAATGTAATTTTAGCTGCAGATAAAACTAGAGCGAAGACGCCAAAATTAATGGGGCCCTTTATTGTTCCAAGAACTATGGCCAGTACTGCTTCTGCAACACTTGCTGTACCATTTAAAATTAAAGGAACTAACTACACAATGAGTTCTGCATGTGCAACTAGTGGACATTGCATAGGAAATTCTATGGAATTAATTCAAATGGGTAAACAGGATGTTGTTTTTGCAGGTGGTAGTGAAGAAATTCATTGGGCAATGACAGCAATGTTTGATGCTATGACAGCTTTATCATCAAAATATAATGACACTCCACAATCTGCGTCTAGAGCTTATGATAAAACTAGAGATGGGTTTGTAATTGCAGGTGGTGCAGGCGTATTAGTGCTTGAAGAATACGAACATGCTAAAGCAAGAGGGGCTAAAATATACGCAGAATTAACTGGTTATGGAGCAACCTCAGATGGATACGATATGGTAGCGCCATCAGGTGAAGGTGCTGTTAGATGTATGAAAATGGCAATGGCAACTGCTAAAAATAAAATTGATTACATTAATACTCACGGAACATCCACTCCTGTTGGAGATATAACTGAACTTAATGCTATAAAAGAAACTTTTGGAGAGAACATTCCAAAAATAAGTTCAACAAAATCTTTATCAGGTCATCCTTTAGGCGCAGCTTCTGTGCATGAAGCAATTTATTGTTTAATAATGATGAAGAATAATTTCATTACAGGTTCTGCAAATATTACTGATATGGATGATGATGCTAAAAAATTTCCTATAGTTTCAAAAACTGAAACGGGAGCAACTTTAAATACAGTAATGTCAAATAGCTTTGGTTTTGGTGGGACTAATGCAGCTTTAATTTTTGAAAAGGTTTAATTTATGAGTTTAATGAAAGGTAAAAAGGGATTAATCATGGGTGTCGCTAATGAAAGATCTATTGCCTGGGGTATATCACAAAAACTTGCAGAGGCTGGAGCGGAGTTAGCATTTACTTATTTAGGTGATGCTCTAAAAAAAAGAGTTGTTCCTTTAGCAGAAAAATTAAATTCAAATGTTACATTTAGTTGTGATGTTGAAAAAAAAGAGGAAGTAGTTAAATTATTTGATGATATCAAATCCCAATGGGGTGAAATCGATTTTGTAGTTCATGCAGTTGCTTTTTCAGATAAATCAGAGTTATCAGGTGAGTATCTAAATACGACAAGAGAAAATTTTTTAAGAAGTATGTTAATTTCTTGTTTTTCATTTACTGAAGTAGCAAAAGAAGCTTCAAAAGTAATGAAACAAGGCGGAAGTTTATTAACTTTAACTTACGAGTCTACTAAAGCAATTCCAAATTATAACGTAATGGGTGTTTGTAAATCAGCTCTTGAGGCCAGTGTTAAATATTTAGCAAGAGACTTAGGGGCCAAAGGTATGAGAGTAAATGCTATAAGTGCTGGACCTATCAAGACATTGGCTGCCTCTGCAATTGGAGACGCAAAATTCTTATATAAATGGAATGAAGACCATTCTTTCCTTAAGAGAAATGTAGATATCCATGATGTTGGAAATTCAGCATTATATCTATTAAGTGACCTTGCAAACGGAGTTACTGGTGAAATTCACTACGTAGATGCTGGATATAACAAGGTTGGGATGCCGGATCCAAAGAACATCACTTAGTTTTATAAAATATATTGATCATATCAGTTAAAAAAGCTACTGGAAATTATCCTAAACTAAAAATTAAAAACCCCAAGAATTCTCATTCCAGGGGTTTAAAAAATTAAATTTATATTATTATTCAGCAGCTTGTTTCATAGAAAGTTTAACTTTACCTCTATCGAAACCAATTACTTTGACTTTTACTTCGTCGCCTTCTTTGACAACGTCAGTTACTTTAGCAACTCTCTTGTCTGCAAGTTCCGAGATATGAACCAGTCCATCTTGTTTTCCTAAGAAATTAACAAATGCACCAAACTCCATAATCTTCATTACTTTACCAGAATAAATTTTGTTTAATTCTGCTTTTGCAGTGATGTCTTTAATCATTTGCATTGCGATGTTTCTAGACTCTTCGTCTGGAGCGGCAACTGTTACTACACCTTCATCATTTACATCTACTTTTGCACCTGATTTTTCAACGATCTCTCTGATCGTTGCTCCACCTTTTCCAATAACAGCTGCAATGTCTTTTTTATCAACATTAACCTGTTCCATTTTAGGAGTATGTTTTCCAACATCAGATCTAGAAGCTGATAATGCTTTATTCATTTCACCTAAGATATGAACTCTTCCATCTTTAGCTTGGCTTAATGCCTGCTCCATAATTTCAAATGTAATACCTGTAATTTTGATATCCATTTGAAGAGAAGTAATTCCGTCTTTAGTTCCAGCAACTTTAAAGTCCATGTCACCAAGGTGATCTTCATCACCTAAAATATCTGATAGAACACTAAAATCATCACCTTCTTTAATTAATCCCATTGCAATACCTGCAACTGGCTCTTTTATTGGTACTCCAGCATCCATTAATGCTAAAGATGTTCCACAAACGGTAGCCATTGAAGAAGAACCATTAGACTCAGTAATCTCTGAAACTACTCTAAAAGTATATGGAAATGCTTCTTTTGTTGGTAATGAAGAATTGATTGCTCTCCAAGCTAATTTACCATGTCCGATTTCTCTTCTACCAGTTCCAATTCTTCCAGTTTCTCCAACAGAAAAAGGAGGAAAATTATAGTGAAGCATAAATCGTTCTCTTTGTAATCCATCTAAACTTTCAATTCTTTGTTCGTCATCAGATGTTCCTAAAGTTGCTACAACTATTGCTTGAGTTTCTCCCCTAGTAAACAACGCAGAACCATGTGCTCTTGGCAAAACACCCACTTCACATTCGATAGGTCTTACATCGGATAAACCTCTTCCATCAATTCTATTTTTATTTTTTAGAATGTCTGTTCTAACAATCGATTTTTCAAGATTTTTCAACTGGCTGTTAACATCTAGATCAGTGTAATTTTCATCCTCCTCATAAAGTTTTTTAGCTTTATCAGTAATTTCTGAAATTTGATTTGATCTATCTTGTTTATCTCTTGTTGCAAAAGCTTTTTTTAGATCTTCTGTAAAAGTTTCCTCAAGTTTTTTCTTAACTTCTGATAGATCTTTCTTTTCAACAGTCCACTCAGGTTTTCTACATTCTTTTGCAAGTTCCTCAATCATCTCAATTACTGGAACAAAGCCTTCATGACCAAATTTAACCGCGTTTAACATTTCTTCTTCTGTTAAACCACTTGCTTCAGACTCAACCATAAGCACAGCATCTTTTGTACCTGCTACAACTAAATCTAATTTTGATTTTTCTAAATCTGTTTTTGATGGATTTAGAACATATTTGCCATCGATAAATCCAACTCTTGAAGCTCCTACAGGACCCATAAATGGCATTCCTGATATAGCCAATGCTGCTGATGAAGCAGTGATTGATAAAATATCTGGTTCATTTTCTTTATCGTATGAAATTACTGTTGGTAATAACTGTACTTCATTTTTAAATTCATCAGGGAACAAAGGTCTGATTGGTCTATCAATTAATCTAGAGATTAATGTTTCACTTTCAGTTGGTCTTGCTTCTCTTTTAAAATACCCACCTGGAATTTTTCCAGCTGCATAATATTTTTCTTGGTAATTTACAGATAATGGAAAGTAATCCATATCAGGATTTACTTTTTTTGCTCCTACTACTGTTGCTAGTACGACTGTCTCTCCACATTTTGCGATTATTGCACCGTCCGCCTGTCTTGCTACTTTACCTGTTTCTAAACTTATCTTCTTTCCCGCTACTTCAATTTCCTTCTTGTATACTTTAAACATTTCATTTCCATTTCGTTTCGTTCGTTTCGTTCCATTCCGTTCTATCTATCTTGACTTCTATTTTCTTAAATTCAATTTCGACAGTACATTTTTGTAAGAATCCATTTTATTTTTCTTTAGGTATTCTAACAATTTCTTTCTTCTATTTACCGCTCTCAACAATCCAACAGATGAATGTTTATCCTTTTTGAATTGCTTAATATGTTTAGAGAGAGTTTCAATTTTCTCTGTTAGCAAAGCTATCTGTATCTCTGAAGATCCAGTATCTTTATCATGCATTGCTAATTCTTGTGCCTTTTTGTTCATGCCTCTTTCTTCCTATTTATTTGTTTGTTTTATTAAGTTTTCTATTTTTTCCGCATACTCAAAAGATTCGTCTTTTCTAAAAAGTAATTTTGGTAAAAATTTCATAACCACTTTTTGTGATAAAATTTTTCTAATTAAAAATGAGTATTCCTTTAAAACATTAATTGTTTCCTCCGCATCTTTTCCACCCAATGGAAGAACATATGCTTTAGCAATTTTTAAATCGGGACTCATTCTAACCTCAGTAACTGTTATAGTGTTTGTTTCTAAGTTCGGCACCTTAGCCTCATTTCTAATAAAAATCATGCTTAAAGACTGCTTAATCATTTCACCAACTCTTAACTGTCTTTGTGACACTGGTTTTCCTATTCTATCTGCCATTAAATTGACCTTTCAGTAGATGTAACACTAAATGCTTCTATTGTGTCATTTTTTTGGAAATCCATATAATCTTTAACTGTTATTCCACATTCTTGACCGCCACTTACTTGTTTCACTTGGTCTTTTTCTCTAAATATTGATGAAACTTTTCCAGTATAAATAATAGCACCATCCCTAATAATTCTAACATCCGAAGTGCTATTAATTTCTCCTTCAGTTACTTTTGAGCCAGCAACTTTTCCGGCACCTGAAACTTTGAATATTTCCAAAATCTGTGCTGTACCAGTAATTTTTTCCTGGACATCTGGTGCTAATAATCCTGACATTCTTTGTTTAATATAATCTAAAACTTCATAAATAATATTATATGAAGATATTTTTATCTTCTCATTTTCAGCAAGTTTTTTTGCTTCTTTACTTGGTTTAACATTAAAAGCAATTAATACTGCACTTGAAGCTTTAGCTAAAGTAACATCTGTCTCGGTTACCATTCCAATATCTGCTAAAATTATTTTGGGTTTGACTTCATCGTGCTTAATTTGACTAATTGCATTTTTAATTGCCTCAGATGATCCATGTACATCAGATTTAATAATTAAATTTAATTCTTCAGTGGATTTATCTGAAAAAGCAGAATCTTGAGTTGCAAAAGTTAGTGGATTTTTTCCATCCTTACTCTCTTGAGCTCTATTTTCACTCAATGTCTTAGCTTCTTTTTCTGTATCAAGAACAATAAAATCGTCTCCAGCTTTTGCTGCACCATTTATTCCTAAAATTTCAACAGGAGTAGAAGGTGAAGCTTCATTAATATTTTTACCATTATCATTAATAATAGCTCTTACTTTTCCCCACTTTAAACCACTTACAAAAAAATCACCTCTCTTAAGTGTTCCTGTTGTTACAATTATATTTGCAACTGGACCTCTACCAACATCAATTTTTGACTCCAAAACTATACCTGTAGCTTTAGATTCATAATCCGTTTTAAGATCCAAAATCTCTGCTTGTAGTATTATTGACTCTACTAATTTATCTAAGTTTTGTTTTGTTTTAGTTGAAATCTCAACCATTAAAGTATCACCAGATAAATCTTCAGCAATTAATTCATGCTCTAATAATTGATTTTTTATTTTTTGAGGATCTGCCTCTGGTAAATCACATTTATTTATTGCTACAACTATTGGAACATTTGCAGCTTTAGCATGTTTAATGGACTCGACTGTTTGAGGTTTAACTCCATCATCAGCAGCAACTACTAAAACAACCACGTCTGTTAATTTTGATCCTCTTGCTCTCATTTCTGTAAATGCAGCATGACCTGGGGTATCAATAAATGTTAATTTATTACCCTGACTTTCAATTTGGTAAGCTCCAATGTGTTGAGTTATTCCACCAAATTCTCCTGAAACCACGTTCGCACTTCTGAGCACATCTAGTACTGAAGTCTTACCATGATCAACGTGACCCATGACTGTAACTATTGGTGGTCGATTTTTTAAATTTTCTGTTCTTGAAGCTTTTATTTTTTGAATTATTTCTTCTGCTTTCTCTTCCCTAATTGGATTGTGACCAAACTCTTTAACTAAATATTCAGCAGTATCTGCGGCTAATGTTTGATTGATAGTCACAGTAACACCCATGCCAAATAAGTGCTTAATTACATTGCTTGATTGTTCAGCCATCCTATTTGCAAGTTCTCTTACTGTGATTGCTTCAGGAATATTAACATCTCTTTTAATCGGTTTTAAATTTTCTTGAGAATCATCTTTTGTAGCATTTTTAATTTCTTTTTGTCTTGCTCTCTTTACTGATGCTAAACTTCTTTGTTTTGCATCAATCTCATCACTTAGTGCTCTTGATACAGTTAACTTTAACTCTCTCTTCTTTGATCCTACTTTTAAAGTTTTTCTATCTTTATTTTCACTATCTCCTTTAAGTCGTTTAGTAGCTCTTTGCTCTGCTAGCTTTCTCTTTTCAAAATCGTTTGTTATAGGGGGTGATTTAGGGTTAAATGAGGGTTTTAATGGTGTTCCTCTGTTAAAAGTTGAGCTTGTTCTTGGCTTATTCGTGCTAGATCTAAATGATCCACCTCTACTCGAGAATTTTCCTGTTTGTTTTTCAATTACTACAGAATTTTTTCCTTGAGTTTTAGCAATCTCAATGTTCTTGATTGATTTTTTGGCTGAGCCTGTAATTGTTAATTTTGTTTTTTTCTCCATACCTCATCACTCAATCTTTATAAACAATGTTTCTAGCAGACATAATTAGTTCATCTGATTCCTCTTTTGATAGAGCAAAATCTTCCAGATAACCTTGGATTTTCACTCTCTCACCTTTAACCACATCATAGCCACCAGTTAATTCATCAGATGCTAAATCTGCAAAATCTTCTAAACTTAGAATTTTTTGTTCACCAAGTGTAACTAACATTCCTGGGGTTAATCCTTTTAAATTAATCAAGGCATCTTCAAGACCCAATTCTTTTATTCTCTGAGAAATATCCTCCTGATCCTTTTCATGAAACTCTTTAGCTCTTTCTATCAATGCTTTAGCGGTATCTTCTTCTATACCTTCTATCTTCATTAAATTTTCAGCTGAACTATCTTTAATGTCATCAATAGTTGAAAAACCTTCAGCAACAAGTAACTGACCCAAGGTTTCATCTAGCTCTAAATTTTTTACAAAGTTCTCTGTTTTTTCTTTGAATTCTAATTGTCTTCGTTCAGAGTCTTCTGCATCAGTCATTATATTAATCTCATAATTTAAGAGTTTTGTCGCAAGTCTTACATTTTGACCTCTTCTTCCAATTGCTTTACTTAAATTTTCCTCGGTAAGAATTACATCAAGTTTTTTTCTTTCACTATCAACGTTAACTCTTTGTACTTCTGCAGGGGATAACGCATTTGAAACCAAAATAGCAGGGTCTTCTGACCAATTAACTATATCAATTTTCTCTCCTTGAAGCTCATTTACAACAGCTTGAACCCTTGAACCTCTCATACCTACACAAGCACCTACTGGATCTAAAGATGTATCAACTGCTTTAACACATATTTTAGCTCTACTTCCAGGGTCTCTTGAAGAAGATTTAATTTCTATTAGTCCATCATAGATTTCGGGAACTTCTTGAACAAAAAGCTTTTCCATAAATTTAGGATGAGCTCTCGATAGAAAAATTTGTTGCCCTCTAGGTTCTCTTCTAACATCATAACAATAAGCTTTAATACGATCACCTGCTTTAATATTTTCACGAGGTATTAATTCATTTTTTTGAATTATTGCTTCAGTTCTTCCTAAATCAACAATTACATTTCCAAATTCTAATCTCTTTACAATTCCACTTAAAATAGAGTCTTTCTTGTCAATAAAATCATTAAATTGTCTTTCTCTTTCAGCTTCTCTTACATTAAAACTAATCACCTGCTTTGCAGTTTGTGCGGCTATTCTTCCAAAATCAAATGAAGGAAGTGGCTGTAACACCTCGTCACCAATAGACTTATCTTTGTTTAATTCATTTAAATTGATTGCATCTTCCAATTTTATCTCTGTATTTGCATTTTCAGGATTTTCAGCGATTATCAATTTTCTAAAAAGCTCAATATCTCCATTGTCTCTATTGATAGAAACTTTAATTTCATTTTCCTGTCCAAATTTGGATTTTGCAGCTTTAGCAATACCCGTTTCCATAGAACTTATAATTAGTTCTTTATCAATTGATTTTTCTAAAGCTACGGCTTCAGCAATTCTTAATAATTCAAGTTTGTCTGCTCTTTTATTCAACATAATTTTGTTTGCTCCAAAAAAAAATGGGCTAAAGCCCATTTTGTAAAGTTCAATAATGTATGTGCAATATAGTAAAGTTTTTTTTTAATTCAACAGAAACTATTTGGAAAAAACGTTAGTTTTATCAGTTTTTTCCCATGAAAATGAACCATTTTCTTCAGGCGCTCTACCAAAATGACCATAGGCGGCTGTTTTTTCATATATTGGTTTATTTAAATTTAACATTTCTCTGATACCTCTTGGGCTCAAATCAAAATTTTCTTTAATCTTTTCGACAACAAATTTATTTTTATCTAAATCGTTATCAAATAAATCAACGTAAATAGAAAGTGGTTTTGATACACCAATTGCATAAGCTAATTGAATTAAACATTTTTCAGCAATTTTTGAACCCACAACATTTTTAGCAATATACCTTGCCGCGTAAGCTGCCGATCTGTCAACTTTGGTTGGATCTTTTCCTGAAAAAGCACCACCACCATGAGGTGCGGCACCACCATATGTATCGACAATAATTTTTCTACCTGTCAAACCACAATCTCCATCAGGACCACCGATCACGAAATTACCTGTTGGATTTACATAAAACTCATCTTCATTGAAACCATTAAGAAAATTCTCAGGAATAGATTTTAACATATAAGGTCTTAATAAATCTCTTACTTGTGCTTGATTAACATCAGCTGAATGTTGTGAAGAGATAACTACAGATTTTACTTTAGAAGGTTTTCCATCAACATATTCAAATGTTACTTGGCTTTTTGAGTCTGGTTCAATATTTTTTAACTTTCCTGACTTTCTGTCTTCCGCCATTAATCTTAAAATTTTGTGAGAATAATGAATTGGTGCTGGCATTAAAACATCTGTTTCATTACATGCGTATCCAAACATGATACCTTGATCTCCAGCTCCTTCATCTTTATTTCCTGATGAGTCCACTCCCATAGCAATATCAGCAGATTGGGAATGTAAATGACTTTCAATTTTTGTGGCTTCTTTCCAGGTAAATCCTTCTTGGTCATAGCCAATATCTTTTATACAATTCCTTACTTTTTGAATTAATTCATCTTTTTTAATTTCTGGTCCCCTTATTTCACCAGCTAAAACAACTTTATTTGTAGTAGTTAGTGTTTCGCAGGCAACTCTAGAATACGGATCTCCAGAAATAAAACTATCAACAACCATATCTGAAATTCTATCAGAAACTTTATCCGGATGGCCTTCTGAGACAGACTCACTTGTGAAAAGATAATTTTTTAAATTACTCATTTCTAAGTTTCTTAAATGAAAATATCAAAAAAATATACAATAAAATTATAAATCCAAAAATTTTGTTTCCAAATTTTGCAAATAGAGTTGTCTCAATTTTTCTTGACTCAATTAAATCAATGTAACCTGATTTATTTATATCAACTTTTTGCTCAATAACTCCTAGTGGATTAATAATTGCTGTTGTCCCATTATTTGCAGACCTTAAAACATATTTCCCACTCTCTATCGCTCTAAAAATACTATGAGTTAAATGTTGCTCTGGTCCAATTGATTTACCAAACCAGCCATCTTCTGAAATATTTACAATATAATCAAACTTACTATTTGAGAAAATTTTACCTGAATAAATTATCTCATAACAAATAAGAGGTAATATTTTAACTGATAAATTATTATATTTCAGATTAATTATGTTTCTTTGTTCACCTTTTGAATATGATTGATAGTCATTAGTAATTGTTTTTAAACCAATGCTTTTTAACAAGTTTTCAAAAGGTAAAAATTCACCAAAAGGAACAAGATTAATTTTGTTATATGAATTTATTACATTAAGGTCATAGTCAAAAATAGATAATGAATTAAAATATTTAATAGTTTTATTTTCATCTTCTTTGCTATTTATCCCAATTGCTAATAAATGATTTTCGTTGAATTTATTTTCAAATAACCATTTGTATTCTTTTAGTTGGTCTTGTGAAATACCTGGAATAATACCTTCTGGCCAAATAAAAATTATTTTTTGATTTTTTTTAGGAGAGCTGATTTCAATTAGCTCTTCTATTGCAGTTATTGGATCAATATTATTATAAAATCTATCTATACTTATATTTGAACTTAAAATTCTTAGTTTATAATCAAGTTTTTTTACTTCTTGATTATTAAATTTTTCTAAATTTTGTGAACCAAGTATATAAAATGAAATTGTTGTAATAAGAAATGCAACACAAATACTAATATCTTTTTTATTCTCTCTTAAAATGAATATTGATGGGCTTGTAAATAATGAAATACAAAAAAGATTAAAGCTGTATGTGCCTATGACTGATGTAATGTTTAAAATTTCGATTTGATTAGAAAAACTATAAGCAATTAAATTCCAAGGGAAACCAGTGAGTATTGATCCTCTCACAAATTCTACTATTCCAAATATTAAAGAAAAAAGAAAAAATGAGCTTAAATTATTATTTGGTTTTAAAACCACAAATAGATAAGCAACTAAAGCATAAAACAAGGCTAAGAAACCAGGTATTAATATTATTGTAAAAGGTATTAAAAACTTAAAATTTTGATCAAACGTTAATGATATTGAGATCCAATATAAATTACTTACGAAATAACCAAACCCAAATAACCAACCATAAAGAAAAAATATTCTTTTATTTTTATAAAACTCAATTTTATTTATTAAAAATATATAGAATAAACTAAAAGTTAAAAAATTTATTACAACATAATTAAATGGAGGCAAACTTAAGGAAGTAAGCACTCCTAATAAAATTAAATAAATTAATTCAATATAAAATTTATTTTTCAATTCAATTTATTTTTGATTGTACAGATTTAAATAATAGATTTTCCTCTTTTAACATTTTAGAATAATCTTTATTTTTTTTATGATCAAAACCTAAAAGATGAAGAAAACCATGTATGAATAATTTAGTAACTTTTTCTTTAAAAGATTTTAAATTTTGTGATCTTGGTTTGTCTAGATAATTATAGCTAATGATAATGTCTCCAAGATAAGTATTTTTTGAAATTTTTATTTTTTTATCTAATGGAAAAGATAATATATCGGTTGATTTATTTTTTTTTCTAAAAACCTTATTTAATTTTTTAATATTCTGATTATTTGAAAGTAATAGTGTTAAGGTTACTTTTTTATTCAAAAATTTATATTTTTTTGGAAAAGCTTTACATATTTTTTTAAAAAAAATGTCCTTATTTTTGAGTCTTTTTGACCAAGCCTTCTCCTCAGAGAAGACATTAATACTAATCATTATTTGAGTATGCTTTGACTATTTTAGAAACAAGTGGATGTCTTACTACATCTGAATGATCAAAATCAACTATGGATATTTCCTTTAAATGCCCTAGTAACTCTTTTGATCGAACTAATCCTGACATGCTTTTATTTGGTAAATCAATTTGAGATGGGTCACCATTTACAACAATTTTAGAATTTTCTCCAATACGTGTTAAAAACATTTTTATCTGAGTATCTGTAGCATTTTGTGCTTCGTCTAAAATTGCAAAGGAATTTTTTAGAGTTCTACCTCTCATAAAAGCTAAAGGTGCAATCTCTATATCTCCAATCTCAATCATTCTTTGTATTTTTTCAAAGTCGAAGAGATCATATAAAGAATCATATAAAGGTCTAAGATAAGGGTCTACTTTTTCCTTCATATCACCAGGTAAAAATCCCAAACGCTCGCCTGCTTCTACAGCTGGTCTTGAAAGAATAATTCTCTCAATCTTTTTTTCTAAAAGCATAGTTAGACCTACAGCGACTGCCAGAAAAGTTTTTCCAGTTCCTGCTGGCCCAGCTGAAATTACAATATCACTCTCCCTCAAAGCTCTCACATAACTTTTTTGTTTTTCAGATCTAGGAATTATAGATTTTTTTGGAGTTTTGATAATATCTGTAACGTTATTATTTTTTACTTTTTCATTAATCATAAAGTTATCAACCGATGAAAGTATATCTTTATTCTCTATACTTCCATTATTAATAAACTGATTAGCCAAAAATTGAATAGCATTTTTAATTTTTTCATTCTTTTCAGGTGTTGATTTAATTAAAATTGAATTTCCTCTTGAATATAAGCTACAATTTATAATTTTTTCTAATTCTTGTAAATTTTTATTAAATTCCCCAACAACACCCATTAACAAGTTATTGTCGTGAAATATAACACTTAAAGAATTGTTATCTGAATAAACAAATTTTAAAGACTGATCGATATTTTTTTTAGTTATTCCAATCAAATTCTATGCAACCTTCTGATCCGAATTAGTTATAACTTCACCGAATAAAGTATTTCTATTACTATCTTTAATTCTCACTTGCACTATTTTTCCAATATCATTCTTTTTACCATTAAAAATTACAGATGTCATATACTCAGATCTACCAAAAACTTTGCTTTTATCGTCGGTTAAATTTTCAACCAAAACATCTATAACTTTTCCCTTCAATGAGTTGTTCATTTGGATTTGATTTTCGAATAAAACATTTTGAATTTTTTCTAATCTTTTAAAAGAAATTTTTTTTTCAATTAAGTCTAAATTTTCAGCCACTGTTCCAGGTCTTGGGCTAAAGATGAAAGAGTAAGAGTTAATAAATTTAACCCTTTCAATTAAATTAAAGGTATCTTTAAAATCCTTATCTTCTTCACCAGGATAACCTATTATAAAATCGCTTGAAAATTCTATATTTGGGTTAATTTCTTTTAATTTATCAAAAGTATTTAAATATTCCTCAATAGTATGTTTTCTGTTCATTAATTTTAAAATTTTATTAGATCCACTTTGGACAGGTAAATGTACAAGTGGCATTAACTTTTTAGAATTTTTATAAACTTCAATCAAATCCTCTGTCATATCTTTAGGGTGAGATGTTGTGTATCTAACTCTTTTAATTTCAGATATTTTTTCAATGTTAAATATTAAATCTGATAGTCTGTATCCTTCATTGTCATAAGCATTTACATTTTGACCAAGTAAAATTATTTCTTTTGCACCATTATCAGCTAAATATTTTGCTTCATCTAAAATTTGATTAAATGGTCGAGAATATTCTGGTCCTCTTGTGTATGGGACTACACAAAAATGACAAAACTTGTCACATCCTTCTTGAATGGTTAAAAAAGATGAAGCTTTTCCAGCTTCATTTTTTATTTTACTTAAATATTTAAATTTAGAAACTGCATCAAACTCAGTCTCTTCTATCTTTTTCTTTTTTTCAGTATAATTTATAATTGTATCGTTAATTTTATGATAAGCTTGAGGACCAATTACTAAATCTATGTAAGGTTCTCTTTTAAGCATTTCTTGGTTTTCTGCTTGAGCAACACACCCTGCAATAATCACCAATGGTTTTTTTTTAGATCTAAAAATTTTTTTTACTCTACCTATTTCATGATAAACTTTTTCTTTTGCTTTATCTCTAATATGACATGTGTTTAAAAGATAACAGTTTGCTTGTTCATATTCTTCTGTTTTTTCATAACCAATTTTTTTAACTGAATCATATATCCTATTAGAGTCATACTCATTCATTTGACATCCAAACGTTTTAATAAAAATTTTTTTTTTCATGTTTAAAGCATCGAAGCAACTTCATCTATTTTTGCATTAAAAGATACAGATCTTCTTTCTTCTTCGGTATTAAAAAAAGGATAAACTGAATGCATCAAATAGCTTGGGAATAAATAAAAATCACCCACTCGAGGTGTAATAGCATACGTAGGTGAACAAAATAATTTTTTAGATCCATCAATCAATATCAATTTACCATTATGATTTACTTTTTTATTTTTTTGTAAGGTTTCGCCCATATTATTTGGGACTTTTAAATATCCTACTCCTGATATATCGCCTGTATGATAATGTATTGGGTTATATTCATTTTTAAACTGTCTTACTATCCATGATTTAATAATTTGGAATTTTTTTAATTTTATATTTTTTTCTTTCTGTACCCATTCATCACAATTTTTAGCTAAATATTCTGCCCATTTTATTTTTTTCATAAATTCGGTTGTCATTAAAAATTCCTGAGAAACATTCCCAGCTAATCCTGGACCCTCATTTAATTCATACAATTTTTCATTATTTTTAATAGTTTCATCAACAAATATATTCATTTCTTCAATAATATTTTTTGGGATTTTAATTTTAACTATAGATGGGCCAAATGGTCTGAAAATTTCAAAGTCCATTTATTTTTTTTTAACACCATATAGCTCTAATTTATGATCAACTAAATCATAACCATACTTATCAGCTACTTTTTTTTGAAGTTTTTCTATTTCTTCATCGACAAATTCAATTATTTCTCCACTTTTAATATCAATTAAATGATCATGATGTCCTTCATTAATTTCTTCGTATCTTGCTTTTCCACCCTTGAATTCATGTTTTGTTATAATTCCCGTTTCCTCAAATAATTTCACTGTCCTGTAGACAGTTGCAATGCTTATTTTTTTATCGATTTTTGACACTCTATTATAAAGCTCATCTACATCTGGATGATCGCTAGAAGCTGACATTACTTGAGCAATTATTCTTCTTTGTTCTGTTAACTTAACTCCTTTAGACATGCATTTTTGTTCAATTGTTTCTACCATTGAATAATTTTAACTCAAATAAATGGGGTTAATCAAATTTTTTTTAATATTAAATTTATCACACAATTCTGGAATATTTTCATATTTTATATCTTTTTCACCTTTAAAATCTTGAATACTATAACAATAGTAATCAATTTTATTAGTCATATGGAATGCTTTAACTATAGATAACAAGTTTCTAATTCCTGCAAAGCTTCCTGGACCTCTATTTAAATAAATTTTATGGATATTTGTTAATTTTAATTCATGAGAATTTAAGAAATCATTAATAATTAAAGTTAATTTTTCATAATTAATTTTAGTATTCTCTTTAGTAATATTATAAATATCATTATTATTAATGATCATTAAAAAAAATTTTTCACCTACTACATCAATTATCAGTTTACTCATAATTATTCTATTTTCTAATATCAGTTCTAAATCAGATGAAAATAATATCAAATACTATTCTAATGATGAAGGAATTCTATCAATAATGTATCACCGTTTTAATGAAAATAAGTACCCTTCAACCAATATTAAAATGGATATTTTCAAAGAGCATATGGATATTATTAGAAAATCAAATTTTGATTTTCACAATCCTAATAATTTTGCAGAACAATTTAATACACCAAAATTAAAAAAAGAAATCTTAATAACTATCGATGATGCTTTTGAATCTTTTTATACTGAAGCATGGCCCTATCTAAAAGAAAATAAAATTCCATTTATTTTATTTGTTTCAACAGAGCCTGTTGGAAAAAAAGGTTATATGACTTGGAAGCAAATAAAAGAAATAGAAAGTAATGATTTTGCAATCATAGGACATCATTCTCATACACATGAATATCTCATAGATGTAAGCAATGAAGAGTTTATTTTAGATATTGAAACAGCTAATAAAATTTTTCTAAGAGAACTAGGTTATATCCCTGGCCTATTCTCATATCCCTTTGGTGAATACTCTAAATTTATGAAAGATTATATATCTAAAAATTTCAAATATGCCTTTGGTCAGCATTCTGGTGTCATTGATTTAAATAAAAATAAATTTGAATTACCTAGATTTCCGATTAATGAAAAATATGGAGAGTTAAAAAGATTTAAATCATTAATAAATTATTTTCCTCTTGAATATAAAAAAATACTTCCTGAAGAAAAACAATTATTTGAAAATACAAACCCTCCAACTTTCAAAGTTGAATTTTTCAAAGAGCAAAAAAATTTATCAAATATTAATTGCTATTCTAATGAGGGAAATGTTTGGGAAAAATCAAAAACAAATTTTGCCAATAACACTCTGACTATCGAATTTAGAGAACCATTCAAACCAAGAAGAGGTAGAATTAATTGTTCTCTGAACGATAATGGAAAATGGAGATGGTTTGGTATTCAATTCCCTATAAAAGAAAATTAAATTAAACTTTCTAAATCTTTGCTTGAAGGCAACAATTTTGCTTCATCAAAATCTTTTAAATTATTCTGTTCAATAATTTTTTGCAGGACCTCTATATATTGGCTACCTGTTTCTGCATATTTATCTAAATATTTAGACAAAATTAAACTATCTAAAGGTTTATTTTGATTTCTAAGTTCTGTTCTTGCTTTTCTTAAATTTTTATAAGTTGAGTGTGTATTTAAATTTCTTAAATATGCTCTTACAGACA
The DNA here is from genome assembly GCA_003279775.1 of Pelagibacteraceae bacterium AG-390-A23. Lineage (GTDB taxonomy): Bacteria > Pseudomonadota > Alphaproteobacteria > Pelagibacterales > Pelagibacteraceae > Pelagibacter. Next base: position 73,124 of record QCGW01000004.1, read on the forward strand.
GCTGTAAACTATGAAATTTCATAACTTTATGATCTTTACCCTCATCGGCATCTCTAGGTTTTAAACCTTCTCCAGACCAAGTCCATTGTCCAAATAAAGCATTTCCCTTTAAAGCAAATCTTGAAGTACCCCAGCCAGTTTCTTTAGCAGCTTGAGCTATTGCTAATGAAACTGGTATTTCATCCATTCTTACTTTCAAAGTAGATAAATCATTTTTTCTTACACCGTATTGCTTATATTTTTTTTCTAACCATTTTTTTTCAATATCAGTGTTGCTATTTTTATTTAAAATTGTGAATAATCTTTTTCTATCAACTTTAATTTTATTATTTTCCTTAACAATTAAAGGAAGAACAATTTTTATAAACATATTTTTTCTTTTTTTAGTATTTCCAATATTTTTAATCTCATTAGGCAAAAGACCAATATCTATTGGTTTAACTAACTTTGTACTTCTCACATCCTTTAAATTGTAATTTACCTCTTTGAATAATGAGTCAATCTCTGATGTTGTATATCTAACTAGATTAATTTCAGAATTATTCTCTTCTAAAATATCATATAATAAATCTCTCTCATCAACATCTACTGTTGAATCTTCTTCAATTAATTTATCTCCATTTAAAGTATTATTTAAAATGTTTTTTGAATTATTGGTAAATTCTTTATTTTTAAAATTTTTGTCGGTAAAATTAATAAATATTGGAGTTACATAAAAAAACGAAATTACAATAAAAGAACTTAAAATAAATCTCGAAATTATATCAAAACTTTTATATTTCATAAAATTTGGTTTTTTAAATTTTCTCATAAATTATTATTGTATAGCCACAACTTCTTTTACCTCTGGTAGATAATGACATAAAAGATTTTGAACACCTTGTTTTAAAGTCATAGTTGAACTAGGACATCCAGAACAACTACCTTGCAATTGAACTTTTACAACTCCATCTTTAAACTCTTTAAATTTTATATCTCCACCATCTCTAGCAACAGCAGGTCTTATTTTATCTTCTAAAATTTTTACAATTTTTGATTCAATTTCACTCAAATCTAAATCTTCTTCTTTTATATTTTCATCAATTACAAACTCTTTACCATCTGCGTAAAAATCGTTTATTAAAGAAATTACGATATGTTTTATTTCATCCCACTTAATGTGTTCGTTCTTATTTACTGAAATAAAATCTTGACCTAAAAAAATGCCTACAACTCCATTTATTGACAAAATATTTCTTACCAATTCATTTTTGATATCATCTTTATTTGTAATTTCATAAGGACCACTGTTTGAAACTTTCTTCCCAGGAAGAAATTTCAAAGAATTTGGATTTGGTGTCACTTCTGTTTGAACGAACATAAATTATATATAGTGAATATTTTAAAAATTAAAACTTGATAATAAATTTTTATTAAAAACCTACTATTTCTTTAATTCTTTCAATCTTTTTGGATGCAATTAAATTAGCTTTTTCAACTCCATCTAGAAGAATTTTATCTAAATAACTTTTATCTCCTAAAAGTTTTTTTATCTCATTAGAAATAGGTTCAATTTTATTCACAAGTTCTTCAGCTAACTGTTCTTTAAATTCTGAAAAGTTTTTACCTGCAAAATTTTTTACTGAGTTTTCTAATGTAGAATTAGTTAAACTTGAATATATTCCTAAAAGATTTTTCGCTTCTAATCTTTCATCAAGCTCCTTTATATCTAGAGGCATAGGCAAAGGATCGGTTTTTGCTTTTTTGATTTTGCTTATTATTTGATCTTTATTGTCTGTTAAATTTATTCGACTTAAATCTGATAATTCTGATTTACTCATTTTTTTTGAACCATCTTTTAAACTCATTATTCTCGAAAACTCTTTTTGAATTAGAGGTTCTGGAACTTGAAAAAAATTTTCTACTTCAAAATCATTATTAAATTTTTGAGCTATATCTCTACATAATTCCAAATGTTGTTTTTGATCATCACCCACAGGAACATGGGTAGCATCATATAAAAGAATATCAGCCGCCATTAGAACTGGATAAGAGTATAATCCAATGCTAGCTTTCTCCTTATCTTTACCGGCTTTCTCTTTGAATTGAGTCATTCTATTTAACCAGCCCATCCTAGCAACACAGCTTAATATCCATGCTCCTTCTGCATGAGCAGCTACTTTAGATTGATTAAAAATTATACTTTTTTTTGGGTCTATTCCACTTGCTATAAAAGTTGCAACAGTTTCTCTTATATTATTTTTTAATTCTTTAGGATCTTGCCTTACTGTAATAGCATGTAGATCAACTACACAAAAAATACATTTATTATCTTTATCGTTATTTAAGTCTACAAAGTTCTTTATAGCACCTAAATAATTTCCAAGATGAAGATTACCTGTAGGCTGAACACCGGAGAATATTTTTTTACGCATAAAATTAATACTTTAATTTAATATCATTCATTTGAAAAGCTTTGATGAAATAACACAAAATTAAATAAAACAATAATCCTAATATAACAGATAAAACTAAATAAAAAGATTTAATTGACTGATTAAATGCTAACTCATTTTGGAAAAAATTTAACATAAGGTTAAAAAATAAACCCATCATAATTGATGCAAAAATTATTTTAATAAATTTAATAAAAAATATTTGGTTAAAATAAAATAATTGTCGATTTTTTAAAAATAAAAATAACATTATTGAATTAGTCCAAGACGAAATAGATGTGGCTATTGGAATTATTATAAAACCAATTTCACTAAAATAATATAAACTGATAAAAATATTAACCAATACTGAGATCAAGGAAATATAAAATGGAGTTTTGGTATCATGGTTTGCAAAGAAAAAACTTGAAAAAACTTTTATCAATGCAAAAGCAGGGAGACCTAAAGCAAAATAATATAAAGCTGTGCTTGAATTGCTCACCGAATTTTCATTGAAAGACCCATAGCCAAATAAAGCTGAAATAATTTGCTCTGATCCTATGATTAAAGCGATAGTTGCTGGAAGACTTAAGAATAAACTTAATTCAAGAGCTTTATTTTGTATAAGCAAAATCTTATTTTTTTTTCTAGATTGAATATGTTTTGAAAGCTGTGGTAGTATTACAACTCCAATAGCGATACCAGCTATAGCCAGGTTAATTTGATAAATTCTATCAGCATAATATAAGTAAGAAACTGCACTTGCTTGAAATGATGCAATTATTGTACCAATTAAAATATTAATTTGAGTGACACCTGATGAAAAAATACTTGGTAAAAGTTTTTTAAAAAAGAATTTAACTTTGTTACTTACTTTTAATTCAAAACTAAATTTAAGTGAATAATATTTTGATACATATTTATATAAAAATATTAATTGTAAAAAACCAGCGAGAGAAACACCATAAGATAAATAATATACTAACTGATCACCTAAACTTTTTGAAAAAATTAATACTAAAATTAAAACAATATTCAAAATTATTGGGGCTGCAGCTGCAGATGCAAATTTATTGTGTGAATTTAAGATTGCAGAAAAAAATGAGGCTAAACAAATAAAAAATAAAAAAGGAAAAGTAATTCTTGTTAAATTTATAGCTACCTCCATTTTTTCTAAATCACCCACAAATCCTGGGGCAATAATTGAAACAAATGCAGGCATGAAAATCTCAATTATTATTGTTAAAAATAATAACCCTAAAAAAAGGAGATTAAAAATATCGTTAGCAAATTTGTTTGAATGTTTTTTTCCCTTGGTAATTTCTGATGAATAACTTGGAACAAATGCAGCATTAAAGGTGCCTTCAGCAAACAATCTTCTAAAAGTATTTGGAATTCTAAATGCTACAAAAAAAGCATCAGCCAACATCCCTGTTCCTAGAAAAATTGCTATTAAAATATCTCTTAAATAACCCAGCAATCTACTAATGATAGTATAAAAACCGAATGTGCCTGTTGACTTAAGTAAGTTCATAAATCATATTAGTCTTAATTTTACCCCAATTGTACACTTATTGTTATCAGAAATGAAAAAAACAAAAATCGATCATTACACAGATAAAGAAGCTTTAGATTTTCATAAAGACAAAAAACCTGGCAAGATTGAGATTATTTCTTCAAAAAATATGACAACTAAGCGTGATCTCGCTTTAGCTTATTCTCCAGGAGTTGCTGCTCCTGTAAAAAAGATAAGTGAAAATCCAGATGCAGCTTATGATTACACGAGTAAAGGAAACCTTGTTGCTGTAATAAGTAATGGTTCGGCAATATTAGGGATGGGAAATTTAGGTGCTCTTGCATCAAAGCCTGTGATGGAAGGAAAGGCCGTATTATTTAAAAGATTTGCAGATATCGATTCAATAGATTTAGAGATTGATTGTAAAGATTCAGACGAAATCATAAATTCAATTAAAAATTTTGCACCAAGCTTTGGTGGAATAAATTTAGAAGACATAGCGGCCCCGGATTGTTTTATAATTGAACAGAAATTAAAAGAAATTCTAGATATTCCAGTTTTTCATGATGATCAACATGGAACAGCAATTATAACAACCGCAGCATTAATTAATGCCTTAGATATTTGTGGTAAATCAATAAAAAAGATTAAAGTTATAGTCAATGGTGCTGGAGCTTCAGCACAAGCTTGTACTGAGTTATTTAAAAACTCAGGAGTAAAATCTGAAAATATAATAATGCTAGACAGAAAGGGCGTTATTTATGAAGGAAGAACTGAGGGAATTGATCAATGGAAATCCAGATATGCAGTTAAAACTAAACATAGAACTTTAGAGGATGCTGTTAAAGGTGCAGATGTTTTTTTAGGATTATCTGCAAAAGGTGTTCTAAAAAAAGAAATGGTTAAATCTATGGCAAAAAATCCAATTATATTTGCTTGTGCTAATCCTGATCCAGAAATTACCCCAGAGGAAATTAGTGAGGTAAGAAATGATGCAATTGTTGCAACAGGGAGATCAGATTATCCCAATCAAGTAAATAATTTAATTGGATTTCCTTACATTTTTCGGGGAGCTTTAGATGTTAGATCAAAAACAATAAATGAAGAAATGAAAGTTGCTGCAGCTAATGCTATAGCTAAGCTTGCAAGAGAGGATGTTCCTGATGAAGTGGTTGCAGCTATGGGTGGAGAAAGACCTCATTATGGAAAAGACTATATAATTCCATCTACATTTGATCCAAGATTAATTAGTGTAATACCAGCAGCTGTAGCAAAAGCAGCTATAGATAGTGGGGTAGCTAGAAAAAATATAGATGATTTTGATGTTTATAAAGATCAACTAAAACAAAGACTAGACCCAACAGTAACCATTATGCAGGGTATAAATTCATTTATTAAGAAAAATCAGAAAAGAATTGTTTTTGCAGATGGTGAAGATGAAAATACTTTAAAAGCTGCTATAGCATTTAAAAATTCAAAATTAGGTATTCCAATCTTGGTTGGTAAAGAAAGTAAAATTAAAGAACAGATTAAAAATATTGGTTATAGTGAAAATTTTGACATTGAAATTGTTAATTCAAAGGATGAAGAAAAAAGAAAAAGATACGTTAAACATTTATTTGAAAAATTACAAAGAGAGCAAGGATTATTAGAACGAGATTGCGACAGAATGATTAGAAATGATAGGGTTGTCTGGGCTACAAGTATGGTTGCCTGTGGTGATGCTGATGGCGCTGTAACAGGCAATACAAGACGATTTGGTGCTTCATTTGAAAAAATTAAGCAAGTTGTTGATGTAAGAAAAGGTGAAATTATGTTTGGATTAAATATGATCGTTCATAAAGGAAGAACTATTTTTGTTGGTGATACAAGTGTCCATGAATATCCAACTTCTGAGCAAATGGCCGAAATTGCTATATCTACAGCAAGAGTAGTTAGACTTTTTGGATTTGATCCTAAAGTTGCTTTTGTATCCCACTCTACATTTGGACAACCTCTTACTAGTAGAACAAAACATATTCGAAACGCGGTTGAGATATTAAAAGAAAGAAAAGTAGACTTTGAATTTGATGGAGATATGCAGCCTGATGTTGCTCTTAATCCAGAGTATGAGGAGCTCTATCCTTTTGCAAAAATAGTTGGTAAAGCAAATATTTTGATAATGCCTGGACAGCATAGTGCAGCAATTTCATATAAACTGATGAAAACAATTGGAGACACAAAAGTTATTGGACCATTGTTAATTGGACTTGGGCTTCCAATAGAAATTGCACCTTTAAGATCATCAACTTCTGAGATACTTAACCTAGCATCGATTGCCGCTTACTCTTCTCAAGTAATTGATTACAAAAAATAATTATTCTCTTTGAATTCTTAAATCTTCGACAAGAATAATACTTGCAATTACATCTTCTACATCAAGTATTTCTTTAGCTTCACTTATCACTAAATCCTTTTCCTCAGAACTTAAAGCAATACCATAAACATAAATTTTCTTTTTATATGTATCGATTTGATAATTGGTTGCTTTTATGTTTTTGTTTACTATTAATGCTGTTCTTAATTGCGAAGTAATAAGTAAATCTTTTGCAGATTGTTTAAAATTAAACTCTTCTTTAATTTTAATATCATTTCTAACTGATCTAGCTCCTTTAGTCTCCCATGCTAACTTAGTAATCATTAATTTCTCTTCTGGGCTGTCTACTTTTCCAGTGATAAAAATTCTCCCATCAAGTACTTTAGTTTTTACTGCTAAAAGATATTTTTTATCTTTCGATAAGATTTTTGCAGTTATACTTTTTTCCATAATTGAATCATCTATTTGAGTGCCAACTGTTCTGGGATCTAAAGCAACCGAAACACCTGTTCCAAAAAGACCTTTGGAACTTACCCCAGCACATCCACTTAAAATAAAACTCATTAAGATAAAAATTAATAATTTATTTTTCATTTTTTAATTCTAAGCAATATTGGTATATTTCTTTTTTAGGGACGTTAGTAATTTGACTTAAAATATGTGTAATTTCTTTAGTTGATAATTTATTTATCATTTTTTTGATTATACTAATATCTGATTCAGTCAATTTTTCAGATATATTTTTGTTTATTTTTTTTTCAGAAATAACAACTGTAAGCTCACCTTTTGGTTCTTTTTCAAACAATTCTAGCTCATCTACATTTTTTCTAATAAATTCTTCGTACATTTTTGTTATTTCTCTGCAAAAAACAATCTTTCTTCCAGCAAAATTCTTTTTTATTTCGGGTATCATTTTGTTAATTTTTTTAGGAGAAATAAAAAATACTAATGAATTTTCAAATTCCGAAAATTTTTTTAATTCATTAGATAATTGCTGTTTTTTATCTGAGACAAAACCACAAAACAAAAATTTATCTGAAAATCCACTGATTGAAACAGCTGCAGCAACAGCTGATGGTCCAGGAATAGGAAAGACACTTATCTTATTATTAATACACTCTTTAACCAATATTGAACCTGGATCGGAAATACCTGGTGTGCCAGCGTCAGATATCATAGAAATTATTTTTCCAGATTTTAGATATTCAATAATTTTTATTGCATTTTTTTTCTCATTAAATTTATGATTTGAAATTAATTTTGATTTTATTTGATATTTATCCAAAAGATTTTTTGAAACTCGAGTATCTTCACATAAAATATAATGAGATTGTTGTAAAACTTCAATTGCTCTTAACGTTATATCTTTTAAATTTCCTAAAGGAGTTGATACCAAATAAAGACCATTTTCGTATTCTTTTAATTTAAATTGTGGTTTTATGATCATAATTTAGCTTAAAAAATATTATACTAGCATCAAAATGATTAAATTAATTAAAATTATTTATTTTATTTTTTTAGGTTTTTACTTTCTATTTTTTTCAACTGTTAATGCTCAAGAAAAAATCAAAATAGGATTATTAGTACCTATGACTGGAGAAAATAAAGAGATTGGAGAGTCAATCATTAAAGCAGTTGGATTGGCTGTTAAAGATATTGATAATGATCTAATAGAAATATATCCAAAAGATACAGCAACTAAAGCTAACCAGACTTTGAAATCAGCATTTGAATTAAGTGAAATGGGTATAAAAATTGTTATAGGCCCCGTTTTCTACGAATGTTTAACTTATTTAGATGAAGTGGAGGAATTAACTTTTTTATCTCTAACAAATAAAACTTTAGATCTTCCAAAAAATGTTATCTCTGCTGGAATTAATTCTACATCACAATTTAATACAATAAAAAAATTTATAGAAACTAATAAAATAAAAAAAACTATTTTTTTAACACCAATCCAAGATTACGAATTTGAAATTAAGAAGGGAATGAAAAATTCAAAAATTAAAATCTATAAAGATTATGAATATAATACAGAGCCTACAAAACTAACAAAACAAATAGAAGAAATTACAAATTATAAAATTAGAAAACAAAATTTAAAAGATGAAATAAAAAGGATAGAAAATTCGAATGATCCGAATAAAGAAAGAAAAATAAAAAGACTAGAAAAAAGATATACTTTAGGTGGTTTAAATTTTGATGCAGTCGTAATTGCAGATTTTGATGAAAGTCTAAAAAGTGTATCTACATCACTTTTATACACTGACGTACTTCCTAAAAATAAATATTTTATAACTTTAAATCAATGGTTCGATGAAACTTTATTAAACGAAACTGATATTCAACCATTATATTATCCATCAATAAATAAAGAAAATTTTGATAATTACAAAATAAAATACTTTAATGCATTTAATGAAGATCCTACTCATTTATCTTTATTGAGTTATGATCTTGTTGGCTTAGTTTATTATTTATCGCTAAACTCAAATAAAGAAAACTTAAATAAAATTTTTAAGAGAAAAAATTCATTCAAAGGAAAAATAGGAATTTTTGATATTAAAAATAATAAAATTAATCACAGATTAAATTTTTATAAAATTGAAGATCAAAAACTTATAGAAATTTTCTAATTTTTTTAAAAGCCTGAAATCTATGGTCCATCTTGTATTTTTGAGACGGCCTCATTTCTCCAAAAGTTTTTCTCTTTTTTAAAGGTATAAAAATTGGATCATATCCAAATCCATTTTTACCTCTTGGTTTATCTGAAATATAACCTTCAACTTTTCCTAATACACAAGCAATTTTTTTATTTAAATATGAAATAGACAGAGCACAAACAAATCTTGCTTTAATTTTTTTATTTTTCCAGTTTTTATCCTTTTTATTTAATTCTCTATAAACCTTTCTTATAGCTTTACTAAAATCTCCTTGCCTTCCTCCCCACCTTGCTGAGTAAATTCCAGGATTTTTATCTAAAAAATCTACCTCTAAACCAGAATCATCAGCCAAACACATCAATCCTGTTTTTTTCGAAAAATATTTAGATTTGATTAATGAATTTTCCTTAAATGTCTTTCCATTTTCAATTGGGCTTTTGAGATTAAATTCGGATGTAGAGTAAATTTTAATGATTTTTGGGAGTAAACTCTTAATTTCTCTTAGTTTACCCTTGTTATTAGTGCCGATGAGTAATTTATTTATTTTTTGTTTAGACATCTAGAAATTATTAAAATCCTTACCATATAAGCTTTTATGGAAAAAGAAGAAAACCAAAATAATCCTGCTTCAGATCAAAAACAAGATGTATTAAAAGAAGCTGAGAAACCAGAAGAAAACTTAGCTGAAGAAAATAATCAAGAATCAGACCAAGAACCTAAAGAAGAAGTTAAAGAGCCAACTCCAGAAGAAAAAATTGCTGAACTAGAAGATAAAGTAGCAAGAACTTTTGCTGAAATGGAAAATCAAAGAAGACGATTTGAAAAAGAAAAAGATGATGCTTTTGAATATGGTGGTTATAGCTTTGCTAAAGAAGCATTAAATTTGATTGATAACTTGGATCGTTCAAAACATGTTCTTGAAAGTGACGACAAGTTAAAAGAAACTGAAGCATTAAAAAAAACCCTAGAACATTTAGATATTATTAAAAAAGATTTAATCTCAATATTCGAAAAAAATAACATTAAACCTATTGATAGCCTTAACAAAAAACTAGATCCAAACTTTCATCAAGCAATGATGGAAGTAGAAGATGATACAAAGGAACCTGGTACGATAATCCAAGAAATTCAAAAAGGTTTTACTATCAAAGACAGATTACTTAGACCCTCGTTAGTAGGAGTGTCAAAGAAAGTTACAATTAAAGAAGAAAAAACTGAGAAAAATCAAGGAAATCCTGAAAAAAAATAATTATGAGATCAACTTGTAGTTTCACATTTAAACCCTATATGACGAAAGAGACATTAATATTATGAGTAAAATAATTGGAATAGACTTAGGAACAACAAATTCATGTGTTGCCATTATGGAGGGAACACAAGCTAAGGTTTTAGAAAATGCTGAGGGAGCAAGAACTACTCCATCAGTTGTAGCATTTACAGACGAAAACGAAAAATTAATTGGACAACCAGCAAAAAGACAAGCTGTTACAAATCCAGAAAATACTATTTTTGCAGTTAAAAGGTTAATTGGAAGAAATTTTGATGATCCAACTGTGAAAAAAGATATAGAAGCTGCACCTTTCAAAATAGTCAATTCTGAAAAAGGTGATGCTTGGATAGAGGCCAAAGGTGAAAAGTATTCACCTTCTCAAATATCTGCTTTCATTTTACAAAAAATGAAAGAAACAGCAGAAAAATATTTAGGTCAAGCTGTGACTAAGGCTGTTATTACAGTACCAGCATATTTTAATGATGCCCAAAGACAAGCTACAAAAGATGCAGGGAAAATTGCCGGGTTAGAAGTCCTAAGAATTATCAATGAACCAACTGCAGCATCACTTGCATATGGTTTGGATAAAAAACAAAATAAAAAAATTGCTGTATATGATTTAGGTGGAGGAACATTTGATGTTTCTATTTTAGAACTTGGTGATGGTGTTTTCGAAGTTAAATCAACAAATGGTGATACTTTTTTAGGTGGTGAAGATTTTGATAATGCTATTGTTGATTACTTAATTTCTGAATTTAAAAAAGATAATGGGATTGATCTTAAGTCAGATAAACTTGCTTTACAAAGATTAAAAGAAGCTGCAGAAAAAGCAAAAATTGAATTATCTTCCGCTGAACAAACAGATATAAATCTGCCTTTTATTACAGCAGACAAAACAGGTCCAAAGCATATTAATTTAAAAATGACTAGAGCAAAACTTGAAGCTTTAGTAGAGGACTTAATTGCTAGAACTATTCCTCCATGCAAGACTGCTTTAAAAGATGCTGGAATTAGTGCAAGCGAAATTAATGAAGTAGTTATGGTTGGTGGTATGACTAGAATGCCAAAAGTAATTGAAGAAGTAAAAAACTTCTTTGGAAAAGATCCAAACAAGAGTGTTAACCCTGATGAAGTAGTTGCGATGGGTGCTGCTATTCAAGCAGGTGTATTACAAGGTGATGTTAAAGATGTACTTCTATTAGATGTAACTCCACTATCACTTGGTATCGAAACACTCGGAGGAGTTTCAACTAAGCTAATTGATAAAAACACAACAATACCAACTAAAAAAAGTCAGGTGTTTTCAACTGCTGAAGATAATCAGCCAGCTGTATCTATTAGAGTCCTACAGGGTGAAAGAGAAATGGCTGCTGACAATAAAGTTTTAGGAAATTTTGAATTAGTGGGTATTGCACCAGCACCAAGGGGAGTACCTCAAATTGAAGTTACATTTGATATCGATGCTAATGGTATCGTAAATGTTTCAGCAAAAGATAAGGGAACTGGTAAAGAACAAAAGATACAAATTCAAGCTTCAGGTGGATTAAGTGATGAAGAAATTGAAAAAATGGTAAAAGACGCAGAGGCTAACAAAGAAGCTGATAAAAAGAAAAGAGAGTCCGTTGATGTTAGAAACCAAGCAGATACTCTAATTCACTCTACTGAAAAGAATTTAAAAGAGCATGGATCAAAGATTTCTGATGCAGAAAAAAAAGCAATTGAAGATGCATCGTCTGCAGTAAAAGAGGCTTTAAAAGGTGAGGATATTGAAGATATTAAGAAAAAAACTGAAACTTTAGTTCAAGCTTCAATGAAACTTGGAGAAGCAATCTATAAATCTCAACAAAGTGCAAAACCAGAATCTGGAAAAGATGATGGTGGAGATGATGCAGGTAAAAAAGACGAGAATGTTGTTGATGCTGATTTCGAAGAAGTAAAAGACGAGAATAAAGAAAAAAGCGCTTAAACTGACATTTAATTGTCTGGGGTAATTTGATGGCTAAAAGAGACTATTACGATGTCCTGGGCGTTAATAAAAGCGCAAGTCCTGAAGAATTAAAATCCGCATATAGAAAATTAGCAGTTAAATATCATCCTGATAAAAATCCAGGGGACTCAAAAGCAGAAGAAAAATTCAAAGAAGCTAGTGAAGCCTACGGAATTCTTTCAGACAAAGAGAAGAAACAAAACTACGATAACTTTGGTCATGCAGCTTTTGAAAATGGCGGTGGAAGACAGGGTGGAGGATTTGGTGGATTTAGTGGAGCAGATTTTTCAGACATATTTGAAGATTTTTTTGGAGATTTTGGAGGAGGAGGACGAACAAGAAGTAGAAAATCAAATAATAGAGGTTCTGACTTAAGATATGATTTATCTATCTCTTTGGAAGAAGCTTACCATGGAAAAAAACAAGACATTAAATTTTCAACATCAGAGCAATGTGGAACTTGTAAAGGTAATGGATCTAAACCAGGTTTTTCACCTGATAGATGTTCATACTGTGGAGGTAATGGAAGAATAAGGTCTAATCAAGGGTTCTTTACTGTTCAGCAGACCTGTCCACAGTGTAATGGAAATGGTGAGGAGATTACTAATCCATGTAATGATTGCAATGGTCAAGGTAAAAAACAGGCCTCTAAAAAAATATCTGTTACAATCCCTAAAGGTGTTGATGATGGAACAAGAATTAGACTAGCTGGTAAAGGTGAAGCTGGAACCAGAGGAGGTGCAACAGGAGATCTTTATTTGTTTATTAATGTTAATTCACATAACTTATTTAAAAGATCAGATGAAAATTTGTTTTTTGAATTTCCTCTATCATTAGCTGATGCTGCCTTAGGGACTACTATTGAGATTCCAACCATAGATGGTGGAAAAGCAAAAATTAAAATTCCAGATGGGACTCAAAATGGAAAACAGTTCAGATTGAAAGGTAAAGGAATGCCATTTATGAGAAGGGGAGATTTTGGAGACCTTTATGTACAAATTAAAACAGAAGTACCTGTGTATTTAAACAAAAAACAAAAAGAACTACTTGAACAATTTAGAGAAATTGAAAACGATAAATCAAATCCAAGTATCAAAAAATTTTTTCAAAAAGCGAAAGATTTCTGGAAAAATTAAAAAATGATCGAATCAATTTTTAACTTCTGGAAAAATTGGAACTGTCATCTATTTATCAAAAAAGTATTTAGTGAGGACTCATAAAAATTTTTTTTAAAGATTAAATTAATATTAACTTTAGGAGAAATTATGAGTAAAAGATTATTATTTTATAAAGCCATTATTTGGCAAATTATCGGGTTAATCTGGGTTTCATTACTTTCATACTTTTGGTTTGGTAATTGGAATAAATCAGTGTTCTTTAGCATTGTGGTAATGATTATTAGTATCTTTATTTATGTTTTGTATGAAGTAGTATGGAATAAAATCGTAAGTAAAAATAAATAATCTAAATGAATATTCTTATTGAAGGATGGAGAGGTATTAACCATTCCTACGCCTTAGTTAATCAATGGCAAATTCTTGAACTAGTTAAGTTATCAAAAATCGCTTTTAAAGACGTTCCTTTTATTAATGAGAATTGGAATATAAAAAAAAATGATAGTGGACTCAATGAAGAAAACAAAAATATAATTAATAGTATCGAACCTCCATTAAATGATTTCAAATATGATATAACTTATAGAATTTCAGGTCCTTTTAATTTTGATTACAATTTTAAATCAAAATTATTATTTGTTTTTGCGACAACAGAATTCAAAAATATAACTAAAGAAGATTATATTAACGGCGAACCAAATTATTTAAAAAATAAAAATGACTTTTTTTTACACACCCCATCTAATTGGTCAAAAGATGGTTTTTTAAAAGCAGGTTTTAGAGAAGATCAAGTTTTAGTTATTCCACATGGAATTGATATAAATATGTTTAAGTTAATTTCTGAAGACGAAAAAAAAAATATTAGAGAAAAATATAAATTTAAAAATGATGACTTTATACTGACTAATGTTGGCGCAATGACGCAAAATAAAGGTGTTGAAGCTTTAATAGCTGCATACGGAATACTTAAAAAAAAATACAAAAATCTTAAACTAATTTTGAAGGATCAAAGTAATTTATACCATAGAAAAGCAAAAGATGTTTTCAATACATTATTAAATACAGACTTTAATAAAAAATACAAAATTATTTATGATGACATGATGAAAGATGTTTTAATAATTTCTAAAAATTTAAATCTTAAAGAATTAAGAAATATTTACTCTATAAGTGACTGTTATGTCTCGCCATATACTGCAGAAGGTTTTAATATGACACCCTTAGAAGCAGCCGGGTGTGGTACTCAAATAGTTATAACTAAAGGAGGATCAACAGATGATTATTTTGATAATTCTATAGGTTATCAAATTGAAAGTTATGAAAGAAAGAAAGATGATAATACTATGTTAAATCCAAAACTTGATTCTTTAATTGCTATTTTAGAAAAAATTATAAATAAACCTGACGAGACAAAATTAGAAAGAAGTAAATATGTTCATAATAATTTTTCTTGGGAAAAAACTGCAATAAAATTAAAAAAAGAGTTTGAAAAAAAATTAAGTAAATGAAATAAGAAAATATGAAAAAAATAAAGTTGTGTATTTCTGGTTGTATGGGAAGAATGGGGAAGCAACTAATTAAATCATCAGAAAAAAATAAGAGTTTTAAATTGGTTGCCCTTACAGAAAGTAAAATAATAAAAAAAAAAATTAAAGGAATTAAGCTAGAGTTAAATTCTTTTAATACATTTAAAAAAACAGATGTAATTATAGATTTTACAGTACCAAATTGTACAATTGAAATACTTAAGATTGCATCAAAACTTAAAAAAAGGGTTGTAATTGGAACAACTGGATTTAATAGAAGCCAAGAAAATTTAATCAAAAAATATTCGAAAAAAATACCAGTTTTAAAAGCTGGTAATATGAGCTTGGGAGTAAATTTATTAATGTACTTGACCGAAATTACATCCAAATCTTTAAATGATGAATATTTGAGCAAAATATTTGAGGTACACCATAGACATAAAAAAGACTATCCATCTGGGACAGCACTAATGCTTGGGAAAGGAATTGCAGATGGTAAAAATAAAAATTTATATAATTTAATTGGAAAAAAATTTTTAAATAAAAAATCTTTTCCCTATGGAAAAAAAATTAACTTTAATTCAATTAGAAAAGGTGAAATTATTGGAGAACACGAAGTAAAATTCTCTAGTGGAAAAGAAATAATTACATTAAACCACGAAGCCTTTGATAGAGCACTTTACTCAGATGGAGCTTTGACTGCTTCTAAATGGTTAATGAAAAAAAAACCAGGTCTTTATTCTATGAGAGATTTGCTTAACTTTTCATAATGAATGAAAAACAAAAAGCAAAAATTATAATTAAAACTTTAAATAAAATTTATCCTACAGCACCAGTTCCTCTAAAAAGCAAAAATACTTTTACGCTTTTAGTTTCAGTACTTCTTTCTGCTCAATGTACTGATGTCAATGTTAACAATGTAACAAAAGATATATATCCTAAATATTTTAAACCTGAACACTTCGTAAGATTAGGAAGAAAAAAAATTGAAAAATTAATTAAGAAAATTGGTATTTTTAGAGTTAAAGCAAAAAGTATTTATTTAATGTCAAAACAAATTTTAGAAAAACACAAAGGAAAAGTCCCTAGAACTTTTGAAGAACTTGAAAAACTACCTGGTGTAGGTCACAAAACAGCAAGCGTAGTAATGTCTCAAGGTTTTGGGTATCCAGCATTTGCTGTTGATACACATATTCATAGACTTGCACAAAGATGGGGTTTAACTAATGGAAAAAATGTAATTCAAACTGAAAAAGATTTGAAAAGCATATTTCCTAAAAAAACTTGGTCTAAACTACATTTACAAATAATTTTTTATGGTAGAGAATATTGCAAAGCAAGAGAATGTTATGGTTTAACTTGTAAAATTTGTACTTCTTGCTACCCAAATAGAAAAAAAGCTGTTAAGACATTAAAAGCTTAATGAAAATACTAAACCTTTTTCCATCTAGTGTTATTCAAGATAAAATTTTAATTAATCAAAACATTAAAAAAGAAATGATTGAAGAGATTGAAACTATGGTTTTAAACTCAAAAAATAAAGACGATAAAGGTGACCAAGATAGTTGGACTGGGGATACGCAAGGTTTTGAATATATATTTAAAAATAAAAAATTTAGTCTTCTTCTTCAAGAAATAAAAAAAACAACAATTAAATATATTAACCATCTAGGAATTGATGATAATAAAATTGATATGTATATGAATAGATCTTGGGCGACAGTTTCTTATGGAAAAGAAAAAATTTTACCTCATAAACATAAACAATCACATATCTCTTTTGCTTATTACTTAAAAAAAAACCCAGAAGACTCAAATATAATGTTTTATGATGAACACTTCCAAAATGAGATTATTCCGGGCCTTTTTACAAGTCGCACAGCTAGAGCTGGGGGTGTTTTGAAGGAGATGAATTTCTTTAATGCATCTTCGATAGACATTAAAATTGAAGAAGATGATATATTAGTTTTTCCATCAAAAAGTCTTCACGGAACTCAGCCAAATAAATTAAACTCGGGACGAATTTCTATTTCTGGAGATATAGTTTGTGTTGCCAAAGATAGTGAACTCTTAGAAAATATGATGCCTCCCATAAATAATTGGGACAAATTGTAATATGCAAGTTCTAGGAATAGGTAACGCAATTGTAGACGTAATTTGCAAAGTAGATGAAAATTTTATTATACAAAATAATCTGACGAAAAGTACAATGAAATTATTTTTTGATGAAAATGAATTCAAAAATTTATTAACAAATCTTAAAATCGAAAAAACAGTTTCTGGAGGTTCAGTGGCAAACTCTATAGTTGGATTATCACAACTTGGAGATAAAGTTGGATTTATAGGTAAAGTTTCTGAAGATCAATTTGGGAGTAAGTACGAAGAAGGTTTAAAAAAAGAAAATGTTGAATACTTTTATTCTAAAAAAAAAGAGGAATTACCAACTGGAACATGTTTAATATTGGTAACACCAGATTCAGAGAGAACAATGTGTACTTTTCTAGGAATAGCAGGAAAAATAAACGAAAATGACGTTAGTTCAGAAGTGATTAAAAAAAGTGAAATAATATTTTTAGAGGGTTACTTGTGGGATGAGGGAGAGCCCAAGAAAGCATTTGATAAAGCTATAAATAGTGCAAACAAAGTTGCCATGTCACTATCTGATCTATTTTGTGTGGATAGACACAAACCTCATTTTTTAAACCTAGTTAAAAACAAACTTGATATAACCTTCGCTAATGAACAAGAAATTACCTCATTAATTGAAGCGAAAAATTTTAATGAAGTTATAAGCTTTTCAAAACAACTTAATAAATTAGTGATTATAACTAGAGGAGAAAAAGGAGCGGTTGCAATTAATGGTGATGAAGTTATTGAATGTGATGTACAAAAAAATCTAAAGATTATTGATCTTACAGGTGCAGGTGATCTTTTCGCTGCTGGTTTTTTACATGGGTACATTAATAAATTATCTACAAAAGGGTGTCTTGAAAAAGGTACTGAGATGTCATCTAAAGTAATACAACAAATTGGGGCAAGACTTTAACTTAAATTTTCTTTCTTTTAAAACTCCCCTTACCTTTTTTGGGCTTAACTATTTTTGGTTTGTACTTTTTGGTAAATAAATCTTTAACCATAGGGTTTTTCTTATTTGATTTGATAGCCATTTTTTTCACTAATTATGAAATCTTTATCATTAAATGTGTTTAAAATTTTTTTTCTTAATCGATAAATATGAGTTTCAACAGTATGTGTTTCTATATCAGGCTGATAACGCCAAACCTTTTCCTGCAGTTCATCAATACTAATTGGTTTATCTGATTTAGATAAATAAGTAATTGTATTAATCTCTTTCTCAGTCAACTTAAGCTTATTATCTTTTATCAACATCTCTCTAGAATTAAGGTCTATGATATAATTGTTTACTTTTACCTTGGACTGGCTGTTAAATTGTAATTTTAAAAATTCAATATTTATCTTTTCAAGTAGCTTAAAAATATTAATTGGTCCGTCATCTAAAACAAGTTGATTATCAATAGCTGAATATTTTTTATTTGAAATTACTAAATTATTAGTGAGATCTTTTATGCAATCACTTAAATAATTCTCGTTATCTGCATAAGTGATCTTAAAATTTAAATCTAAATCAATTTCTTCGAGAATTTGATATAATCCATTAAACTTATATATTATTAAATTTTGAATACTCACAGAAATAGAATATGACAATTTTAGTAAAAAATAAACACACTCTTCAAATAGATGAATTTAAGTTTAAGTGTTGTATTGGAAGAAATGGTTCCACAAGAAGCAAGAAAGAGGGAGATAAAAAATCACCTAAAGGGACCTTTGAAATTGATAATCTTTATTTTCGAAAAGATAGGATAGATAAGCCATTAACTTTATTAAAATGTATACCAATTAAAAAAAGTATGGGTTGGTGCAACGATATTCGTTTTCCAAGAAAATATAACAAACTTTTCAATACAAATAAAAGAATAAAACATGAAAAGTTAAAAAGAAAAGATTATAAATATAATTTACTTATCCCAATAAAATATAATTTTAAAAAACCAATTACAGGTCTAGGTAGTTGTATTTTTATCCATCTAACTAAAGATTATAAGCCTACGGCAGGATGTATTGCTCTAAAGGAAAAAGACTTTATGATTTTGCTTAAATTAATAAAAAAAAATTCAAAAATAAAAATTTTTTAAGATCTTTGACCAAAAATACTAGATCCAACTCTAACATATGTTGATAAATATTTTACAGCAGTGAGATAATCTGAGGACATTCCCATACTTAATTCTGTAAACCCTAAGTCTTTATTCAATTTATTCATCTCTTCAAAATAACTTTCTGGATCAAAATTTATTGGGGGTATGCACATTAAACCAATCAAATCTAAACCAATTTCTTTACAATATGAGGCTAATTGACCAGTTTGAATTTTATTTATTCCTGATTTTTGATCCTCATTACCAATGTTGACCTGTAAAAATATTTTAATTTTTTTATTTATTTTGTTTTGTTCGTCTGCAATTTTTTTTGCCAATTTTTGACTATCTACAGAATGAATGTAATCAAAAATTTGAACAGCATGCTTTACTTTGTTGGTTTGCAGTTTTCCAATCATGTGTAATTTTAGCTTTGAATTTGTTTTTTTAACCTCAGCCCATTTTTCTACAGCCTCTTGAACTTTATTTTCACCGTAATTTATGTGACCATGCTCAATAAGTGGTAATATTTTGTCTATTTTAAATGTTTTAGATACAGCAATAATTTTGGGGTGATTAATAATATTTAATTTATTAATTTGGACTTTGATATTATTTTCAATATCTAATAAATTTTTTACAATATTGTGCATATAGATATGATTCAAAAATATTACTTTATTAATAAATTTGACACAAATAATATAGATAAACAAGATAAACAAACCGCTATAATTTATAGGAACTATTCAACTAAAACCACTGACCACACTCTTATTTTGAAAATTAAGAAATATTGTAAAAAAAAGTCAATAAAGTTTTACCTATCAAATAACATTAAGTTAGCACTTAAACTTGATCTAGACGGTGCTTATATCCCTTCTTTTAACAAAAGTTTAAAACATTTAGCCTACTCTTATAAAAAAAATTTTAGAATTATTGGGTCAGCTCACAACCTCAGAGAAATTAGGACTAAAGAAATTCAAAATGTTAAGAAAATTTTTTTATCTTCATTATTTAAAAAAAATAAAAATTTTCTAGGAATAAATAAATTTAAATTACTTTCTAAACTTACCAAAAAAAAAATTATTGTACTCGGCGGAATTTCTAAAAAAAATATAAAAAAACTTTCTCTATTAAAAAAATCTGAATTTGGTGGGATAACTTTTTTTGAATAAAAAAAAGGCCCCTAAAAAGGGGCCCTTTCTATATTTTATTTCTAAATTAAATTAGAATGCAAATGCAAGGTCAATAGCGTAACCTTTAACATCGTTTACAGCAGTAGTTGATCCACCTCTGTTTTTCTCTTCAGCCATAGCAACTGAAAGAGTCATTGAACCCATAGTGTAAGTTGCACTTAGGTTAGAGTTTTCTTGATCAACAGTAGTGCTTGCAGCATCTTTGTAAGTTGACTCGTTGTAACCGATAGTTAAGTCATCGCTAACTTGGTATGTAATACCCATAGCTTCGAACTCATCATCAGTTGTAGCTTTGTTAGAGTCAATTTCAGATTGTTGGAAACCAACAGTTACTGGACCATATGCATATTTAACATACATAGTTGAAAGGTCAGTGTTGCTTGTTCCACCTGATGCATTGTTTTCACCAGCAGCGTAACCAACAGTTAAACCTTCAACACCTGTGTACTCAATAGCCATGTCAACTGAAGACTCAACTTCACCTGTTCCTGATGGAACGTAAGAAGCTGAGAAGCTGAAACCATCAACTAAATCACCAGATTTGTATTGGAACATGTTGTTTGATCCAGCACTTCCGATTGAGTTGAATACGTTAGTTCCAGTGTTACCACCGTTATCTAGAGATGCACTTAAGATATCCCAAGACTCTCCGTAAGCAGTTGGAGTTACATCGTCAACAGCACCGAAAGCAGAACTTCCACCGTGACCACCAAATACGATTGTTCCCATACCATTAGTGTCGATAGTTAAAATTCTGTTATCTAACACACCACCTGATACAGTATATCCTTGGTCGATTTCGTATTGAACGCTTACTGTCCAACCGTTATCCATTTCACCAGTACCAGTCATAGTGAAACCATCACCCATTGACCACTGGTTTCCACCAGTACCTTTATCAGCACCAGAGAAGTTTATTCCTGCTGAACCAGATGCACTTAGAGAACCAGCATTAGCTGCTGATACTGCAACAAGTGAACCTGCTAATGCAGTTAAACCTATTTTTTTAATGTTCATATTAATTACTCCTTATTTTTAATTGTTATTATTAATAATAAACGCAAGCTTTTTACCATTTTTTCAATTATTTTCGTTATTTTGCTACAAATCGTTGTTAATTAATCTGTTTTGTTGTATTTTAGCAACACTAAAAAAACCCCATTTTTCAATATTTTTCAAAAATACCACAATTTACTGTATATAATCACGGTTAAATTTAAATTTAAAATAATGCATTTATCAAAAAATATAATTTTATTTTTTACAATATTTTTAATCTTATCAGGTTGTAAAGGCGCAAAATTGCCAGGAGTTGATGCAAGAAAAGTTCCTTATGACGCAAGAGAAAGGGTAAAAAAAAATATTGAAGAAGGAAAAGGTTTCAGACTAGGTGATATGGTTGGTGGTAAAGGACGTGGAGGAGATTTCGAATTTGCTAGTTCAAACGAATTATGGCGTGCTTCTTTAGATGTAATAGATTTCATGCCATTAGCGTCAGCAAATTATAGTGGTGGGATGATTATAACAGATTGGTATAATGATAATGTTAATACTAACGATAGTATCAAATTGACAATTCGTTTTTTAAGTAATGAAGTAAGGTCAGATGCTTTAATTATCAAAATTTTTTATAGAACTTGTACAGAGATAAATAAATGTATTGTCAGTGAAAA
>QCGW01000005.1 GCA_003279775.1 Pelagibacteraceae bacterium AG-390-A23
ATTTTTGAAAAATTATCTTCAAATGCTGGTGATACTGATAGACAAGCTAGAAAAGATTTAATTCATCAAACTAAATCAGCTTGGCTACAAAAACTTTCAAGTTTAGATCATGAAGATGATGACGAAGGAACAGTTTGGAATAAAGAAGCTAGAGAAAGAGACGCAGACAGAATGTCACCAAGACAAGCATGGAGAGCAATTCAAGCAGGAATGCCTGATGATGTAATTATATCAAGTGATATTGGCAACAATTGTGCGATAGGTAATGCTTACCCTACATTCGAAAAGCCAAGAAAATATTTAGCACCAGGTTTATTTGGTCCTTGTGGTTATGGTTTTCCATCAATATTGGGAGCAAAAATTGGTTGTCCGGATACTCCTGTTATTGGATTTGCTGGTGATGGTGCTTTTGGAATAAGCATGAACGAAATGAGCTCATGTGCAAGGGAAGAGTGGCCCGCAATAACAATGGTTATTTTCAGAAATTATCAATGGGGTGCGGAAAAAAGAAATACGACACTTTGGTTTGATAATAACTTTGTTGGTACAGAATTAGATCCAGAATTAAGTTATGCTAAAGTTGCTGATGCTTGTGGTTTAAAAGGTGTAACTGTTAGAACAATGGAAGAAACCACAAATGCAATCAAGCAATCTTGTGAGGATCAAAAGAAAGGAATTACAACATTTATTGAGGTAATTCTTAACCAAGAGCTAGGGGAACCATTTAGAAGAGATGCTATGAAAAAACCAGTAAGAGTAGCTGGCATTAAAAAGAGGACATGAAGAAGCAACCTTCTTTAAATTCTTAAAATCTTTTAAATAATAACCAATTATCGTAATCTACTTCTATGGAAGTTGTAAACGATAACAGCTGTAGTTGGGTAAATGATCTAAGTCCAAGAAATAATATTAAAATATTATCATCTGATTTAGATTGCGAATGGTTAATTGTAGGCGCTGGTTACACCGGATTATCTGCATCAAGAAAATTGGGTCAACTTTATCCTAATCAAAAAATATTATTAGTTGATGCTCAGCTGGCAGGAGAAGGAGCGAGCGCTAGAAACTCTGGTTATCTAGTCGATACAACACTAAATGATGGTTTTACCTCTAATAAAGAATTAGAAAATTATAAAAAAAAGGCTGACATTTATAAATTAGGAATAGATACCGTCAAAAGATTTATTAAAGAACATCAAGTAGATTGTGATTGGAATGAATGTGGAAAATATTTTGCATCATCAAAGCAAGAAGATAGAAAAATATTAGAAAATTTTTCAGACACCTTATCAAAATTAGGTTTTGAACATTATTTATTATCTAACGAGAAGCTTAAAAAAAGATTAGGAACTAATTTTTATAATATTGCTCTTCATACAAAAGGAGGGATTTTATTACATCCAGGTAAATTGGTTAGAGCTATGATTGATACATTACCAGATAACGTAAATCTTTATGAAAATTCTTCTTTATTAGATTGGAAAAAGAAAAATGATACAGTCATTTGTAAATTTAAAAATGGTTCAATTAAAACTAAAAAGATTATTTTTGCTACAAACGGATTTCTGAAGTCTTTAGGTATAAAGTCTAATTATAATTTTCCTATTACTTTGACAGCTAGTATGACTAGGCCTTTATCGGATGAAGAGTTTATATCTCTAGGAGAGCCTAAAGAGTGGGGAGTGTTACCTGTTAGACCAATGGGGGCCACGATAAGAATGACTAAAGATAGAAGAATTTTAATTAGAAATACTGCAGAGGTTTATAATCCTTATCAAATGTCTAAAACTGAATTAACTAAAAGATCATTAAAACAAAAGATTGGAATTAAAAAAAGATTTCCTGAATTACCTGATGATATTATTCAATCCTCTTGGTCAGGTATTGTTTCAAGAACAAGAAATAGTTCTCAAATTTTTGAAAAAATAGACGAAAATATATTTGTTGCAGGTTGTTATAATGGCTCTGGTATTGGAGTTGGTACTTTATTTGGAGAACAAATAGCAATCAAGGCAAGTAATGAAAACTCGAAAGAGATAGAAACTATTGAAGCAAGAAATAAACCCACTTGGCTTCCTCCTGATCCAATTTTAAATTTAGGAGTTAGAGCTAGATTAATTTATGAACGTTTCAGGGCAAAATCTGAGATTTAGTTTAAAACAGACATTGGATCTAGTCGTGTTTGAAACCAATTAACTCTAAAGTCTAAGTGAGGTCCAGTTGATCTTCCAGTTGAGCCAACAGTTCCAATTATATCTCCTTGATTTATCTGATCACCAACTGAGACCAAAACATTTTCTAAATGAGAATATATTGTGGATATTCCATGACCATGATCCATTATAACTGTGCCACCAGTATAATATAAATCATCTTCAGCCATAGTAACGATACCCGAACCAGATGATTTAATCATTGTTCCTTGTTTCGCTGCAATATCAATTCCATAGTGAGGCCATCTTGGTTTACCATTTAAAATTCTTTGACTGCCATAAACACCGCTGATTATACCTTCAACTGGCATGATAAATTTTTCTTTAAAAAATTGCAGATCAGAATTTATTGCTCTTGCTTCTCCAATTGCATTATTTTCTTTTTTAATTCTTTTATAAACAGACTCAGGTGGGGTTACTTTACTTTCTGCCAAACCATCTATTCTTTGTATATTGTATTTTCTCTTTAAAACTTTTTTTGTAGTTATTGATTTTTTTCCGTTAATAATTTTTGTAAATGTTAGATCGTATTTTTGATCTCGATCTATACCAAAAACGAAAAAACCATCTTTTGATACTTTAACCTCTTTTTTTCCAACCAATATTTTAGCATTAGGGTCAGTTTTACCTAATATAAAATGACCTTGTAGAAATTTACCTTGGAATTCAATAGCTTTTACTGGTGATATAAAAATTAAAAAAACAAAAAAAAGTCTATAAATTATTGAGCTGTCCATCCACCATCTATAATTATTGATGTTCCAGTTATCATTGAAGATGCTGATGATGCTAAAAAACAAACAGTTGTAGCAACATCACTTTCAGTAGCTGCTTTACCCATTGGAATATTTCCAAGAGCTAATTTTTTAAATTTTTTGTTTTTAAAAAAGTTTTTAACCATAGGCGTTTCAACAAAAGTAGGCGCTACCGTGTTAACTCTGATATTTTTTTTAGCTAACTCTACTCCCATACCTTTTGTTAATCCTTCTATTCCAAATTTAGTCATATTGTAGACATTTCTTCCACCCATGCCAACATGGCCCAGCTGCGATGACATATTTATAATTGAACCAGGTCTTTTTTTATTTTTAAGCATCTTTTTTACTACAAGTTGAGCTACGTTAAATGCTGCTTTTAAATTTAAATCTACAAGATAATTCATACTTTTTTGTTTAATTTTTTCAAAGGGCTCTGGAATATTAGTCCCTGCATTGTTTACTAGCACATCAATAATTTTAATTTTTTCTAATTTTTGTTTTAAATCTTCATAATTCATTACATCACAAGAAACTTTAATTATTTTACCTTTAACCTTTTTGATATCCTTTTCTAATTTATTAAGATCTGAGGATGTTCTGCTTAAAGCTATAACAGTTGCACCTGCTTCAGCTAATGCAATTGAACACGCTCTTCCAAGTCCTTTTCCTGCACCGGTAACTAAAGCATATTTGTTTTTAAGATTTATTTTTTGAAGATACATTAAAAGAATAATATTTTAATATCTGTGTAAATCAACTCAACTGCTACAATTAAAATTGCTAATAATCCAAGCCAAGCTATCCATCTATATTTTTTTATCCATCCAGAAATTAAAGTTGCTGCAGTTGCCATTAAAACAATTGATAAA
The DNA here is from genome assembly GCA_003279775.1 of Pelagibacteraceae bacterium AG-390-A23. Taxonomy (GTDB): domain Bacteria; phylum Pseudomonadota; class Alphaproteobacteria; order Pelagibacterales; family Pelagibacteraceae; genus Pelagibacter. The sequence continues at coordinate 3,841 of QCGW01000005.1, forward strand.
ACTAACCCAAAAACAAGAAGTCCATAATGTTCACCAGCTGCACCAGCAACACCTAAAACATTATCTAAACTCATTGTAAAATCTGCTAATAGAACAGTCCAAATAGCCTTTAAAAAACTAGAGCTATCTACTTTAATGTCTTCTTCAGTCTCCGAGCCTTTTATTACATCCACATAAAGTTTGTAAACAATATAAAGGAGCAGCAATCCTCCTATTAACCTCAAACCTGTAATTTGTAAAAGATATGCGGTAAGCAATGTTAAAATAATTCTTAAAATAACTGCACCACCAATTCCCCAGAAAATAACTTTTTTTCTTTGTTCTGGTGGAAATTTAGATGCAACCATTCCAATTATAATTGCATTGTCTCCAGCTAAAACTAAATCAATAAGAATAATTTGAGTTAATATTGCTATTTGCTCAGGTGTAAAAAATTCTGCAAACATTATTGTTGTAGTATCATGTCTGCACCTTTTTCTGCAATCATTATTGTTGGGGCATTTGTATTACCTGAAGTGATGTTTGGCATTATTGATGCATCTATAACTCTCAAATTATTAATACCCCTAACCTTAAGTTTTTCATCTACTACAGACATTTCATCTTGACCCATTTTACAAGTTCCAACTGGGTGAAAAATAGTTTGAGCATAATTAGAGGCTTCTTTAACTAATTCCTCATCGTCATTTAAATGAATGCCAGGTCTGTATTCTTCTGGAGTGTATTTTTTGAAAGTTTTCGACTCCATTATAATTTTTCTAGTTAATTTAAGTCCTTTAGCTGCAATCATTCTATCGTGATCAGTTGATAGATAGTTTTGTTTTATTTTTGCATAAGTTCTTGAGTCTTTATCAACAATGCTAACATGCCCTCTACTTGTTGGTCTGATATTTGAAACAGTAGGGGTGAATGCATGAAAATCATGATTTTTTGTAGCTCCCAAAGTATCCATGCTCATAGGCTGAACATGCCATTGTAAGTCTGGTAGTTCTAAAGATGGATCGCTTTTAGCAAACATACAAAGTTGACTAGCACCCATAGTCATTGGGCCGCTTCTTTTAAAAATGTATTCTAAGCCAATCATTAAATTTCCAAATAAACTATTGATTTTTTTATTTAAGGATTTTAATCCATTAATTTTATAAATTGGTCTAAGCATTAAATGATCATGTAAGTTTTCTCCAACCCCATTTAAATTTTGCACCATATCAATTCCAAGATTTTTAAGTTTTTCTGGATTTCCTATACCAGATACTTGTAAGATTTGAGGTGAACCAATAGCCCCTGATGAAATTATAATTTCTTTATTTGCTTTAACTTTTTTTAATTCATTTCCTTCCCAATACTCAATTTCTTTGGCAGTTTTATTTTCAAAATTTATTTTTTTTACATGTGAATGAGTTAAAATTTTTAAATTTTTCCTGCTCTTGATTGGGTTTAGATATCCAACAGCTGTACTGCATCTAAAGCCATCTTTTTCAGTTACTTGGAAATAACCACAGCCATGATTATCACCAGTGTTAAAATCTTTTGTTTTTGGAATACCAAATTCCTCAGCAGCATTTTGAAATTCATCTAGAAGAGGCAGATGTATTCTTTGATCTGAAACAGATAAAGGACCTCCAACTCCATGGAACTCATTTTTCCCTCTTTCTTGATTTTCTGCTTTTATAAAATAAGGTAAAACATCATCCCATCCCCAGCCAGTATTACCTAATTGTCTCCAAATATCATAATCTCTGTGTTGACCTCTAATATAAAGCAGACCATTGATAGAAGAACTGCCTCCTAATGTTTTTCCTCTAGGATACCTAATAGAAATATTGTTCATGCTCTCATCTGGTTCTGTTTTGTAGCACCAATCAGTCTTTGGGTTATGCATTGTTTTGAAATAACCAACAGGAATATGTATCCAAGGATAATTATCCTTGCCACCAGCTTCTACTAAAAGCACTTTATTTAAAGGATTTTCAGATAACCTGTTAGCAAGTACGCATCCTGCTGATCCAGCACCTAAAATTATAAAATCAAAATTATCCATATTAGAACTCTTATAAATTAAATTTTTTTTATTTGTTATATTTCTGTACACAAAAATATCCAAATAATCCAATATTAGCACTTGTTTTAGATTTCATTCTTTGACAAGGTTTCATTTTTAAAAATAAAGAGAGGGAAACAAATGAAAAAAATCATTTCAATGTTATTTGCAGTTGCAATGGTATTTGGATTTATTTCGAATGCTAATGCTGCAAAAACACTAAAATGTCAGACAGTTCTTAACACTAAGGCTGATGAAGTTAAAATGTTAAAAGACTTTACTGACACTGTTACAACTTTGACAGGTGGATCTCTTAAGTTTGAAATTATGCCTGCAGGAGCAGTTGTTGGTGTAAAAGAAACTTTAGATGCTGTTGATAAAGGACTTATCGACTGTGGATTTGCTTGGACACACTATTGGTCAGGTGATCACCCTGCCGCTATGTTATTTGGTTCGCCAGTAGCAGGTGGTGGTGTTGGTATTGACAACATCGCATTCTTATCATGGTTTCAGTATGGTGGAGGAAAAGAGCTATACGACAGACTATGGAAAGAAATGGGAAGAGATATTAAAGGATTTATGATTCAACCAGTTGGTCCTGAAGCTTTAGGTTGGTTTCCAAAACCAATTAAAGATATGGCTGATTTTAGAAAATATAAATTCAGAACTCCTCCAGGAATTCCAGGACAAACTTATAAAGACATCGGTATAGCATCTGTTGCTATGGGTGGTGGAGATATTCTACCAGCTTTAGAAGCAGGAACTATTGATGCTGCTGAATGGTGTTGTCCAAAACCAGACTTAACGTTTGGTTTCCAAAAAGTATTAAAGCACTACTACCTACAAGGTTTACACCAAGTAGTCGTAAATGCTGACTTTTATATTACTGGAAAAACATATGAAGCTATGAGTGCTCATGAGAAGAAGTCTCTAGAAGTTGCAGCAAATGCATCTCTAGCGAAATCTCTAAGTTACAGAATCTATGAAAACGGAAAAGCTTTAAAAGAGCTTACAGAAGTTCATGGTGTAAAATTAGAAGATACTCCTTCTGATTACTTCACAGAATACATGGCAGCTGCTAAGAAAAGTTTGGAAACAAACGCAGCTAAAAATGCATTCTTTGCTGAAGTTTGGGACTCTATGAAAGAATTTGCTGATATCGCAGTTCCTTTCTGGAGTGGTGCTCAAATGTCTAATGCGAAGCTAGGAATGGCTCACGCAGCAACATTAAAGTAATCATTAAATAATCTTTACATTAGAGCGGACTTAATAGTCCGCTCTAATTTTTTATATAAAATTTTATGGCAGACGAACCAGGTAAATTAGATATATCAGATGAAATGATTGCCGAAAGGCGAGGTGGTTCAGGAAAAATGCCAAGTGATATGCCACCATGGATGGCAAGTTCAATTGTAAATATTGATAAATTTAGCAAATGGGTTGGTAACGTTGTTTGTTGGATATTAATGCCGTTAATTCTTGCAATGACTTATGAAGTTCTTGCTAGAAAATTATTTCATGCCCCAACTATTTGGGCTTATGACATCAGTAGATTTTTATATGGTGCACTGTTTATGTTAGGTGCTGGGTATGCACTTTCTAAAGGTGTTCATATCAGAGCAGATTTTTTATACAGAAATTTTAAAACTAAGAATCAAGGCACAATTGATTTTTGGTTATATATTTTATTTTATTTTCCAGGCCTACTTGTTTTTCTTTATATGACGATTGGTTATGTAGGTGAGTCAATTCAAAGAGGCGAAAGAGGAATGGATACAACTTGGATGCCATATATGTGGCCAATAAAAACTTGCTTACTAATTGGTATAATATTTTTACTAATCCAAGGTATTTCAGAATTATTAAAAAGTTATTGGGCTGCTACAAGAGGTAAGTGGCCAGGAGAAGATGAATGATAGCTGAATTTATAGATCCAGCCATTTTAGGTTTTATTTTAGTAGGAGTAATGTTGTTTGCTATCTTTGTTGGATTTCCAATTTCATTTACATTAATTTTCTTAGGTTTTGTATTTGGGTATCTAGGTTTTGGAAAACTAGTCTTTTATTTAATGACTCTTCAGTTCTCGATGGTGATGACCGAACAAACACTAGCCGCCGTCCCGCTCTTTGTCTTTATGGGTATTATGATGGAGCAGGCAGGACTGATGGAAAGATTATTTTCGTCATTTCAAATGATGCTGGCTAGAGTAAGAGGTGCATTATATTATGCTGTTTTGTTTGTTTCAGTCATCTTCGCAGCTGCAACAGGAATTGTTGGTGCCTCAGTAACTATTCTTGGAATAATGGCCGCAAAATCAATGAATAGATCTGGTTATGACGTAAGACTTGCAGCTGGTACAATTACTGCTGGCGGAACCTTAGGAATTTTAATTCCACCAAGTATTATGCTTGTTGTGATGGGTCCAATTATGGAAATTCCTGTAATTGATCTATTTGCTGCAGCTATAATTCCTGGAATACTTCTTGCAAGTTTATACGCTGGCTACACAACAATAAGATGTATGATAAATCCTAAACTAGGTCCTGTAATTCCAGAAGAAATGAGAGCAGCGAGCATGAAAGAAGTTTGGATTGAATTCTTCTTAGGTTTGGTTCCTCCTGCAGCTCTAGTTTTTGCTGCGTTAGGAAGTATTTTATTTGGTTTTGCAACTCCAACCGAAGCTGCTGGTTGTGGTGCAATGGGAGCATTGTTGCTTTCATTAGCATATAAAAAATTAACTCTATCTAAACTCCAAGAAGCACTAGTTAAAACTTTAGAGATTACTGCTTTAATAATGGTTTTAGTTGCTGCATCAAACTTTTTTGGTGCTGTATTTGCAAGACTTGGTACTCCAACATTGTTAACTGAATTTTTGTTAGGATTAGAAATGAATAAATATTTAATCCTAGGAATTGTTATGGTTGCAATATTTTTATTAGGTTGGCCATTAGAATGGGTACCAATTGTTATGATTATTGTCCCAATTCTTTTACCATTAATTGAGGCTTTAGGCTTTAATTTAACTTGGTTTGCAATATTGGTCGCTGTAAATCTCCAGACCGCCTGGCTATCTCCACCTGTAGCTTTGTCTGCTTATTTTTTAAAAGGTGTAGTACCTGAATGGGATTTAAAAGATATTTATTATGGAATGATGCAATTTATGGTTCTACAAGTTATAGGCTTAATTTTAATAATCATATTTCCTAAAATTGCCTTATGGCTACCAACTCTCTTATATGGACAGTAGAATTTATTAGTTTAAAATAAATTATGTGAATCAACCTAAAGTAAAATACTCTCTATCTAATTGGGACTTAGTCACAGTTAATCCAAATTATAAAACTTGGAATTGGAAAGATCTATTTTGTTTTTGGGGAGCAAATGTACAGAGTGTAATTGGTTTCTCATTAATATCTTCTTTATACTTAATGTATAGTTTAAATATTTTTGTAGTTTTTTTTGGAATTATATTAGGATCTTTTTTTGTTTATTTATTTTCAAATATTATTGGAAAACCTTCCCAAAAATTTGGTTTACCATTTGCGGTATTACTTAGATCCTCACTAGGATTTAATGGTGCTAAATTTTTTGGGTTTATCAGAAGTTTGGTTGGAATATTTTTATTTGGAATTCAAACTTATTTTTTATCTAAAATTTTAGTTTACTTAATTAGAATAGTAATTTTTTCTATAGACAATTCTTTATTGCAGCAGGAAATATTTATTTTTTATTATTTTGGTATGAATATTATTGATTGGTCTGCAATAATAATCACAATTATTTTACAAACTGCATTTTTTACTGTTGGGATGCAGTACAACAAGAAGATAATTAATTTTTCAGCAATGACAGTTTATGCTGGTTTATTGATTTTTTTCTTTGTTGTTTTATTAAGTGATGTAAAAATAACTACCGAAGCTTTTTCAAATATTTTTAATTTAAATAATTTTTTAGATGTTAATAATTTGGCACCTTTATTGACTGTTGCTGGAACAATATTTGCCTATTTTTCAATTTTAATAATTAGTTTTGGTGATTTTTCTAGATATGTAAAAAATGAGCAAGAATTAAAAAAAGGAAACTTAAGTTTAATTTTGAATTTAATTATTTTTTCATTTTTATCTGTTTTCATTGTTACAGGGTCCGATGTTTTTCTTAATCAAAAATTTTCAGATATAGATAGAATTTTTACCAATCCAACAGATATAGTAGGAAAATTTGATAATATACAAATAACAATAGTCGTTCTATTTTTTATTATAATTGCTTCAGCTTCTACAAATTTAGTTGCCAATTTCATCCCATCTCAGTACTCTCTAATAAATTTTGCTCCTTCAATATTAAGTTTAAAAAGCGCTAGTTATTTAATTGCTTTTTTTGGTTTGTTGATCGCAATCTTCTGGCTGACTATATTGAGCCAAATAGGAATTTTATCATTTGTTGATACTTTTGGTGCTTTCTTTGGTCCTTTATTTGGAGTGATGGCAGCTGATTATTATCTAATTAAAAATCAAGAATTAAGTAATAAAGACCTATATTCTATAGACAAAGAGAGTGCTTATTATTATTCAGGTGGTTGGCATATAAAAGGTGTTTATTCTTTAATATTAGGATTTATTTTTTCAGCGTCAACAATTTGGAATACTAATTTAATGTTTTTACAATCTTATGCTTGGATAATAGGTGCATTTGTTGCTTGGATAACATATTACTTGTTGGCAAAAAAATAATTTTAATGCACACATTTGATTTTAAAAATAGAACAGCTGTAGTTACTGGTGGAGCCCAAGGGTTTGGTTTAGATGTTGCAAAAAGATTTTTAGAGTCTGGTGCTAAAGTATTTATATGGGATATCGATGAAAAGCTTCTTAAATCAGCAGTTGATGAAGTAAAAAACCCTAACTTATTTTATAGTGTCGTTGATATATCAAATTATCAAGATGTAGAGAAAAACGTTGCAGACATAACCTCAAAATCAAATATAGATATTTTAATCAATAATGCCGGGATAACAGGTCCTACAGGTCCTTTGTGGGAGTATGATGTCGATATGTGGAATAAAATAGTACAGATAAATTTAATGGGCACTTTTAACTGCTGTCGAGCAATTGTACCTAATATGATTAAAAACAACTATGGAAGAATTGTTAATGTAGCTTCCGTTGCAGGCAAAGATGGTAATGCGAATGCAAGCGCATATAGCTCAGGAAAAGCTGGTGCAATTGGGTTAACGAAAGCTTTGGGCAAAGAATTAGCTGATAAAGATATAGCTGTGAACGCTGTCACTCCAGCAGGTGCTAAAACTAGAATTTTAGATCAAATGAGTAAAGAGCACGTACAAAGAATGCTGTCAAAGGTGCCAAGAGGAAGATTTCTTGAAATACATGAGTTTACTTCATTAGTTTGCTGGCTTTCTTCACAAGAAAACACTTTTTCTACAGCTGCGGTATTTGATATCAGTGGTGGTAGATCCACATATTAGTCTCAAAAATTTGAAACTATTTTTAGATCTTTATTTTGATTTTTAATAGAATTTTTACCCATAACAGGCGCTGTGATCATTATTGACCAATAGATAAGAAGTATAAAAACAGAAATTATTTTCATATTATTCATTTAGCAATAAATCTTGTATTTAGAATGTTTAAATTGTGACTGAATATTGAATTTATAAATAATTTATCTATAAGAAGACCATGTTTAAATTTTTTTATATTTTTATTACATCATTAATTTTTCTTAATTCTGCACTGGCTGAAAATGTGAATATTTTTAAATTCACAGAGCAAGAGCTTTCAGAACTCGATGTTCGCAAGGTTAGAGGAGCAGATAATAAAACAGTTTATACTGTTGGATCAAATGAGAATGGTAATTTTTTAAAAGCCGTAGCTGATAACGCTGCTTCTGGCCTTGGAAAAGAGGTTAAAATCGATCTACATAAAACACCTTTTATTAATATTACCTGGAAAATTGAGAAAGATTTGCAAGGCATTAATGAGAATTCAAAAAAAGGTCATGATTTTGCAGCTAGAGTCTTTGCTGTCAAAAAAACAGGAGCAACACCACTTTCAAATAGAGCAATTAATTACGTTTTTTCAAGCAATAGTGCAGTTGGCCAGAGTTGGCCAAGCCCTTATACAAAAAAATCAATAGATAATGTATTAGCAACTACAAAAGATAATCTGAATGTTTGGGTAACAGTGAAAGCCAATGTTAAGGAAGATTTTAAAAAATTTCATGATTTAGATGTTAATGAATTAGATGGCTTAGCTATAATGGCTGATACTGATAATTCTAAAATGAAATCAGTTTCTTATTTTCAGAATATTTATTTTTCAGCAGATTAATTACCATTTTAAATACTTTTTTAATCCAATACTTAAAAATGATAATAAAATCGCTGCGATAACATCAGCGATTGGAATTGCATTTGGAAATCCAAAGTTCCATAAAACTACTCCGATTAACCAAATAATATAAATTTTCATCTAAGATATTATATCTTAGTTTCTATTAAATTATTATTTATTTGATATTATTAATTTATGCATAAAAACTTTAGTCATAATGTTAAAGTGTATTATGAAGATACAGACGCTGGTGGAGTAGTGTACTATGCTAACTATTTAAAATATTTAGAAAGAGCTAGAACTGAAGCGTTATCAACTATTGGATTAAGCAATACAAAAATAAAAAATGATTTTGGTGCTCTTATAATTGTTAAATCGTGCAATATTCAATATAAAAAATCTGCATATCTAGAAGATGATTTACAAATCAAATCATTTGTAGACTCTACTTCAAAAACTTCTTTTTTAATGAATCAATCAATATTTAAAGATGAGGAATTGATCGTAGAAGCTAAAATTCATCTAGTATTTATAAATGAAAAATTTAAGCCAGTAAAAATTCCGGAAAAAATCTTATCAGCCTTTCAACCCTACACTTCTAGTTCATAGATATTTTTCTAGCTTTTTTAAATAAGTCCACAATCATTCTTTCAGATATTAGTTTAGTGTTTACATTTCTAGGGCTAGGATGATAACAGGCAATTAGTTTAATACTTCCAGGTAGTAAATAGGATTTTCCGTGAATAAATTTTATCTTTTGTTTTAAATTGTATTTTTTTTTATAAAATTTAATACAATTATCAAATGCCACTTTTCCTAATGCAATAATAGTTTTTAATTTTTTTAAATTATAAATTTCGCTATCAAAGTATTTTGAACAATTATTTAATTCTTCTATTTTAGGTTTGTCTCCTGGAGGAACACATTTTAAAATATTAGTTATATATGTTGATTTTAATTTAAGACCATCATTTAGATTTTCTGAATTTGGTTGGTTTGAAATTTTAGCTTTAAATAAACATTTAAATAAAAAATCTCCAGATTTATCTCCTGTGAACGCCCTTCCTGTTCGTGTACCCCCATGGGCTGCTGGGGCCAAGCCAATTATTAAAATTTTTGCATCAATTTCGCCAAAACCTGTAACTGGTTTTCCCCAGTAGGTTTCGTTTATATTTTGTTTTCTTTTTTCTGTTGAAATTTTTTTGACAAAATTAACAAGCCTTGGACATTTTTTACATTTAAGAATTGTTTTATTTAAACTATCTATTTTAATATTCATAAATGAAAATTTTAAATTATTTAGTCATAATATTTATATGTATTAATCCCTCAGTTAAAGCAGATTCAAAACAAACTTTAATTAATGAATTACAAAAGGGTGGAAAATTAATTTTCATAAGACATGCTTATGCCCCTGGTGGCGGTGATCCAGATAATTTCGATATTAACGATTGTACAACTCAAAGAAATTTAAGTGATAGTGGTAGAGTTCAATCACAAAAAATTGGCAATTTTTTTAAGAAAAATAAAATTTCAATTGGAAAAGTTTATTCTAGTGAATGGTGTCGATGTAAAGAAACAGCATCTATTGCCTTTAAAGAATATGAAACTAAAAATTTTCTAAACTCATTTTTTAGCGCAAAATTTGCCAATAATAGAAAAAAGCAAATTATTGATTTTGATAAATTTATTAGCACTTGGGATAAAGATCAAAATTTAGTTTTTGTTACACATTATGTAGTGATTTCTGAAATTTTAAATTATGCACCATCATCTGGAGAGATTGTTGTTTCGGATAAAAGTTTAAAAGTTATTGATACTTTAGAAATTGAATATTAAAGTAAATTATCATGTCATCTAAAAGAGCAATGAGACAAGCACAAAAACAAGCATACGCAAAGCATCGTTCAAATATTACAAATAGTAGATTTGAACTTAAGAAAAAATTTATTACCAAAAACAAGGAAGAAAAAAAAAATAAAAACTAACTTTCTTGATCAAATTTCTCTATTTTTTTACAAGTAGAGATTTTAGATAAACTTTCGACATCATTCAAAACAGCCTTAACAAATATTTCTGGTTTATCTTTTTCAAATAAAATTTGAGTATAAAACTGAGGATACCCATGTTTTAATGTAAGTATTTTTCCATCTTCCTCATAAATATTTCTCACATAGGAGTTTTTCTTTTTAATGCTTAAATCAGTGATCTTATATTTTTGATAAGTTTTTTCATTATAAACGTAATTACGTGTCATAATTAATTCATTAAGATTTAAAATATATTCATTTTTTAAAAAACCGTCCTCTTTATGATCACATTTGCTCAACACAATTATTTCCGAGTGAGAATTAAAGGATATAAAAAAAAATGATAAAAAAAATATTAAAAACTTATTTTCTCTCATTCTTATCTACAAAAAATAAAGCTATAATAAATATTACAGTCCAACCAAATACAGACAATGTTTTTAAAGGAGTGGTATCTGCCCCCCAAACATCAAAGAATAAAGCACCAATAATTATACCGATGGCATAGATAATACTTACAATTTTAACTTTACTCATAGTTTATACTACTCTTTGATTAAATTTTTCTTGAAAAGAGACATACCATTCTTGATTTTATAAGAATAAGACTCCTTAAAGCTTTCAAGCTGCCAACCAGTAAGCCTTTTTTCAATTTGAATTATATTTTCTTTTTTCCAATCATCAGTTGTCTCATCTAGTTTCCAAAGTCTTTTTTCCTCATTACTTCTTCCACAACCATAACAATAGCCTGTTGATGGATCAGTTTTACAAATGCTTATGCAAGGTGAAATAATCATTTTTTTATAAATTAGTATAAATATTATTAGATAAATAGATAATTTTTTAACAATTGTCATTGGACAAATAGTTTCAATAATATATAAAACCTCGTAATTTGTGGGGCGATGGCGGAATTGGTAGACGCGTTGGTCTTAGGAACCAATATGGCAACATGTGAAGGTTCGAGTCCTTTTCGCCCTACCATTAAAATATTATGAAAGTTACTGTAGAAAATAAAAAAGGATTAAATAAAGACCTTAAAGTTTTTATCGATAAAGAGACAATGAACTCTTATATGGATGAAAAATATGAGGAGATAAAAGGTAGTGTAAATCTTAAAGGATTTAGACCAGGCAAAGTTCCTAAAGAAATTTTAAAGAGACAATTTGGTAAAGCAGTTTTTGGAGAGGTTTTAGATAAAGTTTTAAAAGAAACGTCTACAAAAGCATTAGAAGAAAATAAAATTAAACCAGCTGGTCAACCTAAGCTTGACTTAAAGACTTACGGTGAAGATAAAGATCTTGAGTATGTTTTATCAGTTACAGAGCTACCAAAAGTAGAAATTAAATCTTTAGAAAATATTAAATTTGACGAATACACTGTAAAAATTGACGAGAGTGAGACTGATAAAAGAATAAAAGAAATAGCAAAAAACCAACCAAATTTTAAGGAAGTAAGCCCCGATACAAAAGCTAAAAAAGGTGATTTAGTTTCTTTAGATTACAAAGCAACAGTTGATGGTAAGGATTTTAAAGGAAGTGAAGGAAAGAACACTCAGCTAACTTTAGGTAAAGATTTATTCTTAAAAGGATTTGATGATCAATTGATCGGAGTAAAGATAAACGATGAAAAAATTGTGGAAGCAACTTTGCCAGAAAATTTCCCAGAAAAAGAATTAGTAAATAAAAAAGCTAAATTTAATTGTAAAATTTTAAGTGTTAAGGAATCAGAAGAAGTAAAAATTGATGATGATTTTGCAAAAAATTTAGGAGCAAAAGATTTAAAAGATTTAAAAACATTAATTTCAAAACAAATTAATGATGAATACAAAAATTCATTAGATCAATTATCTAAAAACCAAATTTTAAAAGAAATAGAGAAAATTAAAGTAGATGAAGTCCCAGAAAACTTAGTTGAAGAAGAAGTTAAAGTTCTTTCACAAGGTATGTCCGAGGAAGAAGCAAAGAAAAATAAAAAAAACTATGAAGAAAAAGCAAAAACAAGAATTAAAACTGGATTAATTTTAAATGAGTTTGGTGAAAAAAATCAAATTAAAGTAACAGAACAAGAAGTTCAGGCTGAAGTGCAAAAACAACTAAGAATGATGCCTGGACAAGAAAAAATGGTTATGGATTTTTATCAAAAAAATCCATCTGCATTAGCAAGTTTAAGAGGTACTGTATACGAGGAAAAAATTTTAAATTTAATTAAAGAAAAAGGTAAAGCAAATAAGAAAGAAATTTCTAAAGAAGAAGCTGAAAAAATTTTAAAAGAAGCTCATAAACATGATCATGATCATGAACATAATCATGAAGAAGAAAAAAAAGAAACTAAGAAAAAATCATCCACAACATCTGCGAAAGAAAAAAAACCTGCAACTAAAAAGGCAAAATCAAAGCCTGCAGCAAAAAAGACAAAAAAAGTTAGCAAAAAGTAATCTCAAGTTGTATAAGTAGAACGAATCAACTTATGACAACAAAATTATCAGAATATATGAGCAATCTTGTACCAATGGTTGTTGAGCAATCTAGCAAAGGTGAAAGAGCCTATGATATTTACTCAAGACTATTAAAAGAAAGAATCATTTTTTTAACAGGTCAAATTAATGACAATGTTGCTTCGTTAGTTACTGCTCAATTATTATTTTTAGAGGCTGAAGATCCAAAAAAAGAAATTTACTTATACATTAATAGCCCAGGAGGTTTGGTTACAGCAGGACTTGGTATTTACGATACAATGCAATATGTGAAGCCAGATATTTCTACTTTATGTATAGGTCAAGCAGCTTCTATGGGTTCTTTTTTGCTAGCTGCAGGAACTAAAGGAAAAAGATTTTCATTACCAAATTCAAGAATAATGGTTCATCAACCCTCTGCAGGTTTCCAAGGACAGGCGACTGATATTGAAATTCATGCTAACGAAGTTTTGTCTTTAAAGAAAAGACTTAATGAAATTTATTCTAAGCATACTGAAAAAAGTGTTGAAGAAATAAAGTCTGCTCTTGAAAGAGATAATTTCATGACAGCAGATGTCGCACAATCTTTTGGTCTTATTGACGAAGTAGTAGAAAAAAGATCTTAATACACAATATATTGAGTCATTATTAATCGAAACTTGATTAGTGAGAGTCTTATATAATAAAGTAATTAAATTGATTCGTTATAAAAATTAAAATGACAACAAATAATAAAAATATTCTTTACTGTTCTTTCTGTGGCAAGAGCCAACATGAAGTAAGAAAGTTGATTGCTGGTCCAACTGTTTTCATCTGTGATGAATGTGTTGAGCTATGTATGGACATCATAAAAGAAGAAAGCAAAGATACTTTTGTAAAACATCAAGATGGTCTTCCATCCCCGAAGGAAATTTGTTCAGTATTAGATGATTATGTAATTGGCCAAGCTCATGCAAAGAAAGTATTATCTGTTGCAGTACACAATCATTACAAAAGATTAAATTATGAAAGCAAAACAAGTAAAAATGTTGAGCTATCTAAATCTAATATACTTTTAGTGGGTCCCACAGGTTGTGGAAAAACATTGCTTGCACAAACCCTTGCTAGAATTCTAGACGTTCCATTTACAATGGCTGATGCAACTACTCTAACAGAAGCAGGTTATGTTGGAGAGGATGTTGAAAATATTATTTTAAAATTGTTGCAAGCATCTGATTACAATGTTGAAAAAGCTCAAAGAGGAATAGTTTATATTGATGAGGTTGATAAAATAAGCAGAAAATCTGAAAACCCATCGATTACAAGAGATGTTTCTGGTGAAGGTGTTCAGCAAGCTCTTCTTAAAATAATGGAAGGAACAGTTGCAAGTGTTCCACCTCAAGGAGGTAGAAAACATCCTCAACAAGAATTTTTACAAGTAGATACAACAAATATTTTGTTTATTTGTGGTGGTGCTTTTGCAGGACTTGATAAAATTATTTCTCAAAGAGACAAGGGAACATCAATTGGTTTTGGTGCAGATGTTAAAAATACTCAAGATAAGAAAACTGGTGAATGGATGAAAGGTTTAGAGCCAGAAGATTTATTAAAATTTGGATTAATCCCAGAATTTATTGGAAGACTTCCAATGATAGCAACACTTGAAGATTTAGATGAAAAATCTTTAATAAAAATATTACAAGAACCCAAAAATTCTTTAACAAAGCAATATCAAGAGCTGTTTAAATTGGATGGTGCTAAACTAACATTTAAAGAAAATGCCCTGAAAGAAATAGCGCAAAAAGCTATTAGCAAAAAAACTGGAGCAAGAGGTTTAAGATCGATTCTAGAAAACATTTTGTTGAAAACAATGTACGATCTTCCAAGCCAAGATAATATTGAAGAAGTTATTGTTGATGCAGGCGCTGCAAAAGGACAATCGCAACCAATCTTAGTTCATGCTAAAGGTGACAATAAATCTAAGTCAAATAAGACTACAGCGGCTTAATATCCTTAATAAGTAATAAATACCTATTGCATTATAAAATATAATATCCATATTATTCGTATGGACGTCAAAATTTCACTGCCCTTACTCCCATTGAGAGACATTGTAGTCTTTCCAAGTATGGTGATCCCTTTATTTGTAGGAAGAGATAAATCTATTTCAGCACTAAATGAAGTAATGAAAAAAGATAAAAAAATTATTTTAGTAACTCAAAAAAATTCAGAAATTGATGATCCTAAAAAAACAGATGTATTTATGTATGGTTGTGAAGGAAGCATTTTGCAACTATTAAAGCTTCCTGACGGAACTGTTAAAGTTTTAGTTGAAGGTATTAAAAGAGTAAAAATTTTAGACTTTAAGGATAATGAAAAGTTTATAACATGTGATTACACACACTATAACGATGTTTCACCTAAAGATGAGGATTTATTTCCTTTAGCTGCTACAGCTTTAAGAAGATTAGAAAAATTAACATCTATAAATAAAAAAATTTCTAATGAAACCATAAATACAATTAAACAATTAAAAGACCCTTCACAAATTGCAGATAATATTGCATCTCATATAACAGCTACTATTTCTGAAAAACAGCAAATTTTTGAAACTGTTGATGTAAAGAAAAGATTAAACGCCATTATTAAAATAATGGAAAATGAAACGAGTATTATTGGTGTTGAAAAAAGAATTAGGGGCAGAGTTAAAACCCAGATGGAAAAAACACAAAGAGAGTATTATTTAAATGAGCAACTAAAAGCTATTCAAAAAGAACTTGGTGAAATCGAAGATGGTAAAGATGAAACAACTAGTCTGAGTAAAGCAATTACAAAAGCAAAGATGCCAAAAGAGGTAGAGAAGAAATGCTTACAAGAATTAAAGAAATTAAAAAATATGAGTCCTATGTCTGCAGAGGCAACAGTTGTAAGAAATTATTTAGATTGGATGACTGAACTGCCATGGCATAAAAAAAGCGAAGTAGATATAGATTTAAAGAAAGCTCTAGATATTCTTGATAAAGACCACTTTGGATTAGAAAAAGTTAAAGAGAGAATAATAGAATTTTTAGCGGTTCAGAAAAGAATGGAAAAAATTAAAGGACCAATTTTATGTTTAGTTGGACCTCCAGGTGTTGGAAAAACTTCTTTAGGAAAATCAATTGCAAAAGCTACAAATAGGGAATTTGTTAGAATGTCAGTTGGTGGAATGAGGGATGAAGCAGAAATACGTGGACACAGAAGAACATATATCGGATCTCTTCCAGGTAAAATTATTCAAATGATGAAAAAAGCAGGCACTAAAAATCCATTAATTTTGTTAGATGAAATAGATAAAATAGGAAATGATTATAGAGGTGATCCATCTTCAGCATTATTAGAAGCTTTAGATCCCGAACAGAACACGACATTTAATGATCATTATCTAGAAGTTGATTATGATTTATCTGATGTGATGTTTGTAACGACTGCTAATACCTTAAACATTTTACCTCCTTTATTAGATAGAATGGAAGTAATTAGATTAGCGGGTTACACTGAGGATGAAAAAATTAGTATCGCAAACAAGTATTTATTACCAAAACAAATTAAAGATAACGGCGTCAAAGAAAAAGAAATGAAGCTGGATGATGATATTATAAAAGAAGTCATTAGAGGATATACCAAAGAGTCAGGTGTAAGAAATCTTGAAAGGGAAATTTCTAAACTTGCAAGAAAAGTTGTTAAAAAAATTGTTGCAGGTGAAGAAAAAGAAGTTGGAATAAATAATAAAAATTTATCTGATTTTTTAGGCGTCCCTAAGTTTAAGTTTGGAGAATTAGAGTCTGAAAATAGAGTAGGTATAGTAACAGGACTTGCCTGGACTGAGTATGGTGGAGAAATTTTAAAAATTGAAACCGTTACAATGCCTGGCAAAGGGAGAATGCAAATCACTGGCAAATTAGGTGACGTAATGCAAGAGTCAGTTAAAGCTGCAAAATCTTTTGTAAGGTCAAAATGTTTAGAGTATGGAATTATTCCTCCTATTTTTGAAAAAAAAGATTTTCATATCCATGTTCCTGAAGGAGCTACACCAAAAGATGGTCCATCTGCTGGTATTGGAATGGTAACGTCGATAGTCTCGTCAATTACAAACATTCCTGTAAGAAGAGATGTTGCTATGACTGGTGAAGTTACTCTAACAGGTCAAGTATTACCAATTGGTGGTTTGAAAGAAAAATTGTTAGCCGCACACAGAGCTGGAATAAAAGAAGTTCTAATTCCTAAAGAGAATGAAAAAGATCTAGTGGATATGCCTAAGAAAATTATAGAAGATATTAAGATCACTTCAGTTGAATATGCTGATCAGGTAATAAAAATAGCTCTTACAAAAGAACTTAAACCAACAGAGTGGGTTGAGGTCGATATATCAAAAAAAGACGATAAATCTCAAGCTAGTATTCAATAATAATTAATTTACATTATTTAAGTGTTGATGTAATAAGTAGCCTTGTTTTGGGCGGTTAGCTCAGTTGGTAGAGCATCTCGTTTACACCGAGGGGGTCAAAGGTTCGAGTCCTTTACTGCCCACCAAAACAATAAAGTGGGGGTGTAGCTCAGTTGGTTAGAGCGATCGCCTGTCACGCGATAGGTCGAGGGTTCGAGTCCCTTCACTCCCGCCACTTTTTCGCATTTTTTTATGTTAATATTAATAAAAATGTGACGTATCAGCCCTTCAACAACAGATAAAAACTGATATATAGATTTCCATGTTATCTGATTTTTTAAAAGATTACTTACCAATAATAATATTTTTAGTATTAGCTCTCGGGTTAAGTTGTGCTTTTGTGGTTGTAAACTTTATTCTTTCACCAAAAAAACCTGATCCTGAAAAACTTTCAGCTTATGAGTGTGGATTTGAACCTTTTGAGGATTCAAGAATGGAATTTGATGTGAGATTTTATTTAGTTGCAATTCTATTTATTATTTTTGATTTAGAGATAGCATTTTTATTTCCATGGGCAATATCCCTTGGAAATATTGGATTATTAGGTTTTTCATCAATGATGATTTTTTTGTTCATACTTACAATAGGTTTTATTTATGAATGGAAAAAAGGCGCTTTAGACTGGGAATAAAAAATATAAACCACAATGAATAATAAAATAAATCAAGTTCCTGAGGAATTTAAACAACTTGCAGAAGATTTTAGTAAAAATGGTTTTATAACAACCTCTCTTGATAATTTAATTAACTGGTCAAGATCAGGATCACTTCATTGGATGACCTTTGGTTTAGCTTGTTGTGCTGTTGAAATGATGCAAACAGCTATGCCGAGATATGATTTAGAAAGATTTGGAGCAGCCCCAAGAGGTTCGCCAAGACAATCAGACGTGATGATTGTTGCAGGAACTTTAACAAATAAAATGGCGCCAGCTTTAAGAAAAGTTTATGACCAAATGCCTGAACCAAGATATGTAATTTCAATGGGTAGTTGCGCAAATGGGGGCGGATATTATCATTATTCATATTCAGTTGTTAGAGGTTGTGATCGAATTGTTCCTGTAGATGTTTACGTTCCAGGATGTCCTCCATCAGCAGAGGCATTGTTGTATGGAATATTGCAATTACAAAAAAAAATTCGAAAAAAAGGATCTTTTATTAGATAGTTATGAAAAGTTTAGAAGATCTAGAAAAAAAAATTAATTCTGAGTTAACTACCAAGATTAACAATACAAAAATTAAACACAACCAAATTTATATTGAAACAGATAAAGAAGATATGGTTGATGTTGCTATATTTTTAAAAACAAATCAAGATACTAAATTTAGGCAACTAATAGATATAACAGTTGTTGATTACCCAGAACAAAATCAAAGGTTTGAAGTGGTATACTTGTTTTTAAGTCATGAATTTAATCAAAGATTGATTGTAAAATTTTCAATTGCAGAAAATGAAGTCATTTCATCATTAACTAGCATTTTTCCATCAGCAAACTGGATGGAGAGAGAGGTTTTTGATATGTATGGGGTATCTTTCAAGGATCACCCAGATCTAAGAAGAATACTTACGGATTATGGGTTTGAAGGACACCCATTAAGAAAAGATTTTCCATTAACAGGTCACTCAGAAGTTAGATATAGCGAAGAGCAAAAAAAAGTAATTAGCGAACCAGTAAAGCTTGAGCAAAATTATAGAAATTTCGATTATGAGAGTCCTTGGGAAGGGACAAAATACATTAAAGAAGAAATTCAAAATAATGACAAAAAAAATTAAAAATTTAAATTTAAATTTTGGACCTCAGCATCCTGCGGCTCATGGTGTTCTTAGATTAATTCTAGAGCTTGATGGAGAGGTGGTTGAGAAGGCAGATCCTCACATCGGTTTACTTCATAGAGGAACAGAAAAACTCATAGAAAACAAAACTTATATGCAGGCAGTTCCTTATTTTGATCGTTTAGATTATGTCGCTCCGATGAATCAAGAACATGCTTTCGCACTAGCTGTGGAAAAAATACTTAAAATAGATGTGCCAATTAGAGCGCAATACATAAGAGTTATATTTTGCGAGATTGGTAGAATCTTAAGTCATATTTTAAACGTTACAACTCAAGCTCTTGATGTAGGAGCATTAACACCTTCTCTTTGGGGTTTTGAGGAAAGGGAAACTCTAATGACATTTTATGAGAGAGCTTCAGGATCAAGACTTCATGCTAATTATTTTAGAGCAGGAGGTGTTCATCAAGATTTGCCAAAAGGTTTAGAAGAAGATATTGCAAAATTTTGTGAGACGTTTCCGAAAATAATTAACGATTTAGAAAGTTTGTTAACTGATAATAGAATTTTTAAACAAAGAAATGTCGATATAGGAGTAGTTACAAAAGAAGATGCTTTAGATTATTCTTTTTCAGGAGTTATGATTAGAGGCTCAGGTGTTCCGTGGGATTTAAGAAAATCTCAACCTTATGACTGCTATGAAAGTTTAGACTTTAAAATTCCAGTTGGAAAAAATGGAGATTGTTACGACAGATATTTATGCAGAATTGAAGAAATGAAAGAAAGTGTTTCAATTATCAAACAATGTCTAGCTAAAATGGAAAAGGGTCCAATTAAATCATTAGATGGTAAGATTAGCCCTCCACCTAAGGCAGAAATCAAACAATCAATGGAAGCTTTAATACATCATTTTAAACTTTTCACAGAGGGATACAGAGTTCCAAAAGATGAAATTTATACAGCTGTTGAGGCACCAAAAGGAGAATTTGGTGTTTATTTAATATCTGATGGATCAAGTAAACCTTACAAATGCAAAATTAGAGCACCAGGTTTTTCACATTTACAATCAATGGATTATCTAATTAAAGGTCATATGTTAGCTGATGTTCCTGCGGTATTAGGTTCTTTGGATATTGTTTTTGGAGAGGTAGACAGATGAGTTTAAGAAGACCTGCAAAAGAACAGCCAGAAAGTTTTGAATTCAATGCTTCATCATTGGAAGCAGCAAATGCTATTGTTGCAAAATATCCTGAAGGTAAACAGCAAAGTGCTGTTATGGCTTTACTTTATATAGCTCAAAAACAAAATAATAATTGGATACCATTAGTTGCAATGAAGTACATCGCTAAGTTTTTAGATATGCCTTATATTAAAGTTTATGAGGTGGCTACTTTTTATACAATGTATAATTTAGCTCCTGTGGGTAAATACTTTGTTCAAGTATGCACAACAACACCCTGTATGATAAGAGGTGCAAATCAATTAGTTGAGGCTTGTAAGAAAAAAATTTCTGAAAATGAGTGTGAATTATCTAATGATAAAAGCTGCTCATGGATGGAAGTTGAATGTTTAGGCGCATGTGTCAATGCACCAATGATGCAAATTAATGATGACTATTATGAAGATTTAGACAAACAAAAAACTTTAGATATTTTAGATAAAATTTTAAATGGAGAAACTCCAAAACCTGGTTCATATAGAGGAAGAGTAAATAATGAACCAGAAAATAACAGGAAAACCTTAATGGATTTAAAAAATGCTTAAAGATCAAGATAGAATTTTTCAAAATTTATATAATGACAAAGGCTCAGATGTATCTTCATCACAAGAAAGAGGCGATTGGGTAAATACAAAAGAAATTACTGACAAAGGAAGAGACTGGATAATAAATGAAATTAAAGAATCTCAATTAAGAGGTCGAGGTGGGGCAGGATTTCCTACTGGTTTAAAATGGTCATTTGCGCCAAAAGAAGTTGGATCTAGACCACATTACCTAGTTATTAATGGTGATGAGTCGGAGCCAGGAACTTGTAAAGATAGAGACATTTTAAGATTTGAACCTCACAAGTTAATAGAAGGTTGTTTAATAGCATCGTATGCAGTGCAAGCACATGTCTGTTATATTTATATAAGAGGTGAATATTTTGTTGATGGTCAAAAACTTCAAGCAGCAATTGATGAAGCTTATGAAAAAAAACTATTAGGTAAAAATGCAGCTGGTACAGGATGGGATTTAGATATTTATATTCATTACGGAGCTGGTGCATATATTTGTGGTGAAGAGACTGCACTGCTTGAAAGTTTAGAAGGTAAAAAAGGCCAACCTAGATTAAAACCACCTTTCCCAGCTTTGATAGGCCTGTATGGATGTCCTACAATAATTAATAATGTTGAAACAATTGCAGTGGTTCCAACTATATTAAGAAGAGGAGCTAAATGGTTTGCTTCTCTAGGGAGAGAAAAAAATACTGGGACTAAGATTTTCTGCATTTCTGGAAATGTAAACAATCCTTGTAATGTTGAAGAAGAAATGAGCATTCCTTTAAAAGAATTAATAGAAGTTCATGCTGGTGGTGTAATTGGTGGATGGGAAAATTTACAAGCTGTAATTCCTGGAGGTTCTTCAATGCCATTAATACCAAAAGAAAGATGTGAAACTTTAAAAATGGACTTTGATGCTTGTGTTGAAGAAAAAAGTGGACTTGGTACAGCAGGTATTGTGGTTATTAACAAAGATCAGGACATAATTAAATGCATGGCAAGGATCGCAAGATTTTACAAACATGAGAGTTGTGGTCAATGTACACCTTGTAGAGAAGGCTCTGGTTGGATGTGGAGAATGCTTGAGAGAATGGCAAAAGGTGATGCAACCAAAGATGAAGTGGATATGTTAGGCGATGTAACAAATCAAATTGCTGGTCATACAATCTGTGCTTTTGGCGAAGGTTCATCTTGGCCAGTTCAAGGATTGCTTAGACACTTTAAAAAAGAAATTGAGAAAAGAAACAATTTGGATCCTATTGTTCAAAAGAAAAACAATATTCCATATTTAGTTGATCAACATTTATTGGATAAAAAAAATGCTTAAATTAAAAGTAAATGAAATTGAAGTAGAAGTCGAAGAGGGATTAACAGTGCTTCAAGCTTGCGAAAAAGCTGGATTTGAAATACCAAGATTTTGTTATCATGAAAAATTATCGATAGCAGGTAACTGTAGAATGTGTTTAGTTGAAATGGAAAAATCTCCTAAACCAATTGCTTCATGCGCTATGCCAGCTGCTGAGGGTATGAATATTAAAACAAATACTGCTTTAGTAGAAAAAGCTCGTAAAGGAGTGATGGAATTTTTATTAGCTAACCATCCCTTAGATTGCCCAGTATGTGATCAAGGTGGTGAATGTGATCTTCAGGATCAATCAATGTACTACGGAGTAGATAAATCAAGATTTAAAGAAAATAAAAGAGCTGTGCCTGAAAAAAATATGGGACCATTGATTAAAACTCAAATGACAAGATGTATTCACTGCACGAGATGTGTAAGATTTGCAACGGAAGTTGCTGGAGTTCCAGAGCTTGGTGCTATTGGAAGAGGTGAAGATATGCAAATTACGACTTATCTAGAGCAATCAATGCAATCTGAATTATCTGCTAACGTTGTAGATTTATGTCCAGTAGGAGCACTAACATCAAAACCTTATGTATTTGAAGCTAGACCATGGGAATTAAAGAAAACTGAAACAATTGATGTAATGGATGCAATTGGATCAAATGTAAGAGTGGATACATATGATTGGGAAGTTAAAAGAATACTTCCAATTATAAATGAAGATATTAATGAGGAATGGATCTCAGACAAAACAAGATATGCCTGCGATGGTCTTTTAAATCAAAGATTAGATACTCCATTTATCAAATACAACGGCAAGTTTGAAAAGGCCTCATGGGTTGAAGTGTATAAAATAATTAAATCTAAATTTGAAAACACATCAAAAGAAAAAATATGTGGTTTTGTTGGCGATTTAACCAATATGGAGACCGGTTATATGTTTAAAGAATTTTTTGATAGAACAATTAATAATAAAAATTATGAGTCAAGATCTGATAACAGATTTATAAATACTTCAAAAAGAGAAAACTATTTATTCAATTCTTCTATAAATGGCATTGAAGAAGCAGATTTAATTTTGATAGCAGGTTCAAACCCAAGATATGAAGCAACTATTTTAAATGCTAGAATTAGAAAAGCTTATTTGAACAATAATACAAAAATAATCTCACTTAATGATGTTGGTGATTTAACTTATCCTTATCAAAGTTTAGATGGTCAAACTCAAACTTTAAATAATATTCTTGAAGGTAATCATGATATATCTAAAGAAATTGTTAATTCAAAAAAACCAATAATTATTATTGGTGAATCTCTATTAAGATTAGAGTCATCTGAATTTTTATTCAATAAAACAAAAGAATTTTTATCAAAAAATAATAAAATTTCTGATGAATGGAACTCATTAAATATTTTATCAACTGATGCAGCAACAGTAGGAAATATTGATCTTGGAATAATTAATAATGAAAATAACTTAATAAGTGATTTAAAAGAACATAAATTTGATATTGTTTATCTTGCAGGTCAAGACAATTTAGAATTTGATAAAAAAGATGAATTTATAATTTACCAAGGTAGCCATGGTGATAAAGGTGCTGAGTCTGCTGATATTATTTTACCGGGCGCTGCTTATACTGAACAAGACGGATACTTCACTAATTTAGAGGGAAAAATTCAAAAAGCTTTCAAAGCATCTTATCCACCAGGTGAAGCAAAAGAAGATTGGCAAATAATTAATGAACTAGCTGAATTTATGAATAATAGAAAATTATTTAATGACAAAGATGAATTAGAAAGCAGCATGTTTAATTATTTAAATTTACAAAAGGAAAAACAAGTAAATGATATTAATAATTCTACTAATGAGTTTCAAAATGAAATTTTAACAATCAAAGTAAAAGATTATTATTTTTCAAATGTTATTGCTAGATCATCAAAAACGATGGTTGAATGTAATAACTCTAAATTAAATCTAAAATCAACAGGTACTGAAGGTTAATATGGAATACTTGAACATAGTTTTCCAAGAAGTTTATAAGATTTTATTCTTACTAGTTCCCGTTCTTGTTTCTGTAGCAATGATTGTTTGGCTAGATAGAAGAGTTTGGGCTTTTGTTCAAAAAAGACAAGGACCTAACGTTGTTGGTCCGTTTGGCTTATTACAATCTTTAGCAGATGCTTTAAAATATATATTTAAAGAAATCATTATTCCATCTAGCTCAAACAAAGTAATTTTTATATTGGCTCCAATAGTCACGATGACTTTAGCTTTAATCGCTTGGGCTGTAATCCCATTCAGTGCAACTCAGGTTTTAGCTGATATTAATGTTGGAATTCTTTATTTATTTGCCGTTTCATCACTAGGTGTCTATGGAATAATCATGGGCGGGTGGGCATCAAACTCCAAATATCCTTTTCTTGGAGCAATTCGTTCTGCCGCGCAAATGGTTTCTTATGAGGTTTCAATTGGGGTAATAATAATAAATGTTTTACTTTGTGTTGGTTCACTGAATTTAAACGACATCGTTATTGCTCAACAAAATATGTGGTTTGTTATTCCATTATTTCCAATGTTTGTAATATTCTTTATTTCCGCTTTAGCTGAAACGAATAGACCTCCTTTTGACTTACCAGAGGCAGAAGCAGAGTTGGTTGCTGGTTATCAAACAGAATATTCAGGAATGATGTATGCAATGTTTTGGTTAGGAGAGTATGCAAATATTTTATTAATGTGCGCAATGGGAGCAATATTATTCTTAGGCGGCTGGATGTCTCCTATTGATGTTTATCCATTCACTTTAGTACCAGGAGCAATTTGGTTAATATTAAAAATTCTTCTTTTATTCATTCTTTTTGCTTTAGTTAAGGCAATAGTGCCTAGATATAGATATGATCAATTAATGAGACTTGGTTGGAAAGTTTTTCTTCCTCTTTCTTTAATTTGGGTGGTTTTAACGGCTAGCTATTTGTTTTATTTTAACCTTTTACCAGTGAATTAATTATGAATATTTCAAGATTTTTTAAAACAATATTAATGACAGACTTTATTGGTGGTTTGTTTATTGCTATTAAAGAATTATTTAAAACAAAAAAAACAATTAATTACCCTTTTGAAAAAGGGAAAATAAGTCCTCGTTTTAGAGGCGAGCATGCTTTGAGAAGATATCCAAACGGAGAAGAAAGATGTATTGCTTGTAAATTATGTGAAGCAGTGTGCCCAGCTCAGGCAATAACTATCGAGTCAGCTGAAAGAGAAGATGGAAGTAGAAAAACAACTCGTTACGATATTGATATGATGAAGTGTATTTATTGTGGTTTATGTGAAGAAGCTTGCCCTGTAGATGCAATAGTGCAAGGTCCAAATTTTGAGTTTTCAACAGAAACAAGAGAAGAACTTTATTACACAAAAGAAAAATTATTAGATAATGGTGATAGATGGGAGAATGTTTTGGAGGCTAATATTAAAGCTGACAATATCCATAGATAAAAATGATTGCACACGCTATTTTCTTTTATACATTTTCTATAATTGCTGTTGTTTCAGCTATAATGGTAACAGCTTCTAAAAATACTGTTCACTCGGTATTTTTCTTAATTCTTGATTTCATAAGTATCTCTTGTCTTTTCATAATGATTGGTGCGGAATTTTTGGGAATGATAATGCTAATTGTTTATGTTGGTGCTGTAGCAGTTTTATTTTTGTTTGTTGTTATGATGTTAAACGTAGCCCAACAAAAAAATCAATGGTTTGCAGGTCAAGCAACCTCTAAACATATCCCAGTTGGTTTAATTATAAGCACATTAATTTTCTTTGAAATTATAATTGTGATAGGTGGCTGGAAATATAAACCAGAAATTTTTGATCTTAACAATTCACTTGCTAATACAAGTGTAAGCAACACTCATTCATTGGGCCAAATTTTATACACTGATTATATTCATGTGTTTCAAATAAGTGGAATGATCCTATTAGTAGCTATGATTGGAGCCATAGTATTGACTTTTAGACAAAGATCTGGAGTTAAAAGACAAAGTTATATCAAACAAATATCTAGAGAAAGAGCAGAAGGTGTTGAGGTGCTAGAAGTGCAGAGCAATAAGGGAGTTAAAATAGATGACTGAGATAGGCTTAGGACATTATTTAACTTTAGGTGCTGTTATTTTTTCAATTGGAGTAATTGGTATATTTCTTAATAGAAAGAACATCATTGTTATTTTAATGAGTATTGAATTGATATTACTAGCAGTAAATATCAACTTAGTTGCTTTTTCTATTTATTTAGGAGATTTAGCAGGACAAGTCTTTACTTTATTTATTCTCACTGTTGCAGCAGCGGAAGCAGCAATAGGATTAGCAATCATTGTCGTGTATTTCAGAAACTCTGGAACAATACGAGTTGAAGAAATAGATAAGTTAAAAGGATAATCATGGAACTATCAATTATATTTCTTCCACTCATTGCTTCAATTATCTCTGGTTTTTTTGGCAGATATATCGGTGATAGAAACTCTGAAATAGTAACAAGTGCTTTAGTTTCAATTTCTGCACTCTTATCAATTCATGTTCTTTATCAAGTAATTGTAAATCAATACGAAGAAAATATTGTTATAGCTACCTGGATTAGCTCGGGATCACTTGATGTAAATTGGTCAATGTTAATTGATCCTTTATCAGCAGTAATGCTAGTAGTTGTAACTTCTGTATCTGCTTTAGTGCATATCTATTCAATTGGTTACATGTCCCATGACCCTCATAAACCAAGGTTTATGGCTTATTTATCATTATTCACATTTGCAATGTTGATGCTTGTAACATCAGATAATTTTATTCAATTATTTTTTGGCTGGGAAGGCGTTGGTTTATGTTCCTACTTCTTAATTGGTTTTTGGTTTAAAAAAGAAAGTGCAAATGCTGCAGCAATAAAAGCATTTGTCGTAAATAGAGTAGGTGACTTTGGTTTTGCTTTAGGAATTTTTTTAATATTTTATTTATTTGGAACAGTTAATTACTCAGATGTTTTTCAACAAATTCCAACAGTTATAGATAAAAATTTATCATTTTTAGGTTTTGAAGTTAATGCAATAGATTTAATTTGTTTACTTTTATTTATTGGAGCAATGGGTAAATCTGCGCAGATATTACTTCATACATGGCTGCCTGATGCTATGGAAGGTCCGACACCTGTTTCTGCATTAATTCATGCAGCAACGATGGTAACAGCTGGTGTTTTCTTAGTAGTAAGATGTTCTCCAATTTATGAATATTCGCCATTAATACTAAATTTTATAACTATTGTTGGAATGACCACAGCATTCTTTGCAGCAACCGTCGCTCTAGTTCAAACAGATATTAAAAAAATAATTGCTTATTCCACATGTAGTCAACTTGGTTATATGTTTTTTGCTGCTGGTGTGGGTGCATACAATGTTGCCATGTTTCACTTATTTACTCATGCATTTTTCAAAGCTTTATTATTTTTAGGATCTGGTTCAGTAATCCATGCATTTAAAGATGAGCAAAATATAAATAAAATGGGAGGTGTATGGAAAAAGTTACCATATACCTATGCTTTAATGATAATTGGAACGCTTGCATTAACAGGTTTTCCATTTTTATCAGGATTTTATTCTAAAGACGCAATTATAGAATTTGCGTATTTAAAAGGTAATACCACTGGTTATTATGCAGCTGGTATTGGAATAATTACAGCATTTTTAACATCTATTTATTCATGGAGATTGATATTTAAAACTTTCCATGGAGAGTACAACAATAAAGAGATCAAAATAGAGGAAACACACGAGTCTCCATTAGTAATGCTTGTTCCATTATTTATTCTATCAATTGGAGCTGTCTTCGCTGGTTTTCTTTTTAAAGGACTATTTATTGGTCATGGTGAGAATTTATTCTGGGCAGAGTCTATTAAGTTTTTAGAGCCTTTGAGCACTGAGCACCCACCTTTATGGTTTTTGCTTTTAACACCGTGTTTAGTTTTATTATCTATTCCAATTGCCTATTACTTATTTGTTAAGAACAAAGAGTTACCTAATTCAATAGCTTCAATGAATAAACCTTTGTATAATTTTTTAGTAAATAAATGGTACTTTGATGAGTTATATGATGTGTTGTTTATTAAATCTTCAAAAAAACTAGGTTTATTTTTATGGAAATTTTGTGATGGAACTATAATCGATGGTTTCGGTCCTGATGGAATTTCCTCTTTCATAAAAAAATGTTCAATCAAAGCAACTAAATTTCAAAGTGGTTTTATCTATCAATATGCATTTGTAATGTTGTTAGGTTTCTCTGCTTTACTAACCTTTTTAATAGTTAAATAATGAATTTTCCTATTCTTTCATCTTTAATATTATTGCCAACAGTTGGCGCTTTATTTTTATTCTTTACTAAAGATAAAGACGGAAATAATTTAACCGCTAAATATGTTGCTTTATTTACGACTGTAGTAAATTTTTTAATTTCGGTTTATCTGTGGATTTCTTTTGACCAATCAACGTCTACCTTTCAATTTGTAGAAGACAGAACATGGATTGAAGGATTTATTAATTACAAAGTTGGTGTGGATGGTATTTCAATTTTATTCATTATTTTAACTACATTCATAACTCCGTTATGCATTATATCAGTAAATAATTCCGTCAAAAATAGATTGAGAGATTTTTTAATTGCAATTCTAATCATGGAAAGTTTCATGATTGGTGTTTTTTGTGCACTTGATTTAGTTGTATTCTATTTATTCTTTGAGGCAGGTTTAATTCCAATGTTTTTAATTATCGGAATTTGGGGTGGTCCAAAAAGAGTTTATTCAGCTTTTAAATTCTTTTTATATACATTACTAGGTTCTGTTTTAATGTTAGTTGCAATAATCTCTATTTATTGGATTGCAGGTACAACAGATGTTATTCAGCTTTATGAACTTGGTATAGATGCTAAATATCAAAATCTTTTATGGCTAGCATTCTTCAGCTCTTTTGCAGTTAAAACTCCTATGTGGCCAGTACATACTTGGTTGCCAGATGCTCACGTTGAAGCTCCAACTGCAGGATCTGTATTGTTAGCAGCGATCTTATTAAAGATGGCAGGTTATGGTTTTATCAGATTTTCTCTAGGTTTATTTCCTGTTGCTTCAGAAGTTTTTACACCTTTAATTTACACTTTAAGTGTCATAGCAATTATATTTACTTCTCTTATTGCTCTAATGCAGGAGGATATGAAAAAGTTAATAGCTTACTCTTCTGTTGCTCATATGGGATTTGTGACATTAGGAATATTTACTCTTCAACAACAAGGAATTGAAGGAAGTATTATTCAAATGATTAGTCATGGTTTAGTTTCAGCTGCACTTTTCTTATGTGTTGGTGTTGTCTACGATCGGATGCATTCAAGGATGATCAATTCGTATGGAGGAATAGTTGCAATAATACCTAAATATTCAATTTTATTTATGTTGTTTACATTGGCAGCATTGGGATTACCGGGGACAAGTGGATTTATAGGAGAATTTTTAATTTTAATGGGCGCTTTTAAGGATAATTTCCTAGTAGCTGTAATTGCTAGTTTAGGAGTAATACTTGGAGCCGCATATATGCTTTGGTTGTACAAAAGAGTTGTTTTTGGAAAGCTAGTTAACGAAGACCTTAAGAAGATGTTTGATTTAAATAGATCTGAATACTTTATTTTAAGTTGTTTAGCAGTTCCAACTTTATTCTTCGGATTTTATCCAGATCCGTTGATAAATACTGTAGAAGTTTCTGTGACTGACCTAATTAATATGCATAACACAAATATAGCTAGTAAATAATATGGAAAATTTAAATTTAGTATTGCCTGAAATATTTATTTCACTTTCAATAATGTTTTTACTTATTTTGGGTGTTTTTAAAAAAAATAGTTCAAAAATCACTTTCAATCTATCTTTGTTTACAATTTTAATTACAGCAATAATAACAATAAACGAAACGTTCTCAGTTAGTAGAGAAACATTGTTTAATGAAAGTGTTGTGATTGACAGTATGTCTTCACTAATGAAAATTATAACTTTAATTGGAGGTTTTTTAGTTTTAGTTATTTCATCAAGCTATTTAAAAACATTTAAAATATACAATATTGAATACCCAGTTCTTATTTTGAGCTCTATTCTTGGTATGATGGTGATGATTAGTTCAAATGATTTAATTGTTTTTTATATGGGCTTAGAACTACAATCTTTAGCTCTTTACGTATTAGCAACATATAATAGAGATCAACTAAAATCATCCGAAGCTGGTTTGAAATATTTTGTTTTAAGTGCACTATCTTCAGGATTGTTATTATATGGATGTTCTTTAGTTTATGGTTTTTCAGGCTCAACTAATTTTGATATAATATCAAATCAATTAAATTCTAATGAATATGTTTTAACATTTGGAATTGTATTTATCTTAGTTGGTTTAGCATTTAAAATTTCTGCAGTTCCATTTCATATGTGGGCACCTGATGTTTACGAGGGGTCACCAACAACTGTAACTTTATTTTTTACAATGGTGCCAAAGATCGCTGCTTTAACTGTATTTATAAGATTTTTATATGTTCCTTTCCTAAATTTAATTGATCAATGGCAAATGATAATAATTTTCTTATCAATTGCTTCCATGGTTTTTGGAGCTGTTGCTGCAATAGGACAAACTAATATTAAAAGACTGATTGCTTATAGCTCTATTGGACATATTGGTTACACATTAGCAGGACTAGCCACAGCTTCGAATGAAGGAATTCAAAGTTCAATAATCTATATCTCAATATACGTAGTTATGAATTTAGCTCTTTTCTCTTGTCTATTGATGTTAAGAAGAAAGGATCAATATTATGAGAACATTGAGGATCTCTCAGGATTATCAAAAAACCATCCACTATTATCCTTATGTTTGCTTGTAATACTCTTTTCTTTAGCTGGAATACCACCTCTAGCTGGTTTCTTTGCTAAGTTTTATGTTTTTAAAGCAGTATTAGAACAATCAATGTTTTTCTTAGCTATAGTAGGTTTGTTATCAACAGTAGTTGCAGCTTTTTATTATTTAAGAATTATAAAAATAATTTACTTTGATAAAGAAAAAGACAAATACGATACTGATCATAGCTTATGGTTAAAATTTTCACTTACAGTTTCAACGATATTAATTCTTTTATACTTCATATTCCCAAGTCAGTTAATAGAAGTTGTTTCAAGAATTAATATTATTTGATGAAATTAAAAAAATTTAAATTTAAAAAAGTTAAAAGTACTAATAATACTGCAATAAGAATTATTAAAGAAACTAAATACAACTTAGGTATGGTTGTTGCTGAAACACAAGTGAATGGTAAAGGACAGTATGGTAGAAAATGGATATCGTCAAAAGGAAATTTGTTTATATCATTCTTCAATGAACTTAATAAAACAAAACTATCGATTAACACTATAACAAAAATCAATTGTCTTTTAGTAAAAAAATTACTCTCGTTATTTACAAGTAAAAAAATTTTATTTAAAAAACCAAATGACTTATTAATTGATAAAAAAAAGATTAGTGGCATTTTACAAGAAGTCATATTTATAAGAGGTAAAAAATTTTTAATTACTGGCATAGGCATAAATATTAAAAAAAATCCAATTATTAGGAATTATCCTGCCACAAACTTGCAAGAGGTAACTAAAAAAAGTATTAGTAAATTAATTGTAGAAAATAAACTAAAAAAAATTTTTGAAAAAAATTTATCCAAACTCTATAAAATTAAATAATGTATATTCTAGGTGATATTGGTAATACAGAAACAAAATTATGTATTGTTTCAAAAAAAAATAAAATTTTAAAAAAAATTATTTTTTTATCAAAATCTGTAACTAACAAGCAGCTAAACAGTTTATTTAAAAAAAATAAAATTCAATTAAATAAAATTGAAAAAATATTATTTTGTAGTGTCGTTCCAGAAACATTTTCTATAATTAATAAATTTTTATCGAAAAAAATTAAACTAAAATGCTATGAGGTTAAAAAATTAAACTTAAAATCACTTATAAAAATCAAAGTAGATTATCAACAGGTAGGTTCAGATAGAATCACTAATGCTATAAGTTTAATGAACAATAAAAATAATTTTATAATTTTAGATTTTGGTACAGCAACAACTTTCGATGTACTAATTAAAAATACTTATTATGGAGGAATTATTGCCCCGGGTGTGAGATTATCTCTTAATACCTTATCTGATAAAGCAACTTTGATTCCAAAAATAGATTTAAAAAAGATTAATAAAGTCATTGGCAAAAATACAATCTCAGCTGTTAGATCGGGCTTTTTTTGGGGTTATGCGGGTTTAATTGACAATATTATTAATTTAATTAAGAAAGAGACTAGAAAATCTTTTAAAGTAATTATTACTGGTGGATTTTCAAATTTATTTAAAAACTCAATAAAAACGAAAGCAAGTCACAACCAAGATATTACAATTAAAGGCTTAATAAAGATTTCAAAATTAATTTAATATTATGAAAGATGAACTATTATTTTGTCCCTTAGGCGGATCAGGTGAAATAGGTATGAACATGAATTTGTTCGGCTACGGCAAGTCTAGTGATCATAAATGGATTATGGTCGATATAGGGGTAACATTTGCAGATGACACTATTCCAGGTGTTGATTTAATTTATCCAGATCCAGGGTTTATAGTTGAAAGAAAAGATAATTTATTAGGAATAGTTTTAACACACGCTCACGAGGATCATATAGGTGCGATTGCTCATTTATGGCCAAAATTACAATGTAAAATTTTTGCAACTCCTTTTACAGCTGTATTAATTCGAGAAAAATTTAGAGAAAAACAAATCGATATAACCCATGATTTACAGATTGTTGAGTTAAATGGAAAGATTTCTTTAGACCCATTTGAAATTGAATACATTACTTTAACGCATTCTATATTAGAGCCAAACGGACTTAGAATAAAAACTCCTGCAGGAGTTATTTTGCATACTGGAGATTGGAAGGTAGATCCAAATCCTTTGATTGGAGACAATATAAACGAAAAAAGATTAAAGGAAATTGGTGAAGAAGGTGTATTAGCAATGATTTGTGACTCAACAAATGTTTTTAGCGCTGGTAGATCAGGTTCGGAATTAGATGTGAGAAAAAATATGTTAAACGTTATGTCTCGATTAAAAAAAAGAATTATTATAACGTCTTTTGCTTCAAACGTAGCTAGAATGGAGACAGCTTTTTATTGTGCAGAACAAACAGGAAGACAAATTTCTTTAGTTGGTAGATCAATGCATCGTATTTATAAAGCTGCACGTCAATGTGGATATTTAAAAAATACAATTGAGCCAATTGATCCAAGAGAAGCTAAAAATTTTTCAAGAGAAAAAATTGTGTATTTATGTACTGGAAGCCAGGGAGAACCAATGGGTGCAATGATGAGAATTTCTAGCTATGTTCATCCAGATGTTTTTATTGAAAAAGGCGATGCTGTCATTTTTTCTTCAAAAATCATACCTGGTAATGAAAAAAAACTTTATAAACTTCACAACCAACTTGTTAAGGATGGAATAGAAGTAATATCTGAAGAAACTGAGTTTGTACATGTTTCTGGGCATCCAAATAGAGAAGACCTTAAAGAGATGTATCAATGGGTAAAACCTAGATGTGTAATACCTGTACACGGTGAACATAGACACATGATAGAACACATTAATTTTGCAAAAGAAATGCAAGTACCACATCCAGTTCAAGTCGAAAATGGTGATATTGTCAAGTTATATCCGGGTGAAAAACCTGAAGTATATGACAAGGCTCCAAGTGGCAGACTCTACTTAGATGGCAGTGTTAGTGTTGATCCAGATTCACAATCGATAAAAGACAGGAAAAATTTAAGTGCTAATGGGTATCTCGAGGTAACGATTATGATTACACCTAAAGGTAATATACACAACAACCCTATTCTTTCATTTCGTGGTTTACCTGTAGATGATCGAGATGATTTTGTTTATGGATTAGAAGAGGAAATAGAGAAAACTTCTAGAACTTTTAAGATTGGAAGCAAACAACAAGAACACAATCTTATTGATGCATTAAAAATTGCCTGTAGAAAATTTTCTAAAGAGAGAACAGGGAAAAAACCTTTTACAAATATTAATTTAGTAAGAATTTAATGAGCGCAACAGGCTTAGCTATTATCTATATAATTTTATGGTGGATAGTTTTTTTTGCTATTCTACCTATTGATGTGAATCGAACAAAGACTGTAAAAATTGAAGGTGAGGATCCTGGCTCACCTGAAAATCCAAAAATGCTGAAAAAATTCCTTTATTGCACTGGAATTACTACTGTCATTTTCATAATAATTTACTTATTAATTAAATTTGAATATTTAAATTTAAGAAATATGATTAATTAAGATGCTTTTATCAAATTCATTTATACCAATATTAAAAAATAATCCTTCAGAAGCAAAAATTAAATCTCATCAATTGATGTTGAGAGTAGGCATGATCAAGCAAGCTTCTGCAGGAATTTATTCATGGTTACCTTTAGGATTTAAGGTAATGAAAAAAATAGAAGACATTGTCAGACAAGAACAAAACAAAATTGGAGCTCAAGAAATATTAATGCCAACAATTCAATCCAGCGAAATTTGGAAAGAAAGTGGTCGTTATGACGATTATGGTGAAGAGATGTTAAGAATAACCGACCGTCAAAATAGGGAAATGCTATATGGACCAACCAATGAGGAGCAAGTTACTGAAATTTTTAGATCTTCAATAAAATCTTATAAATCACTCCCACAACTTATGTATCATATTCAATGGAAGTTCAGAGATGAAATTAGACCTAGATTTGGAATTATGCGTGGTAGAGAGTTTTATATGAAAGATGCCTATTCATTTGATGTATCAGA
This sequence comes from Pelagibacteraceae bacterium AG-390-A23, assembly GCA_003279775.1. Classification (GTDB taxonomy): domain Bacteria; phylum Pseudomonadota; class Alphaproteobacteria; order Pelagibacterales; family Pelagibacteraceae; genus Pelagibacter. The sequence continues at coordinate 38,989 of QCGW01000005.1, forward strand.
TGAAGAAGCTTTTTATTCTTATAATAAATTTTTTCTTTCATATTTGAGAACTTTTAAAAGATTATCTTTGACAGCAATACCTATGGCTGCTGACACAGGACCTATTGGTGGAAATTTATCTCATGAATTTATTATTCTTGCAGATACAGGTGAAAGTAAAATTTTCACAGATAAAAGAATATTCGATCTTGATAGTGATGATACTCAACTAGAAAAAGCATCATTGGAAAGTATGAGAAAAAAATATGAACAGTTTTATGCTGTAACTGATGAAAAGTTTAATAAAGAAGAGTTTGAAAAAATTGTTTCTAAGGAAAATCAATTGATTACAAAAGGTATCGAAGTAGGTCATATATTTTATTTTGGTGACAAGTATTCAAAACCAATGGGAGCATCTGTTGATTTACCAGGAGGAAAAAAAGATTTTGTAAAAATGGGTTCTTATGGAATTGGTGTATCAAGGTTAGTAGGGGCTATAATTGAGGCTAAATATGATGATAAAAATGAAATCATGAAATGGCCATTGTCTGTTGCTCCTTATGATATTGCTTTAATACCTATGATAAATAAAAATGACACCTCAGCTTTAGATAAAGCAAATAATATCAATATAGAATTAATCAAGAATAATATTGATGCAATCATTGATGATACAGATGAGAATTTCTCATCAAAAATTAAAAAAATGAATTTAATTGGTGCCCCATATCAAATTATTATTGGTAAGAAAAGTGATGGTGATTTATTAGAGTTCAAGGAACCCGGTGGTGAAACTCAAAATTTACCATTAAGTAAAATTATAGAAATTATAACTAAACAAAAAAATTCAATTTGATTTCTACTTTAGAAAAAGAAATTACTTTTAGATTTTTAAAAGCCAGAAAAAAAGATGGCTTTTTGAATGTAATATCTATTTTTTCTTTTATAGGAATAAGTCTTGGAGTTGCAGTTCTCATTATTGTGATGTCAGTTATGAACGGATTTAGGACTGAGTTGATTAATAAAATAGTAGGTTTTAACTCACACATAACTGTAAAAACTTATGGAAATCCAATTGATGAAAAAAAAATAAATAAAAAAAATTTAAAATTAATTTCAGAAAATATTATTTTAAGCAACTCTGGTGAAGCTATTATACTTAAAAACGATACATCAAAAGGTATAGTATTACGTGGATATAAAACAAATGACTTTCCAAGTTTAGAAATTGTCAAAAATGAAAATTTTAAAGGCAATAAAAATCAATTAAATAGAAACTATATTTCTATAGGCAATGAATTAAGTTTTTCTTTAGATCTAAAAATAGGTGATGAATTAACTTTACTTTCACCATCAGGGGTAGAGACAATTATTGGTAGTATGCCAAAACAAAAAACCTTTTTGGTAGCATCAATTTACAATAGTGGTTTGGCTGAGTTTGATAATAATATCGCATTTATTAACCTAAGTACTCTTGAGGATTTTTTTGACTATAAGTCAGAGGATAGAAATTTAGAAATTTATTTAAAAAACCCAAATAAAATTGAGCAGCAAAAATTTATTGTCCAAGAAATTTTTGATGAAGAATTTGTTGTTAGTTGGGCTGATATGAATAGTTCATTATTTTCTGCCTTAAAAGTAGAAAGAAATGTAATGTTTATTATTCTATCGTTAATAATTATTGTTGCAGCCTTTAATATAATTTCTGGTTTAACAATTTTAGTTAAAAATAAAACAAGAGATATTGCAATTTTGAAGTCAATTGGAGTATTAAATAAATCAATTGTAAAAATATTTTTTTTAGTAGGTGTAATAATAGGAACATCAGCTACTATTTTCGGAATTTTTTTGGGTGTAACTTTTTCTCTTTATATAGAGAATTTTAGACAATTTCTTAGCTCAACATTTAATATAAGTTTATTTCCAGAAGAGATTTATTTTTTAAGCAAGATGCCTTCAGAAATAGATCCACCATCAATTTTTTTAATATCAATTTGTTCAATAATTATAACTATAATAGTTTCAATTTTTCCTGCCTTTAAAGCAGCGAAACTGGACCCAATTAAATCTTTAAAATATGAATAATTTTCTTGAATTAAAAAAAATATTTAAAACTTTTAAAACTGAAAAAACAGTCAAAGTATTAAAAAATCTTTCTCAAAAATTTGATAAAGGTAAAAGCTATTCTATAATGGGTCCATCTGGGTCAGGTAAATCAACTCTATTACATTTAATTTCTTTGATCGATAGACCATCATCTGGATCAGTCCATTTTGATAAAATTCCTGTAAATTTCAATGAATCTGAAAAAAATGATGTTTATAGATCCAAAAAAATAGGAATTATTTATCAACAAAATAATCTTCTTCCAGATTTTACAGCTTTAGAAAATATATATTTGGCATCACTTGCAATTAATGACAATAAGGAATTAGCAATATCCAATGCAGAAAAATTACTCAAAAAAATTGGTCTTTCTAAGAGAGCAGATCACTTTCCATCTCAACTATCAGGTGGTGAGGCTCAAAGAGTTGCAATAGCAAGAGCAATTGTAAATGATCCTGAAATTATTTTAGCAGATGAGCCAACTGGAAGTTTGGATATTGAAACTGCAAAAGATATTTTTGAACTTTTACACAAACAAAAAAGGTCAGATAGACTTATTATATTTGCAACTCATAATAGATTCTTTGCCAATAAGGCAGATTGCCTTTTGGAGATAATAGATGGTAGTATAAAATCATCTAATGTCTGAGTCTCATTCTCAAAACTTCAACCATCTTAAAATTCATACTCAATATTCTATTTGCGAAGGGGCAGCTAGAATTGATGATTTGCAAGAATATTCTAAGAAAAATAAAATAAAATCGCTTGGTTTGTGTGATACTTCAAATTTATGTGGTGCACTAGAATTTGCTGAAAAGATCTCCAAATCTGGTACTCAACCAATAATCGGAACTCAAATTAATTTTAAAATCGGAGAAACAATAGGTTTACTCCCTTTGTTTGCTCTCAATGAAGCTGGATATAAAAATATAATAGAACTTTCATCTTTATCGTATTTGGAAAATGATGAATTGTCAGATCCACATGTAGATTTTGAACTATTATTAAAAAATTCTGAAGGTGTTGCTGTATTTTCAGGAACTGTTTTCGGTTTGTTTGGTAAATTATTTGATAAAGGAAAGTTTACTGAAATTAATAATCTTTATAGTAAAATTAAAAATACATTTGAAGATAGATTTTATTTAGAGATTCAAAGACATAACGATCTAAATGAAATTGGATTTGAAAAATTTAATTTAAATAAATCTTTAGATTTAGAAATACCAATTATTGCAACTAATGAAGTTTTTTACTTATATAAGGAAATGCATGAAGCTCATGATGCTTTAATTTGCATAGGCAACAAGACGTATGTTAATGAAAAAAACAGGTTAAGATTAACTGATCATCATTACTTAAAAAGCAATTCAGAGATGTCAGAATTATTTGCTGACTTACCTGAGGCTTTAGAAAACAATTATAATTTTCCATTAAGATGTAGCTATAGACCATTATTTTCTAACCCAATATTGCCTAATATTAGTAGTGAGAAAGATGGTAATGCAGATGAAATTTTAAAAAAAGATTCAATAGAAGGATTAAAAGTTAAATTCAATAAGATTTTTAATTTAAGTGATAAAGATTTAGAAAATGATAATTCATATAAAGAATATAGGGACAGGCTTAATCATGAACTTTCTATTATTATAGAAATGAAATATTCTAGTTATTTTCTCATAGTTGCTGACTACATAAAATGGGCTAAAAATAATGATATTCCTGTAGGTCCTGGAAGAGGTTCGGGAGCTGGTTCGTTAGTGGCCTGGTGTTTATCAATTACCGATGTAGATCCAATAAAATTTAACCTTATTTTTGAAAGATTTCTAAACCCAGATAGAATTTCAATGCCAGATTTTGATATAGACTTTTGTGAGGATAAGAGGGATCAAGTTTTTGAGTATCTAACAAAAAAATATAAAGACAGTGTGGCTCACATTATAACGTTTGGTAAATTAAAAGCACGAATGGTAATTAGAGACGTTGGACGAGTTTTGGGGTTAGCATATGGATTTGTTGATAGCATATCTAAGATGATACCTTTCGATCCATCTAGACCACAAAATCTTACGCAGTGCATTGCAGGAGAGCCACGATTACAAAAACTCATAAATGATGATCCAAGAGTAAAAAAACTTACTGATCTCTCTTTAAAATTAGAGGGTCTAAATAGGAATGTTGCTACTCATGCTGCTGGAGTAGTAATAGCAGATAAAAAACTTACTGAAGTTGTTCCATTGTATAAAGATGTTTCTGCAGATCTATTATTACCATCTACACAATTTGATATGTATTCTGCAGAAAATGCTGGTTTAGTAAAATTTGATTTTTTAGGCTTAAAAACCCTGACAGTAATTAATAACACACAAAAACTTGTAAGAAAAAAAATCAAAGATTTTGATATAGAAAAAATTAGTTACGAAGATCAAAAAGTATTTGATCTAATGTCTACAGGTAAAACAGTTGGTTTATTCCAAATTGAAAGTGCTGGAATGAGAGAAGCCTTGATTCAAATGAAACCAAATCATATTGAAGATATTATTGCCTTAGTTGCTCTATATAGACCAGGACCAATGAGCAATATTCCAACATATAATGATTGCAAACATGGAAAGCAAAAACCAGATTATTTACACCCACTTCTAGAGGATATTTTAAAACCAACATATGGTGTAATTATTTATCAAGAACAGGTAATGCAGATTGCACAAAAACTTTCAGGATTTACAGCAGGACAAGCTGATCTTTTGAGAAGAGCAATGGGTAAAAAGAAAAGAGCAGAACTAGAAAAACAGAAACAAGGATTTATTGCTGGAGCTGTTAAAAATGGAATAGCAAAAGATGTTGCTGCTGGAATTTTTTTAAAAATTGAACCATTTGCAGAATATGGTTTTAATAAAAGTCACGCTGCCGCATATGCAATTATTTCTTATCAAACTGCATTTTTAAAAACATATTATCCAAAAGAGTTCATTGCAGCATCAATGACTATGGATATATCTAATCAAAATAAACTAAGTGAATTTTATGAAGAATTAAAAAGATTAAATGTTGAAGTTGTCCGTCCAGATATAAACGAATGTTTTGCTGATTTTAGAACAATTGATAATAAATTTTATTATGCATTAGGAGGAATTAAAGCTGTAGGTTATGAGGCAATATCAAATATAGTTGAGGAAAGAATTTTAAATGGAAAATTTGAGTCAATTCATGATTTTATAAATAGAGTAAATCCTAAAGATATAAACAAACTTCAATTAGAAGGTTTAGTCAAAGCAGGTGCATTTGATAAATTAAACCCAAATAGACAAGTTTTGTATAATTCTATCCCCTCAATTATAGCTAAAAGTAAAAATATATTTGATAATAAAACTGCTAATCAGATTGATTTATTCTCAGAAGATGAAAGTGCGCAGGATGATATTTTAATCAAAACCGAAGATTGGAAATTTGAGGAAAGATTATCTAAAGAATTTGAAGCGGTAGGTTTTTTTATTTCAGACCATCCGTTAAATCAATTTACAGAGATTTTTAATGACTACAAAATAATAAATTATTCAAGTTTTATTTCAAAAGAAGATTTAAAAGACTCTAACATAGCTGCTACACTGTTGAAGGTTCAAGAAAGAAAAACTGCAAAAGGAAATTCTTACGCTGTTTTAAAATTAACAGATTTATCAAGTGTATTTGAACTTTTTATTTTTTCTGATGTTTTAGAATTAAATAGAGAAATGTTGAAAGAGGGTAACTCCCTTATTTTAACACTGTTTAAAAATATTTCTAATGATGAAAATAGACTTACTAGGATTAATGTCCAAAAAATAGCTTCACTCAAAGATTTATTTAATAGTCCTATAAATGAGGTTTCATTCGAAATTAAATCTAAGTTAGAAATTGAAAAAATATCCACAATTTTAGAAGGCGATGGTAAAACAATAGTAAATATTAATCTTAATTCTGGAGACAATATTCTTAAATTTAGATTAAAAAATAAGCGTAAATTAGACAGAAAAGCTCTAAATCTCCTAAGAAATCAAGAAATTCAGGCAATAATTAACTAAATAATCACTTGTTAAATATAGTAAATATTTGTAAATAATCCCTAAATTAAATTAACACGCACACAGTTGTTGGTTTTATACCTCCGGTCCTTTGTTGGAAATTACTGTGGTGGCTTAACCGGGAATAAATATGAAAATACCTAACGTTACAATACAACAATTATTAGAGGCAGGCGTTCATCTTGGACACAAAACTTTAAGATGGAATCCAAAAATGAAAAAATATATTTTTGGAAAAAGGGACTCAATTCACATTATTGATTTAACCCAAACTCTTGAATTAACTAAAGTAGCTTTGGAAAAAGTTTATGAAACTATTGCAAATAATGGAAAAATTTTATTTGTATCAACTAAAAAACAAGCATCAGAAGCGATAGCTGAACTAGCAAAAGAAACAGATCAATACTTTGTTAATTATAGATGGTTAGGAGGCATGTTAACTAATTGGGGAACTATTTCAAACTCAATAAAAAAATTGAAAAAGTTGGAAACGGATTTAGCTGCAGAAAATAGAGGTTTTACTAAAAAAGAACTTTTAAAAATGAGTGTTAAAAAAGATAAACTCCAAAGATCTTTGGGAGGGATAGCTGAAATGAAAAAAATTCCAGAATTAGTATTCGTTATAGATACAAATTATGAATCTCTAGCTATAGCGGAATCTGCTAAATTAGGAATACCAATTATCGCTATTTTAGATAGTAATTCAAATCCAGATAACATCGACTATCCTATTCCAGGTAATGATGATGCAAGAAGAGCTATAGATCTTTATTGTGATTTAATTAAAGAAACAATTAAAAATGCTAAAAGCTCTAATCCTGTTATTGAGTCTAAGAAAGATAAAGCTAAAGATGATAAGGTTGAGAATAAAACAAAAACAATTCAAGAATTGGATCGAGAAAAATTAGAAAAAAAATTTACTAAAGAAGATAAGGAGAAATTAAATTAATGAGTGATTTAGAAAAGGTAAAAAAACTTCGAGAAGTAACTGGTGCTGGTTTCAAAGATTGCAACTTAGCTATTAAAGAGTCAAATGGAGATTTAGACAAGGCAATTGAAATTTTAAGGGTCAAAGGAATTTCTAAAGCATCTAAAAAAATGTCTAGAGATGCAAAGGAAGGAGTTGTTGTAGTTAGTGGAGATGAAACAAAAACCTCAGTTATAGAAGTAAATTGTGAAACAGATTTTGTTGCAAAAAATGATGATTTTATTTCATTTGTTAAAGAATTAAGTGAATTGAATAATAAAAATAATTCAAATGTTGAAGAATTAAAATCAACAAAAATGAATAATGGCCAAACAGTTAATGATAATTTAGTTGCCCTGATTGCAAAAATTGGTGAAAAAATTACTATCGGAAAGACTAAAACAATTCAAAATTCTAATGGAGTGAATAATCACTATCTTCATACAGTTGTAAAAGATAATGTTGCTAAATTAGCTGTTTTGGTTTCTTTAGATACTAAAGATAACTCCGAAACTGTTAAAATTTTTAGTAAGCAATTATCAATGCACATTGCTGCTTCAAATCCTTTAGCACTAGAATCTAGTTCTATAGACCAATCAATTATTGAAAAAGAGCAAGAACTCGTTACTGAAGAGTTAAAAAATTCTGGAAAACCAGATGATATTGCAAAAAAAATAAGCCTCGGTAAAATGAATAAATTTAAAGAGGAGAATGCACTTTTAACGCAAGCTTGGGTAATGGAGCCAAAAAAAAAAGTACAAGATATTTTAAAAGAACTTTCTATAGCTGATTTAAAAATTAAAGAGTTTTATAGAATAAAGATTGGAGAATAAATGTTTGATGAGAAATCATACAACCTTAAAATGGATAAAGCCATTGAGGTTTTCTCTAAAGAACTATCTTCGTTAAGAACAGGCAGAGCTAACGCATCAATGCTAGACTTAATCAAAGTAGATGTCTATGGACAACAAATGCCAATTAATCAAGTTGGCAGCATAACCACTCCAGAACCAAGAATGATTAATATTCAGGTTTGGGATTTAAATAATGTTGGATTGGTTGATGCTGCTATAAAGAAATCAGATTTAGGATTGAATCCTCAAATAGATGGTCAATTAATAAGATTACCTGTTCCAGAACTCAATGAAGAAAGAAGGGTAGAACTTAAAAAATTAATAAAATCTATTGGGGAAAAATGTAAAGTTTCAATCCGTAATATTCGAAGAGAAGCAAATGAAGATCTAAAGAAATTGTTAAAATCTAAAGAAATAAGTGAAGATGATGAAAAATCGAACGAAAAAAAAGTTCAAATAATTACAGATAATCATATTAAATCAGTCGATGATAAAGTTTCTTTAAAAGAAAAAGAAATAATGACAATATGAACCCATTAAAACATGTGGCCATAATTATGGATGGCAATGGAAGATGGGGAATTAAAAATAAGAACTCGAGAAATGCAGGCCATAAAGCAGGCTTAAAAACAGTTGAAAAAATTATTAAACAAACAATTAAAAATAAAATAAAATTTTTAACCTTATTTGCATTTTCAACTGAAAATTGGAAAAGACCAAAAAAAGAAATAAATTATTTATTTAATTTATTAGAAAATTTTTTACTAAATAGAATTGAGGAGTTACATAAGCAAAATATAAAGCTTAAAATTTTAGGAGTAAAAAACTTTTCGCCACAATTAAATAAACTTTTAAACTATTGCGAAAAAAAAACATTAAAAAATTCTAAATTGCAAATTAATCTTGCACTTAATTATGGATCAAAATCAGAACTAGTTGGTGCTTTTAAAAAAATTAAGAAAAATAAAAAGAATATTAGTGAAAAAAACATTTCTAGAAATTTACAGACAAAACATATGCCAGATCCTGATTTGCTAATTAGAACAGGCAACACTAAAAGATTAAGTAATTTTTTGTTGTGGCAATTAGCTTATGCAGAAATTTTTTTTGAAAAGAAGTTATGGCCCGCTTTTACTCCAAATGATTATGATAGAGTAATCAGAGAATTCAAAACAATAAAAAGAAATTTTGGTAAAATATGATTAATAAAGAATTAACGAAAAGAATAATTAGCTCATTATTGCTTATACCGATAGCTATATTTTTTATAACAGAGAGTAATTTTTTGTTTACCTTTTTTATTTTAATTTGTTTTTTAGTAACATCATACGAATGGCACATGATGTCTAAGAAAAAATCTTACTATTTTTTTGGCTTATTTTTCTTAATATTTTCTTTTTATTCTGCATATGTGATTAGAATAAGTACATCTGGTAGTTATGATTATTTTATTAGTATTTTATTAATTTGTATATCCACAGATATAGGAGGATATGTTTTTGGTAATTTTTTTAAAGGACCTAAACTTACTAAGATTAGTCCAAAAAAAACTTATTCTGGTGTAATAGGAGGTTATCTATTGTCAATTATATTTTTTAATTTAGCATTAAGTTCATCTTTTTTTTTAAAAAATCCAAAAGAATTAACGTCTGAAATTTTTATATTCATTTTATTGATTTCAACAGTTAGTCAATTAGGCGATATAATTATTTCTTATTTTAAAAGATTATCAAAAATAAAAGATACAGGAAAAATTATCCCTGGTCATGGCGGTTTATTAGACAGGATAGATGGTATGATATTTGCTTATCCATTTGCATATCTCATTTTAAAAATGAATATATTTTAAAATTAATAAATGAAAAAAAAAATTGCAATATTAGGATCTACTGGATCAATTGGAAAATCATTATTAAAAATTATTAAAAAAAATAAAAAAGAAAATTTTCAAATAATACTTTTAACAGCAAATAAAAATTATAAAGAGTTATTAAAACAAACCAAAATTTTTAAAGTTAAAAATGTAATCATAAATAATAAATTAAGCTTCAAGAAATTTAAAAGTCTAAATAAAAATAAAAATTTAAATATTTATAATAATTTTAATGAGCTTGATAAAATTTTTAAGAGCAAATTAGACTATACAATGAATTCAATTGTTGGTCTCGAAGGACTAGAGCCTACTCTGCAAATAATAAAATATACAAAAACAATTGCTATAGCTAATAAAGAGTCAATTATATGTGGTTGGAATTTAATTAACAAAAAATTAATAGATAATAATACTAAATTTATTCCGGTAGACTCAGAGCATTTTTCGATTTGGTACGCAATTCAAAATTTAAAAAAATCTAATATTAATAAAGTGTTTTTAACTGCTTCAGGTGGACCATTGCTTAATTTAAATAAAAAAAAAATTCAAAAAGTATCTGTTAAAGATGTATTGAAACATCCGACATGGAAAATGGGAAAAAAAATATCAATAGATTCATCTACATTGATGAATAAAGTTTTTGAGGTTATTGAGGCAAAAAATATATTTAATTTAAATTTAGATAAAATTTCAATATTAATACATCCAAAATCTTATATCCACGCATTAATTAGTTTTAATGATGGAATGATTAAGATTATTGCACATGAAACAACTATGGATATACCTATTTTGAATTCTTTATTTAATGAAAGAAATCCAAATTATCAAAACAAAGGTATTAAATTAAAATTATTAAATAATTTAAATTTATCACAAGTTGATACAAAGAGATTCCCAATTATTAATATCCTAAAAAAAATACCTCAAAAAATCTCACTTTATGAAACTGTAATTGTTTCAGCTAATGATCAATTAGTAAGATTATATTTAAATAATAAAATTAAATATAATGATATCTCTAATAAATTATTAAAGTTTTTGAATTTAAAAGAATTCGTTAAACTAAAGAAAATTACTCCTTCAACACTATCAGATATAATTAATTTAGATAAATATGTTCGTTTAAAAATCAAGTCAAAGAGTGTATAAGGTCGAATGTTAAAAAATTTTTTTTACTCATATTTAATATTTTTTTTTCTATTGCTTAGTAACAGCTTAGCTGAAACAATTAATTCTATAAATGTAAAAGGGAATGAGCGTGTATCTTCTGAAACAATAAAAATGTTTTCTGATGTAGAAGTAGGCAGCGAATTTACACCTAATAAATCCAATATAATTTTAAAGAAGCTTTATGAAAGTAATTTTTTTAGCAATGTATCAATAAATTTTAATAATAATCAGCTTTCAATTACTGTAAAAGAATATCCAATCATTCAAAATATATTTTATGAGGGAATTAAAGCAAAAAAAATTAAAGAAAAAGTTTTTTCTAATCTATCACTAAAACCAAGATCTTCTTATAATGAAATATTCTTAAAAGAAGATAAAAAAATAATAGAAAATTCTTTAAAGAACTTAGGATACTATTTTTCTCAAGTTGAAATATCTATAGTAGAATTAGATGATAATAAAGTTGATTTAACATATACAGTTGATCTTGGTAAAAAGGCTAAAATTAAAAAAATTTCATTTATAGGAGATAAAAAATTTAAAGATAAAAAATTAAAGAGATTAATTGTTAGTGAGGAGTACAAGTTTTGGAAATTTATATCTGGAAAAAAATTTCTTAATGAAAATTTAATCGAATTTGACGAAAGATTAATTAAAAATTTTTATCTCAATCAAGGTTATTACAATGTTGAAGTAAATTCATCATATGCAAAATTGATTGATATTGATGAATTTGAATTGATATTTAACATTGATGCAAAAAATAAAGTCTTATTTGGAAATTTAAGTTTAAATTTACCAGATGATTTTGATATAAATAATTTTGAAAGACTAATTGAATTATTTGATAAATTAAAAGGAGAAAAATACTCAATTAACAAAATTGAAGATATTTTACAAGAAATTGACAAAGTTACCTTAGAAGAACAATTTGAAACAGTATCGGCATCTGTAATTGAGTCACTTAGTGCAAATAATATAAATTTAACATTTAATATTGAAAAAAGTGAAAAATTATTAGTAGAGAAAATAAATATACTTGGGAACAATATTACTAGAGAAAATGTTATACGAAATCAATTCGAAATTGATGAAGGAGATCCTTATAACGAAATATTAACCAAAAAAACAATCAATAATATTAAAAGTTTACGTTTTTTTAAATCAGTAGAATCTGACGTGGTTCAAGGATCCTCAAATGATAGTAAGATAATTAACATAACTGTTGAAGAAAAAGCTACAGGTGAAATTTCTGCTGGAGCAGGTTTTGGATCAAATGGAGCAAGTTTTATGGTTGGTGTAAAAGAAAATAATTATCTAGGAAAAGGTTTAAAAGTTGAAGCAAATGCGTTGATAAAAGAGGATAGTATTAAAGGTATTTTTTCAGTTACCAATCCAAATTATAATAATTCTGATAAATCTGTATATTTTTTAACCGAAGTTTCTGAAACCGATCGTTTAACAGAAAATGGATATAAAGCTAATAAACAAGGTTTTACTATTGGAACAAATTTTGAATATCTCAATGATTTAAATTTAGGAATTGGAACTTCAAATTATTTTGAAAAGATCGAAACAAATAGCACAGCATCTGCAAGACAAAAAAGGCAAGAAGGAAATTATTACGATAGTTTTTTAAACTTAAATTTTGATTATGATAAAAGAAACAAAAAATTTCAAACTGATGATGGTTTTAGAAGCAGATATTCAATCAATTTACCAGTTATAAGCAAAACAAGTAGTTTATCAAATACATATAATTACCAATATTATACAGAATTATACGAAAATAATATTACAAATTTTTCTATTCTTTTGAAAACAGTTGACTCTATTAAGAGTAAAGATGTTAAACTTTCAGAAAGAATTTTTTTACCTCCTAATAAATTAAGAGGCTTTGAATTTGGAAAAGTTGGACCTAAAGATGGAAATGATTTTATAGGAGGTAATTACGCTGCGGCATTCAATATTACTTCAACAATACCACAGTTACTTGAAAATTCTCAAAATATAGATTTTTTATTTTTTATTGATGTTGCAAATATTTGGGGAGTTGATTATGACGCATCAATAGACGACAAAAGCAAAATAAGAAGTTCTTTAGGTATAGGTATGGACTGGATGACTCCAATAGGCCCTGTAAACTTTACTTTATCTGAAACAATAAGCAAGGCAGATACTGATATAACAGAATCTTTTAGATTTAATTTGGGCACAACATTTTGAACAAATACTTTAAATTTTTTTATATTATAATAATTTCCTTTTTTTTGAATATTGGATTTAGCAATGCTCAAAACAATATTGCTTTTATTGATATCGATTTAATTCTAAAAAATTCAAATATAGGTAAATCTTTATTGGATCGTTTTGAGGAAGTTAATAAAAAAAATGCTAATGAACTCAAAATTAAGGAAAATGATTTAAAAAAATTAGAAGATGAGATAAAAAAAAAACAAAATATTATTTCTAGAGAGGAACTGGAGAAAGAAATAAATATCTTAAAAAATAAAATAAATGAGTTCAATAAAGCTAAAAATAATCTGATATTAGATTTTGAAAAAAGTAGAAATAAAGATATAAATGAATTTTTACTTAGAATAAATCCAATAATTCAAGAATATATGAATGAAAACTCTATAGATATTTTGTTAGAGAGAAAAAACGTATTTATTGGAAAAAATGATTCAGATATAACTAGTATAATAATAAATAAAATTAATGATAATTTAAAATAATATGACTAAATTAAACAAAGATCAGATTAGAGACTTGCTTCCGCACAGAGAGCCTATGCTTTTGATTGATGAATTATACGACATAAAAAAATTATCTTCAGCTACTGCTGTTGTAAACGTAAAAAAAGATAGTTTTTTTGTACAAGGTCATTTTCCTGGACAACCAGTCATGCCAGGCGTTCTCATTGTAGAGTCATTTGGACAAGCAGCAGCAGCTCTTACAGCTCATGGTCTTGATAAATCTACTTATGAAAATAAATTAGTATTTTTAATGGGTGTAGAAAAAGCGAGATTTAGAAATCCTGTCATTCCAGATTGCAAATTATTACTTAAAATACAAGCTATAAGATCACACGGAAAAGTTTGGAAATATCAGGGTGAAGCTTTTGTTGATGAGAAGAAAATGGCTGATGCTATATGGTCAGCAACTATAGTAGATAAGAAATAAATAGCAATAATAGTTGATAACTTTTTAGAAATTGCTTTGATAAAAGCAATTATGTTTAATCCTTTTTTTAAAAATCATGGTCCATTAATGATTTCTGAAATTATTCAATCTCTAAATCTAAATATGGATATAACATATCAAGATAAAGAAATTCATGATATTAAAGATCTTCTTTCATCCACAGAAAATGACATAACTTTTTTTCATTCAAAAAAATATAAAGATGTTGCAAAGAAAACTAAAGCTTCTCTTTGTATAACTACAAATGCTCTAAAAGCAGAATTACCTGATAATTGTTTAGCTTTGGTTGTTGAAAATGTTTTAGTTTCTACATCAACAATTACAACTTTATTTTATCCAGGTTCAATAAATGATAATTTTGATGAAACTGTATCATCTATTAATGATACTAATTTTAAAGATAAGGTAAGTTTTGGTAAAAATGTTTTGATTGGAAATAATGTTTCAATTGGCTCTAATTGTAGAATTGGTCATAACACAATTATTGAAAAAAACGTTTCCATTGGAGATAATTGTTCAATTGGATCTAATAATATTATAAGAAATGCCTTAATAAAAAATAATGTTAGAGTATTAGACAATTGTATAATTGGTAAACACGGATTTGGTTTTTTTCCTAATAATAATAAAAATTTAAGATACCCTCATATTGGATTAGTTGTAATTGAAGATAACTGCGAAATTGGATGTGGTGCCACTATTGACAGGGGCTCAATGTCAAACACAGTTATAGGTAAAAATGTATATTTGGATAATCAAATACACATTGCACATAATGTTAAAATAGGTGAAAACACAATAATAGCTGGACAAGTTGGCATTGCAGGAAGTTCTATTATTGGTAGCAATGTTAAAATTGGAGGTCAAGCTGGAATATCAGGCCATCTTAAAATAGGAAATAATGTTGAAATTGGAGGCGGTTCAGGGGTCATTAAAGATATTCCTGATGATACAAAAGTAATGGGGTATCCAGCAAAAAATATAAGAGAATTTTTAAGAGACAATTAATGATACATAAAACTGCTATAATAGATCCAAAAGCAAAAATTTCTGATAACGTAAAAATTGGTCCTTACACTATAATTGGTTCAAATGTACAAATAGGAGATCATACTGAAATTCAATCCCATGTTAATATCACCGGGAATACAAAAATTGGAAAAAATAATAAAATTTATCCATTTTCATCAATTGGAAATGATCCACAAGATTTAAAATTTAAAGGAGAAGAAACAAAGTTAGAAATTGGTGATAATAATAAAATTAGGGAATATGTAACAATTAATCCAGGTACAGAAGGGGGAGGTGGCCTGACAAAAGTTGGAAACAACTGTTTGTTTATGGTTTCAGCTCATATTGCTCATGATTGTTTTGTTGGAAATAATGTAATTCTAGCGAACAATGTTCCACTAGGAGGACATGCATATATTGATGATAATGCAATAATTGGTGGCAATTCAGCCGTCCAGCAATTTACTAGAGTAGGTAAATCAGCAATGATTGGAGGTATGTGTGGTGTAGTTAGGGATATAATTCCATATGGAATAGCTCATGGTAACAGAAGTGTTTTACAGGGATTGAATTTAATAGGCTTAAGAAGAAAAAATATTCCAAATAAAGAAATAATGATTTTAAGTGATGCGTACAAAGAAATTTTTAAAAATGAAAATTTAACAGAAAATTTAAATAATCTATCAAAAGATTTTAAGAGCAGTGAACTAGTAGCAGAAGTTATTGAATTTATAGAAAAAGATAAGAAAAGACCAATTTGTACTCCATTTTCAAAATAAAATGATAGGTTTGTTTTTAGGCGATACTGAT
>QCGW01000006.1 GCA_003279775.1 Pelagibacteraceae bacterium AG-390-A23
TTTTAATGCTTTATCTCTAAGTTTATGACTTTCCATTGAAATAAACCATTGAGGTGTAGCTCTATGAACAAGTGGAGCTTTAGACCTCCATGAGTGTGGATAAGAGTGAACTAACTCACCATTAAATAATAAATTTTTTTGCTCTTTTAGTTTTTCAATTACAATAGGATTTGCTTTAAATATATGAATTCCCTCAAATAATTTAACATTACTTGTGTATTTTCCATCCCCATCAACCGTTTCTATCGCTTTAATACCGTTATTCAAACAAAGATTAAAATCATCAGGTCCATGACTTGGCGCGCAGTGGACTATTCCAGTTCCTTGCTCGGTTGTTACAAATCTAGCTTCGAGCATTGGTATATCATGGTCATAACCAAAATTTAAAAATGGATGACTACAAATTGTATTATTAAATTCTTTACCTTTAAAATTACGTATTTTTTTGTAATTTTTTAATTCACATTCTTTAACAACTGATTCAAGCAGAGCATCTGCAATAACAATTCTTCTATTTTTAAAATCACCCTCATCATTTATTTCTAATATAATATAATCAAGAGATTCGTTGAATGCTAAGGCTTTATTAGCTGGTATTGTCCATGGAGTCGTCGTCCAAATAACTATTTCACTTCCAACTAAATCTTTTAAATTAGAAGATTTAACTTTAAATGAAGTGTAAATAGTATCTGATTTATGGTCTTGATATTCTACCTCAGCATCTGCAAGCGCAGTTTTCTCAACTGTTGACCATAAAACAGGTTTAAAACCTTTATATAAACTTCCTTCTTTTAAAAATTTACCAAGCTCCCTAACTATCTGGGCTTCAGCATTAAAGCTCATTGTTGAATAATAATTTTCCCAATCCCCTACAACACCTAATCTTTTAAATTGACTTTTGTGAACTTCGATCCACTTTTCAGCAAATGTTCTACATTCTTTTCTAAACTCAACTATTGGAACTTCGTTTTTATTTTTTTTATTTTTTTTGTACTGTTCCTCAATTTTCCATTCAATTGGTAAGCCATGACAATCCCAGCCCGGAACATAAATAGAGTCTTTTCCATCCATTTGATGAAATTTTACAATTATATCTTTAAGAATTTTATTTAGAGCTGTCCCCATATGAATATTTCCATTTGCATAAGGAGGACCATCGTGTAAGACAAATTTTTCTTTTCCTTTACTTTGGTTTCTTAATTCATTGTAAAGATTTATTTTTTTCCAATATTCAAGAATTTCTGGTTCTTTAGTAGGTAGGTTAGCTTTCATGGAAAAAGCAGTTTTTGGAAGATTTATTTGTGATTTAGTCATTTAGTCTTTTTTGCAATATTTAAGTCTTTTCTAATTTGTGCTCTTAATTGATTAACATTTTTAAATTTTTTTTCTTTCCTTATAAACTTTAAAAACTCTACTGATAAAAGTTTATTATAAAGATTTCCAGAAAAATTAAATAAATGAACTTCTAATAATATTTTTTTTTGATTAAATGTTGGTCTATATCCAAGATTAGCAATTCCTTTGAGATATTTATCGCTATTTTTTCTCAAAACTTTGACAGCATAAACTCCTGGTTTTGCTAAAACATAATGATCGATGTCTATATTACATGTTGGAAAACCAATTTTTTTTCCTACTTGTCTTCCCTTTTTTACTAATCCTTGTATCGCCCAGTTTCTTTTTAAAAGCTTGTTAGCTTTGCTCAATAAACCTTTTTCTAAAAGATTTCTTATTAAAGATGATGATACGATCTTTTTACTTTTAATTAATGGCTCAGGTTTAATAACTTTATAATTAAACAATTGTTCGTATTTTTTTAGTAAATCAACATCTCCTTCTCTTTTATTTCCAAATCTAAAATTATTGCTAACAAAAATAAATTTAGAACTTAATTTTTTATTTAAAATTTGAGAAATAAAATTTAGTGCTTTCGTTTTTGAAAATTTTTTATCAAATTTTTTTGTAATAACAAAATCAACTTTTAAATTATTAAGTAACTTAATTTTTTGATCAATATTAGAAAGTCGAAAATTTTTTAATTTTTTGTTAAAAAACATTTTTGGCATTGGATCAAAATTTACAACACCAATCTTTAAATTATATTTTTTCTTATATGATTGTGCCAATTGAAATAATTTTTGATGCCCTAAATGTAGACCATCAAAATTACCTATTAGAATAATTGATCCTTTGTGTTTTTTGTTAATATTAAAATTTGTATAATGTTTTACCATTTTAAATCTGATTGAATAAAATTAACTATCGCTTCATACTCTTTTGAAACATCTTGGATACCTTTGTTTTTTATTTCATTCCTATGTATTCCGTTACTAATTAATAAAGAATCATAATTTAAAAGATTTGCACCTCTGATATCTGTATTTAAATTATCACCAATTGCTAATATTTTTTTATTTTTATTGTCAATTGACTGATTATAAACCTCTGGATGTGGTTTTCCGAAATATACTACTTCTCCACCCATTTTTTCAAAAACCATTGCGACAGAGCCTGCACACAACTCTCTAACTTCACCACGATCAACGATTAAATCTGGATTTGTGCAAATCATTTTTTTGTAAATATGTTTTTCAAGTAAATCTTTATAAAATTCTAAATCCTTGTCATGATCATCAAATAACCCCGTACACAATAAATATTCACCATCGCTAATATCTTCACACTTATTTTTCTCAAATAAATAAAATAAATCAAAATCTCTAGGTGGACCTATGTGATAAAACTTTTTCGATAGATAAGATTTTTTTAAATAATTCAATGCTGCCTCTCCTGAGGTAAATACGTGATCTCTGAGTACTTTATCCATACCCATCTTTTCTAAAAAATTTTGAACAGTTTTATTTGGTCTTGGGGCATTTGTTAAAAGTATGAACATTTTCTTTTTTTTTAAAAGCTCATTTAAAACAGCTATTGCTTTTTCATGAAGATTAACCCCATTATGAACAACACCCCATAAGTCTATATAAAAAAGATCATAATTATCAGCAATTGATTGTAAGCCATTTGAATCTAAATTTTTGGTCATATTTTAAGGTATAAACCATAAAATCCCGAATTTACTAGCATTATTAATATCCTTAAGTCTTTCTGATCTTGAAATAGGCGGTGAAATATCTATATGAGGCTCATATTTATAAAGATTTATAAAGGAGAATTTATGAAGTTTAAACCGTTACATGACAGAGTTTTAATCGAAGTATTAGATGGCAGTGAAAAAACTGCTGGAGGAATAATTATCCCTGACACAGCTCAAGAAAAACCTCAAGAAGGCAAAGTGGTCGCTGTAGGTGGTGGAGCAAAAACAGAAGATGGAAAGATAATTCCAATGGATGTTAAAGTTGGTGATAAAGTTTTATTTGGCAAATGGTCAGGAACTGAAGTCAAAATTAATGGTAAAGAGTACAGCATAATGAAAGAGTCAGACATTATGGGTATTTCTGGTAAGTAATTTAATTTAAAGGAGAAAAATAATGGCAAAAGTTGTTAAATTTGATGCTGAAGCAAGAGCAGCAATGATAAGAGGTGTAAATATCCTAGCTGACACTGTTAAAGTAACTTTAGGACCAAAAGGAAGAAATGTCGTAATGGATAAATCTTATGGTGCACCTAGAATTACTAAAGATGGTGTTTCTGTAGCTAAAGAAATAGACCTTGAAGATAAGTTTGAAAATATGGGAGCACAAATGGTTAAAGAAGTTGCTAGCAAAACTAACGATGAAGCTGGTGATGGAACTACTACTGCAACTATACTTGCACAAGCTATTGTAAAAGAAGGTGTAAAGTATGTAACGGCCGGCATGAATCCAATGGATGTAAAAAGAGGAATCGATGCTGCTGTAGAAACAGTAAAAGAAAGCCTAGTTGCATCTGCAAAAAAGGTAAAAGACAGTGATGAGATTGCTCAAGTTGGTACAATTTCTGCAAATGGTGATAAAGAAATTGGAACAATGATTGCAAAAGCAATGCAAAAAGTTGGAAATGAAGGGGTAATTACTGTTGAAGAAAATAAAGGTATTGAAACAGAATTAGATGTAGTTGAAGGTATGCAATTCGATAGAGGATATCTGTCACCATATTTTATTACTAACAGTGATAAAATGACTACAGAGTTAGAAAATCCTTTTATTCTTTTACATGAGAAAAAATTAACTAACTTACAGCCAATGGTTCCTTTATTAGAGGCTGTTGTACAAGCTGGTAGACCACTAATGATTATTTCTGAAGATGTTGAAGGTGAAGCTTTAGCAACTTTAGTTGTAAACAAACTAAGAGGTGGTTTAAAAGTTGTAGCTGTAAAAGCTCCAGGTTTTGGTGATAGAAGAAAAGCTATGCTTGAAGATATTGCTATTTTAACAGGAGGTCAGGTTATATCTGAAGACCTAGGTATCAAACTTGAAAATGTTAAACTTGATGATCTTGGATCTTGTAAGAAAATCAAAGTTGATAAAGATAATAGTACTATCGTTAATGGAAGTGGAAAGAAATCTGATATCGAAGCTAGATGCGCCTCTATCAAACAACAAGTTGAGGAAACTACTTCTGATTACGATAGAGAAAAACTTCAAGAGAGACTTGCTAAGTTAGCTGGTGGAGTTGCAGTAATTAAAGTAGGTGGTGCAACTGAAGTTGAGGTTAAAGAAAGAAAAGACAGAGTTGAGGATGCTTTGAATGCAACTAGAGCTGCTGTTGAAGAAGGTATTGTTACTGGTGGTGGTTGTGCACTTCTTTATGCTGCTCAAGAACTTGATAAAGTTAAAGCAAAAGGTGATGACCAAAAAGCAGGTGTTGATCTTGTGAGAAAAGCATTGGAAGCTCCAATTAGACAAATTACTAAAAATGCTGGTGTAGATGGTTCAGTGGTAGTTGGTAAATTATTAGAGCAGAAGAAAAAAACTAACGGTTACGATGCTCAAAACGAGGAGTATTGTGATATGTTTGCAAAAGGTATCATAGACCCGGTTAAAGTTGTGAGAACTGCTCTGCAAGATGCTGCTTCAATTGCTGGATTATTAGTAACTACAGAAGCAATGATCGCTGACAAACCAGAGGAAAAAGATGCTGCTGGCGGAATCCCTGGTGGAATGCCTGGTGGTATGGGCGGTATGGGGGGAATGGGTGGAATGGGAATGTAATACATTTCCATTTAGAGAACACTCTAAATACATACACTAAAAAAATTAGAACCCCTGAAACGAAAGTTTTGGGGGTTTTTTTTACTAAAAATGATTATTATAATTCTTTAGCAGGGTCTAAACATTCAAGTACCGTTCCAGTACATGTTTGCGGTTGCTCCCACATCTTTTCTATTAAAGCTTCCTCATTAAGCGGTTTATAGGTTCCGTCATTTTTATAACCCAATGGTAAATATACCAAACTATAATAGTCGTAATGTCTATCTGTAGAATGAACAGTTATAATTCTGTTATTATCAAAATCAATTACCACTTGTTGTCCAGCAAAACCATCCATCATTAAAATTGGTCTATCCTCTAAACCAACAGCATCCCATAAAAACTGACCACCATAAGTTTGTGCTGCTCTATGGTTACCTTTAAACTTACTATACTCATCGTATTGTCTATCCACTCTATTTTCATACATTGTTTTTAAATACTTGCCAACGCAAGTATCATTCTTCCAATGTTTCATCATCATGTTTGCAATTCTCACATAATCATATCTGTCAGCATAGAAAGAATATCTTCCGTATTCACCAGATTTTCTATTACCAGTTTTTTTTTTTACTAAAGTTTTATGAAAATAAACCCTTTTAGCAACTTTAGCGTCTTCAACAAATACTTTATGAAGTAATTTTTCCCAATCATCACCAGTTTTGTAAATAACATAGTTCATAATTACATTTGTTGTCATGGCACTATAATTAAAATACTTACCAGGTTCTAAACCATCTATACCTTTAAAGTATCTTTTCATAGCAGTCTGGATGGGTATAGTGTTAACACTTTGTTTATTTTTCGTTATTTTACTATCCCAAATACCAATTCTATCACCAATTATTTCGTCATCACCTGCTTGCATGTTAAGTAAATGTATTAACTTTTGATTTTCATATAAGGTTCCTTCAACAGTTGGATAATCTATTCTATCAAAAACTGTATGATTAATATAACCACCACACATGGCATAACCAGTCACAAGACTTACTAAACTTTTGCCTACAGAATGTGAAGGATATGGTCCCCGATATTTACTTTTTCTATTTTGATCAACTAAAATTTTGTTATTTTCAAATAAGATGTAAGAAACTAAACCAGTTTTTTTATCTTTAAGTTGTTCTTCAACTAATTTAGATAAATCTTTAGTCTGTATTCTTCCAATACTGTTTCTGTAATTAACGAAGTTGGTGGATTGTAAATCAAACTCAAACTCATACGTATCATTTTCTTTATCACCAATTTTATATGCGTAATTATTATTATATGCATATTTTTCATTAGCATGATGAGCAAACGTTACGCTGATCATTATAAAGAAAGAAAGGATAAAATAAATAAATCTACTCATTCAAATTTTGTAAATTATAAATTTAACTTAACTCTTAAATAAATTCATCTTTATGTTTGCTTTCTATTTGGGGCAATTCTGCAGTGAAGTTTGCACTGAAGAAGTTAAATAAGTCAGTATTGGCGTAATTTATAGGTAAATGTAATCCCTCATTTTCTTAAATTAATTCTAAAAAGGCATCTCAAGATGGCCTTTTTTTTATGTGAAGTTTAATCATGTCAAAAAGATATAGTGGTAAATCATTTAAAGACTCTAGTGTTAAAAAAAAACCTAAATTGAGCTTTAAAGAAAAAAGAAAACTTAAAAAAGATAAGCAAAAAAAGACAAATTAATCCTGAATTTTGAAAATTATTCAAGCCAGTTATGAGTTTTTTTGAGTTTTAATATCCTTTTAAATATGTATAAGAGCCAGAAATTATGAGCAATAATATCAGAAACATCACAATTATAGCCCATGTTGACCATGGAAAAACTACTCTAATTGATAATTTAATGAAACAGAGTGGTTCATTTAGAGATAATGAAGTAGTTGATGAAAGATTAATGGACTCAGGTGAGCTCGAAAAAGAAAGAGGAATTACAATTTTAGCAAAACCTGCTTCAATTAATTGGAACAATTCAAGAATAAATATAATCGACACTCCAGGCCACCGTGATTTTGCAGCAGAAGTTGAAAGAGTTTTAAGTATGGCAGATGGAGCCTTGCTATTAATTGACTCTGCGGAAGGTGTTATGCCTCAAACAAAATTTGTATTATCCAAAGCGCTTAAACAAGGATTGAAACCGATTGTTGTTATTAACAAGTTGGATAAAGCCGATCAAAGAGCTAATGAAGTTTTAGATGAAACATTTGATTTATTTGTGAGCTTAGATGCAAATGAAGAACAATTAGATTTTCCTGTTTTATATGCAAGCGGAAGATCAGGTTGGGCAGACTATGAAGTTGATGGTCCAAGAGAAAATTTAAATCCTTTGTTAGATTTAATTGTTGATCATGTAAAACCTGCTGAACTTGATAAAACTAAACCTTTTGCAATGTTGTCAACGCTACTTTATGCAGATAGTTTTTTAGGAAGAAGTTTGGTTGGAAGAATTACACAAGGTACCGCGAAAGCTAATCAATCTATAAAAGCAATCAATTTAAATGGTGAAAAAGTTGATGAGGGAAAATTAACAAAAATTTTTAGATATGAAGGAACTAAAAAAGTTCCGATAGATGTTGGTGAAGCTGGGGATATTGTAGTTGTTGCCGGGTTAGAAAAAGCAAATGTTGCTGATACAATATGTGACCTAGAGGTAAATGAACCGATCCCTGCTACTCCTATAGATCCTCCCACAATGTCAATTACAATTACTGTAAATACTTCACCTTTGGCTGGAACTGAAGGTAAAAAATTAACCAGTACCCAAATACGAGACAGATTAGTTCAAGAGGCACAAAATAATGTTGGTATTACATTTTCAGAAAATGAAGGTAAAGACTCTTTTGTTGTAAGCGGTAGAGGTGAGTTGATGTTAGAAATTCTTTTAACCCAAATGAGAAGAGAGGGTTTTGAAATGACAGTAAGCCCTCCAAAAGTATTATATAAAACTGATGAAACTGGAAATAAACTTGAGCCGATTGAGGAAATTACTATGGATCTTGATGAAGAACATTCATCAAAAGTGATAGATTCTATGAACAGAAGAAAAGGTAAACTTATAGAATTAAAAGATACTGGAACTAATAAAAAAAGATTAATTTTTCATGCACCTACTAGAGGCTTAATGGGGTACACAAGTAGGTTTCTTACACTTACAAAAGGAAATGGAGTGATCAACAGAATATTCCATAGCTATGGTCCTTTTGAAGGAGAAATGGAAGGTAGAAGAAATGGGGCTTTAATCTCGATGGAACAAGGAAAAGCTGTTGCATTCGCAATCTTTAACTTACAGGCAAGAGGAGAAATGTTTGTTACACATAATGACTCGGTTTATCCTGGAATGATTGTTGGTCTTTCACCAAAACCAGGTGATATGATTATTAATGTAATGAAGGGTAAGAAACTTACAAATATGAGGACTCAGGGTACAGATGAGAATGTTGTGCTTACACCTGTAAGAAAAATGTCAATTGCAGAACAATTAAGTATGCTTAATACAGATGAAGCTTTAGAGATAACTCCAGACTCATGCAGATTAAGAAAAGCAATTCTTGATCCCCACGAAAGAAAAAAAAGCGAAAAAGCTGTAGCTGCAGCCTAATCAAAAGTTTTATCAACTAAATAAAGTCCTAGAGCAACGCAAGGACCTATGCCAAACGCGAACAATAAAGTTCCAACCCCTACTGTTCCTCCTAAATACCATCCAATACTTACAACTGAAATTTCTAATGTTGCTCTTACTACAGCTATAGGAAAATTTGTTACTTTTTGTAATCCTATCATAAGCCCATCTCTAGGACCGGCTCCTAAATTTGATACTAAGTAAATACCCCCACCTATTCCAACTATGATTACAGAAATTACAGCTAACAATAATTGATGAATATAATTTGATGGTGTTGGAACATATTTGATACAAAGATCAATCATAATTGCAATTATCAAAGCATTAAATATTGTACCCATCCCTGGTTTTTGCCCGAGAGGGATCCATAAAATTAAAACAGCAATGCTTATTAATAATGTAATTGTTCCAATACTTAAATTAATATTTAAGGAAATACCTTGGGCTAAAACACTCCAAGGAGAGGCTCCTGTGAATGAAACAATTAATAATCCTTCACCTAATCCAAATAGAGACAAACCGAAACATAAGAAAAAAAATGTAGAAAACTTTGGTTTAAAATTAAATGGTTTTTCTGAGCTCCATTTTACTTTTGGAATTTTTTTTATTTTTAAAAACATAATTGTAATAAGCTATATCTATTAATAAAGAAATCTAATATTGTAACCAGCAAATGAAAAAGTTTACAGTTATTTTAATTGTTATATTTTTCTCATCAATTTCTCTAGCACATATAGGTCATTATAACAAATTTCACAAAATAGAAATGGAGATCTTGAGAAATGATGAAGTAATTGGATATAACAATTATTATTTCAAAAGAGATGGTGAAAAAACGATAGTAAAAAATCAATATAAATTTGAGGTAAAATTACTATCTGCAACAATATTTAAAGTAGAGGGATATGGAGAAGAAATTTATTTAAAAGATAATTTAATATCCTTTCAATCAAAGACAATTCAAAATAAAAAAGAGAAATTTGTAAACCTAAAACTAGATAAAAATAATAAAAAGTTTGATATAAAAGGTTCTTCATATTCGGGTAAAGCTTCTGTTACAAATATTATTGGAAATTGGTGGAGTCATAAAATTTTACAAGCAGAAAGCCAAATAAGTCCTATTTCTGGAAGTATAAAAGAACAAATAGTTACTTTTATTGGTAAGGAAAATATTTCAATTAATGGCAAACAATACTTAACAGATCATTTCAAACTTACATCTAAAGATATGTCTCTTCCTGAAGATAAAAAATTAAATTTTGACATTTGGCTTGATAAAAAAACTTCAGTTATTGTCAAAGTCACATATGAAAGAATGGGAAATTGGGAGTATCGCTTAAAAAATCTTGAATAAAATTATTTATTTATTTTTTTAAAAAGATCGTTTGCACTTATCCATCCAGCCTCTACTCTAGGACCTACAAACCAATCTGCACATACTCCTAAATTTAATTTGTTATTCCAATAACTTTTAATTTTTAAAGATCTAGAATTTGAAGAATATTTCCAACCGTGATTTAATGAAGTTAATATTTTTGTTTTTTTAATTCCAGTAAGTTTAAAAAATTGATCAATTAAAATCTTTGAGTTTTTTTCTTTATTTTCTCTATTTTTATTTATTTTCTTATTTGCCCAAAGGCTTGTACTTTGTAAAGTCCATAAATCATTATTACTTTTAAATCTTTTTTTACTATTTTCTTTAGCGGCCCATCCTAAAATTTTATCGTTAAATAAATAACTTGATATGTTTTTATTTGTTTTTTTAATTTCGATCATGACTGTAATATTTGCATCCATTTTAATTTTTTGTTTAATGAATGGATCCTTAATAAATTTTTTTGATAATTTTTTTAATTGTGGGAATGGGCAAGTTAATACTAATTTATCATAATATTTTGTTTTATTGTTCTTAAAGACTAGCCTCCATTTCTTGTTTACAAATTTAATCTTCTCTAACTCACTTTGAAAATTACAATTTATATTCTTTATTAAATGTTTGCTAATATCATTGTTACCCTCGCAGCCAATTATTTTAACATGATTTTTATTTTCTTTTTTTAATTTGTTTAAAAAAATATGTTTGCCACTCCATTTTTTTAGAATTTTTTTTTTACGTAAATTTGAAATAAATTTCTTAAATTGAATTGATTTTGGAGAAATATATTGAGCCCCATGATCAAATCCTTTTGACTTATTTAATCTTTTAAAAGAAGATCTGCCACCTGGGCCCCGAGCTTTATCATAAATGTGTACAGAATTTTTTTTACTTAACAAATTAGCTATTGTTGCTCCTGAAATTCCAGAGCCAATTACGCAATAACTACTCATTTTCCTGCAACGGTCATACCTTCTATCATCATAGTTGGTGAATTGACTGAATATTCGAATTCTAAATCATTAGCTAAAATAATATTTTTGAACATATCCTTAAAATTACCAGCAATTGTTATTTCATTAACAGGATATTTAAATTCTCCATCTTCAACTAAAAAACCAGTTGCACCTACTGAATAATCTCCAGTTACAATATTAGACCCATGACCAATAGTTTCTGTAATATAAAGACTTCTTGAATCTTTTTTAATAAGATCCTGATAGCTTATATTTCCTTTTTCAAAATATAAATTGGTAGTTCCACCACTTCTTCCATTTGATTTTAAATTTAACTTTTTTCCATTGTATGTATCGACAAGATAGTTTTTAAGTATTCCATTCTCTATAAGTTGTAATGTATTTGAGTTTACACCCTCTGAATCAAAGTTTTGAGAACCCATTCCTTTAATTATATCTGGTTTATCAATTACATTTATTGAATCAGCAAAAACCTGTTGATCAATTTTATCCCTTAAAAATGAAGTGCCTCTTGCAATTGCGGAGGCAGATATTGCACTTGCAAAAACACTTAACATTCCCTTTGAAATTCTTTTATCAAAAATTATGTTTATCTTCTCACTCCCAATTTTTTTAGGGCTCAATTTTCTAATAGTTTGCTTGGCGGCTTTATTTCCGAGATCTGTTGCTTGCTTAATATCAGACAAATGACGTTTGCTAGAAAATTCGTAGTCTCTTTCCATACTATTTTCATCTTTTGCAACTGCTACACATGAAGCCGCAAAAGAAGAAGTTTTATAACCGTCACAAAAACCGTCACTATTTGCTAATATAAAA
The DNA here is from genome assembly GCA_003279775.1 of Pelagibacteraceae bacterium AG-390-A23. GTDB lineage: Bacteria > Pseudomonadota > Alphaproteobacteria > Pelagibacterales > Pelagibacteraceae > Pelagibacter. Next base: position 11,983 of record QCGW01000006.1, read on the forward strand.
TTTGATTTATTTTCAGTGAAACTAGACTCTGTATTTATTATTTGATTATTTGATGAAGCAGATTCCTCTAAATCTTTTAAATATTTTATTTTTTTATCATTTTCGAATCTTGTTTCATCATACAAATTAAGACTACTAATTTGTTTGGCTAATAAATTTTTATCAGGCAAAGAATTAAATTCGTCCTCTGGTGTAATTTTTGTAGTTTCAAAGCACTTTTCAACTAAAGTTTTAATATTTTCATCTAGTAAATTTGAGGATGAAATTGATGATCTTCTTTTACCTAAATAAGTTTCTATACTTAATGCCAATCCATCTGATCTATCTGAGGCTTCTAGGGATTTATTTCTAAAATTAACTGTTTCTGAAATTGAGTGACCAACTGTAACACTTGCATCAGTTGCTCCCATTTTTTTTGCCAAATCTAAACAATATGAAGCTTTGGATTTTAGAAATTCTTGATCCTTAACCATAATACTTTAAAGTTTTGTTCCACCTACTGTCATTTTATCGATCAAAATTGAAGGTTGAGCGACACCCACAGGAACTCCTTGTCCTGCTTTGCCACAAGTTCCTATGCCTGGGTCTAACATCATATCATTTCCTACCATCGATACTTCTTTAAGTATTGATGGTCCGTCGCCAATAAGTGTTGCGCCTTTAATTGGAGATCCAATTTTACCATTATTTATTTCGTAAGCTTCAGTACAATTAAATACAAATTTTCCAGATGTAATATCTACCTGGCCACCTCCAAAACTTACTGCAAAAATTCCTTTATCAACAGATTTGATCATTTCATCTTGAGTTTGATTACCACTTAACATCATTGTATTTCTCATTCTTGGCAAAACAATATGTCTATAATTTTCTCTTCTTCCAGATCCGGTAGATCTTGTATTCATTAATCTTGCATTGTGCCTGTCTTGCATAAAGTTTTTAAGAATACCATTTTCAATTAAAACTGTTCGCTCGGTTGGTGTTCCCTCATCATCAATGGTTAAACTACCTCTTCTATTATCTATCGTACCATCATCAACAATTGTTACTCCCTCACTTGCAACTTTTTCTCCCATAAGATCATGAAATGCTGATGTTTTTTTTCTATTAAAATCTCCTTCTAGACCATGACCAATTGCTTCATGAATTAAGATAGCAGGCCAACCAGGTCCTAAAACTACCTTCATCTCACCAGCAGGTGCTGGTTTGCTTTCTAAATTTACTGATGCAATTCTAAAAGCCTCTTCACAAACATTTTTCCAGTTATCATTTTTTAAATAATCGTCATAAGATTGTCTGCCACCAATTCCATACACACCTGTTTCTTTTCTTCCATTTTTTTCCAACATTACGGAGACATTAAATCTAATTAATGGACGTACATCGGTGAGTGCTTCTCCACCTGATCGAATAATTTCAATTGATTTTTGCTCACCAGCAAAACTAGCAGTCACTTGTTTTACTGATCCATCTTTTTTTCTTAAAAAATCATTTACTTTATTTAAAACTTCTAATTTCGAGTCTAAAGTTTTTTGTTCAATTGGATTAATATCTTCATAAAATTTTTTATTAGATTTTGGAATTTCATGATTATATGTGCCTTTAATTGATTTAAGAGTTGATTTAAGATTTTCTGAAGAATTTTTTAATGAATCTTTTGATATTTCATTGGAATATGAATAGGCAACAACCTCGTTTGAAATAGCTCTAAAACCAAATCCTAAATCAGAACTATAGTTTGAGTTTTTTATTTTATTGTCATCTAACAAAATTGACTCTGATTTAGACTCCTCTAAATAAAGCTCACCATCATCACAATTATTAAGTGTTTCAGATACTATTTTATCTGCATCTTGTCTTGTTAAATCAGATTTGTTAAAGAAATTACTCATTCATCTTAAATAGTGATTTGTTGATAATTTTCAACTGATCATTTTACGCATGTACAATTTATGACTAAAAGTTAATTATTGTTAAATGAAAGTATTTTTTAATAACTCTTGTAAAATCTGTAGATCAGAAATTAACTTATATAAAAAAGAAAATATCAAAGATATTGACTGGATAGATATAACAAATAACTCAGATGCTGAAAAAGAAACATCTAGAAATGATAAAGAATTATTAAGAAGATTACATGTTAAGGAGAATGGTAAAATTATTCAAGGTGCAGAGGCATTTCTTTATGTTTGGAAAAAAATTCCAAAATACAAATTTTTATATAAATTTTTCAAACTACCAATAATTTTCACAATCTTTAAATATGGGTATGAGATAATTGCCTTTTTTTTATATTTAAAAAATAAAAAACAACTTAAAAAACTAAGTTAAAAAAAATATTAAAAATTCACTAAGTAAAGACATAGATAATAAAAACATAATTAATAAAATTGAATACATAAGAGTTATAACTCTATTTCTTTTTCTTCTCAGTCTAACAAAAATTTTATCATCTAGATCTGAAATATCCCTTTCACCAACTACGGGATAATCATAACTCCATCGCCATGTAGATTGACCTAACCTAGAGTCGAGACTGTTAAAATACCTTATCCAAGCAAGAACATATTTTAATACTAGATACAAAATAATCATTAGTATTGAAGAAAATAACATTCTTAATGATACTTAATTATGTATTATAATTTAATTGATATTTTTGGCTCTTTTTCTTGCAATTAACTGCGTAAGAGCATCAACCATAGTATCTGAGGCCTTAAATATTTCATTATTTTTAAACTCATGAGAAATATTTTTTTCCGGATTGGTTTTGTCTTCAATAACTATTCCTTCATCTGGTGAATTATTTTTTATATAAATTAATAAAAGCCATTCATCATCTGAGGCTTCATCCCATTTAACAAATATTTCTCCTGTTTCAAATCTTCTGTCTATACATCTAAAGATGGACATATGTCTTGTTATGTGTCTTTTGTTTAATTGAAATACTAAACTGCTAGCACTTCTGTAAAAACTTTCGAGAGCAAACTCAATTTTCTGTCTAGCTAAAGTATATTCTTTTTCTTTTTGTAAAAGTGTTTCTCTATCTTCATCTCCCTGAATTTTAACTCCTAAAGCCTCTACTCTTTCTCTAATTTTTTGATCTCTTATAATTCTGTATTTTTCTTTTAATTTTTCTATTCTTTGTTGTAAGCCAGCATAATCCTCTCTCTTTTCTCTTAAGGAAATTTTTTCCAATTTCTCTAATTCTTTAACCTCTCTAACTCTGAATTTTTCAATTTGTTTATCTAATTTTAATTGTTGTAAAAATTGCTTTTGTTTTTCTGCTTGTTCAATTCTTAAAAGAGCTTGTTCTTTTCTTAAGAATAATTTTATTTCTTTTGTTCTTTGTTTTTCTAATCTAATTTCATCTTTTAAAGCTTGTTCTTTTAATTTAACTTTTAATTCAGCCTCTTTTTGCTTTTCTTTTGCAGCTTCAATCTTTTCTAATCGTTCTTTTTCTTGTTTTTCTAATTTTAACCTTCTTGCTTCATCTTTTTTTAGAATTTTGTATTGTGAAATTGTGTATGCAATTTTATCAAAAAATGCTTGGATATATTTTTCAAAACCAAAATTTAATCTAAACTTAAATTCAGGCTTTAAAGAATTTTGAAAGTTAACTACTTTTAAAAGAAAATCTGGTTTCTTTGATGCAATAGATTTAGATTTTTTTGAAATTTTTTTTTTTGATTGTTTTGGTTTTTTTTGTTTTTTTTGTTTTTTATTTTTTTGTTTTCTTCGAGTATTAATTTTTTTTACAGATTTATTTTTAATCTTAAATTTATTTGACTTTTTAGATATTTTTTTAACTCTTTTTTTGGTTTTTCTTTGATTTTTAGAAATAATTTTTTTTAATTTTTTTTTCTTTTTTTTCATTTTAAGAGAGTTAGTTTCTACCAATTATTTATTGATAAATATAGTCTCTTGTAACAGGTGTAGAAGAATAATTCTTTGTTAATTGAAATTGATATACAACTTGATCACCCCATTTAAATGCCATCTCACAACCAGCAAGATAAAACTCCCACATCCTAAAAAATCTTTCATCGAACATTTGAATTATTTTGTCTTTATTTCGAATGCAATTTTCTTTCCAATGTCTTAGAGTATGTGAGTAATGAAGTTTTAAAACCTCAATATCTGCAACAATTAAGCCCGCTTTTTCAATCGGTGTTGTTACTTCACTTAAACTCGGAGTGTAGCCCCCTGGAAAAATATACTTAGTAATCCATGGATGTGGATCTCTTGGTGGATTAACTGAACCTATGGTGTGAATCAATGATACTCCATCATCTTTTAAAAGTTTTTCAACTTGTGAAAAAAATTTTCTATAAAATTTTCTTCCTACATGTTCAAACATTCCAACACTGACTATTCTATCAAATTTTTCATTGAGCTCTCTATAATCCATTAACTTAAAGTGTAATTGATTCTCTAAATTAAGTTCTTTTGCTTTTTTCTTACAGTAATTAAACTGGTTTTCTGAAAGTGTAATACCTGTTACTTCGCAGTTTGCACTTTTTGCAATATCTACTGCTAAAGAACCCCATCCACATCCAATATCTAAAACTTTATGATTTGGCTTTATATTAAGTTTTTTTATTATATGCTGAATTTTATTATTTTGAGCAGTTTCCAATGTATCTGTTTCATTTTTAAAATATGCACATGAGTATTGTCTTTTAGGGTCTAGAAATAAGTCATAAAGATCATCCGAAATATCATAATGATGTGAAACGTTCATTTTAGATTTTTTTATAAAATTAAAATTAGTTAAATATCTATAAGAACCTCTTAATCTATTAATTAAATAACTAAAAAAATTTAAGTCTCCTCTACCAAAATTCATTAAAGAAAGATCCAAAAAATCAGTTAATGTTCCATTCTCTATAGTTATTTCACCATCTGTATAAGCTTCACCAAAGTATAAATCAGGATGAAACAATAATTTATAATGAAGATTTTTATTTAAAATTTTAACTTTTATTGGGTTTTCACTTTTTGGATTTCCAATAATGTAACTTTTTGAATTAGCATCAACTAATATAAATCCATCTTTTTTAAAAACATTATTTAAAAATCTAGCCAGTTGCATCTAAGCCGCCTTAGTATTTTTAATTGAAAAATTTAATTTCTCTAAATTATTGATTAAATCTGACTCATCTTTAGCATTTAGAATGCTGAGTGGTGGTAAAAGATTTTTATAATACATTTCTTTTTTACTAAAGTATGTATGTAAACCTGAAATTAAATTATATTTTTCAAATTCAGCTCTTACATCACAAAGGCTTTGATTTACTGTTTGATCATTTCCATCATTAAAATCATCATATACTTTTCTTGCCAGTGCAGAAGTGGCATTACATGTAGCTGTAATTATTCCTGAACAGCCTAATTGAAGTCCTTTAAATAATTTAGATTCTGATCCAGGTAAAACTGAAAAATTATCAATTTTTAAGTTTTCAAAAAGATTGTAAGAACTATCCTTTACTCCAATAATATTTTTTGGATATTTTTTAACCAACTCTTCAATACACTCAATGCTAAACTTATAACCACATAGTTTTTCAAAATTATACAATACTATCTCACAATCAGAAATTACTTCTACTATTTTGCTATAAAATTCTATTACCTCTTTATCTCCATATTTATAGTAAGCAGGTGGCATGATTAAAAATCTATTAAAACCTAAAGATTTAGAAACCCTCATTAAATTAATTGTTTCACCTAAAGAATTTAAACCAGTACCAATAATATACTTTTCTTTGTGTTTGCTTGAGGTCAGATGATTTAACAAATTAATTTTTTCAGAGATAGGTATAAGTTGGGCCTGTCCAGTGCTTCCAAAAATAGCTGCTCCATGACAACCATTGTCAATAACCATTTCTGCGTGTTTAATAGTATTTTCAACATTTAGTGTTAAATCATCATTTAACAATGACATTGAAGCTGCATATATTCCTTTTATTAAACTCATATATTTTTTAAAACATATAATAATAAAAATAATAATGAATAAAAGAGTAAACTTAATTATTGGTTCAGGCGTATTAGGGGCATATTTATCAGCTGAACTTTTGAAAAAGAAAGAAAAAGTAATTGTAACCTCAAGATCACTAAGTAAAAAATTTATTAATTATAAATATCTCAAAATAAAAAATAAAATTAAATTTGAAAAACTTAATACAGGTAAAAAAAACCAAATTAAAAATATTATTCAAAAATATAACCCAGATAAAATTTTCTATTTTAGTGGACAAAGCTCCTTACCAAAAAGTATTAAAAGTAAAAAAGAAACTCTAAGTTCGCATTATTACGGTACTAAAAATTTCTTAGATATTTTAAAGAGTCAAAAATTAGATACTAAATTTTTTAAAGCTAACTCAGGTTATATATTTCAACCAAAAAACGGGCTTATTCATTTAAATTGTAAATTCTCTTCAAACGACAATCCATATATTAAAGCACAGCAGAAAGTATTTAATTTAATAAAAATATATAGAAAATTTGGATTAAATTTATCAAATTTAATATTCTTGCAAATTGAGTCTCCATTGAGAAAAAATGATTTTTTTATAAAAAAAGTTTGCTTGGGATCTAAAAATAAAAAAAAGATTATTGTTGGAAATTTAAATACATTTAGAGATTATTCTTGGATTACCGATGTAGTTAAAGCTATACACCTCACATCTAAATTAAAATCTAAAGATTATATTATTTCAGCAGGAAAAAAACTTTCTGGCATTGAAATAATTAAAACAGCTTATAATCTTAACAAATTAGATTATCGAAAATATTTTTCAATTAATAAAAAATTTTTTAGAAAGAAAGAAAGTAAATTCTTAATTGGATCAAATAAAAATTCTTTGCACCTAAAAAATAAACATAATTTTAAATTTAATATTTTTGGTAAAAAATTAATTGAAAAAATGTATAAAAGTTTATGAAAATAGGTATCTATTTAAGTTATGTTGGGTTGGGTGCAAATTTACTTCATCTTTCCTATTGTCATCAAATTGCCAAAAAACATGGACCAGTAACTATTATAACTCTCTGTAAAAATTTAAAAGAAGCACTAGCTGATGATCCGCTTATTGAAGATGTTTATTATTTAGACAAATATTACAAAAAACTTTTAGACATTTTTAATCTTAGTAAGATACTTAAACAATTTCATTTTCAAAATTTATTAATTTATTATCCAAGTTTAAGATTATATTATGCAGCAAAAATAGCTGGTATTGATAACATATGGTCATATAAATCAAAAAACAAAAAAAATTTACACCTAGTTAAATCAGCAAAAGAATTAACAGAAAAATTTCTTAATATTGATAATTGTCCTACTGAAACTAATTTTTTTATCGATAAAGATAGAATCAAAAAAGTTAGAGAGGAATTAAATAATAATAGTTATAAAATAGTAATTGGTGCAGGTTCCTCAGGTCCAACTACAAGATGGGGTGCAAAGAATTATGCTGATTTAATAAATAAGTTAAATGAACTAGATGATTATTTTTTTTTTATTTTATGTGGTCCAAATGAAAAAGAAATTGAAAATCAGATTGTATCTAAATTAAAGAAAAAAAATTTTTTAACTTTAAGTAGCAAAAAAATATATGATTTAATTCCATACCTCGGTATTTCAGATATGTATATTGGCAATGATTCATTTGGTTCACATGTTGTTTCACAGTGTGGAAAAAAAAGCATTGTATTTCTCTTAGACGCTCCAAAAGCGTATACAGACTATAGCAAGAACTATTACAGAATAGTTCCTGATGGATATAAGATTGATGAAATAACCCATGGCACTAATGCAGATCCAAACTCAATTTTAGTAAAAGATGTAGTTGAAATAATTAATAAATTAAAAAATTAACTAATATCTTTTAACACAATTTCCTTTGCCTCATTAACTATTGCTGAAAGTCTTGATGTTTCAGGAGAAATATCTGGATGTATTTTTTTTTGGATTTTTTGATAAGCTTTATTAACTATTTCTTTGGTTGGTTTTTTATTAATATCTAAATTTAAAATCTTATATGCCTCAGATATTGATAATGATGAGGAGTTATTATTTTGATATTGATTAAAAGAAAATCTTCCAGAATTTCTTAATGTTTGAATAAGCCTATAAAGAGAAAGCAATTGAATCAATGATAAACCTTTAAGTTTAACTAACGCAAGACTTGCAAGAGTTAATGGCAACGTAAGTAGAAATTTTCCACCAATAGCAAATAAAACTGCTAATAAAGCCAATAATAAAATTGTTATCAGCCTCACTCCTTTTGACATTTTTTTTGGAGAAATATTTGACCACCATCTTAATAAAAAATATAAAATGACTAAAATTACAAGTAGATAAATAATAATATTCATATATTTCCTTATTAGATGAAAGTACCACAACTTAAAAAAAAACTAGAGATAAAAACTTGTCACAATATTGATTGGGAAGACAATTATAGCTGGATTCATCAAGATAATATTTTGGAAGTTCTCAGAGATAAAAACAAGTTAGATCCTGAAGTGAAAAAATATTTAGAAGATGAAAATGCTTACTCAGAGCATCATTTAAAAGATACAAAAGATATTCAAAAAAAATTATTTGATGAGATTAAAGCAAGAATTAAATTAGATGATGAATCTTTACCCTATAAAGATCACACCTATGAGTATTGGACAAAAACTACAACAAAAGGAAATTATTCCATAAAACTTAGAAAAAAAATTGGTTCAGAAAATATTGAGGAAATATGGAATGGAGATAAAGAAAAAGAAAAACTTAAAACTGAATATTTTGGTGTTGGAGATTTAGAAGTAAGTAACAATGATAAATATCTAGGATACTCTTTAGATCTTAAAGGATCTGAATATTATACAATTTATTTAAGAGATATAAAAACCAACAAAATTATTTCAAAAGAAATTGCAGAAACATCAGGGGGGATAACATTTAGTTTGGATGATAAATATATTTTTTATTCTAAACTTGATGAAAATCATAGAGCAAGAACAATATACAGGCACAGAATAGGAGATTTTGAGGGTAAAGATGAATTAATATTTGAAGAGAAAAGCGAGGCTTTTACAGTAGGAATTGGAAAAAGCTCAGATGAAAAATATTTTTTTATAAATACTTCTGACCATAATACTTCAGAGCAATATTACTTTAAATCAGATGAATTAAATCCATCTCCAAAACTTATCATTAAAAGAGAAAGAGGTGTTCTGTATTCTGTTAATTCATGGGATGGTAAATTTTATAATCATACAAATAAAAATGCTGAAGACTTTAAAATTGATATTTGTGACAATTTAGAAAATCAAAATTGGAAAACATATATTCCAGCAAAAGATGAAGTTTTAATTGGTGGATTAACATTCCTTAAAAATTGGATTATTCGTGGTGAAACATCAGATGCACTAGATAAATTATTTGTCAAAAATATTTCTAGAAATATTGAAGAAGAATTAATTTTTTCTGATGAATCTGTTTATGTTCCAGGAGTAAGCTTAACTCAAAAAGATAGAAATACTGATGAAGTTTATTTAGGATACTCCTCACCCAAAACTCCTTCTAGAGTATTTAAATATAATTTAGCAACAAAATCTAAAGAACTTGTTAAAGAACAAGAGATCCCATCTGGTCATAATAAAGATGACTATATTGTTGAAAGAGTTGAGTTTGAATCTCATGACGGAAGAATGGTTCCATTAACAATTACTAGACACAAAAAAACAAAAATTGATGGGTCTGCAAATGTTTTATTGTATGGATATGGGTCTTATGGAAATTCTATGTCCCCAAGTTTTTCTTCTACAAGATTAAGTCTTATCAATAGAGATATAATTTGGGCCACAGCCCATATCAGGGGTGGTATGGAAAAAGGTATGAAGTGGTGGAAAGAGGGAAAATTAACAAACAAAAAAAATACTTTTGAAGATTATATTTACGCAGCAAAATATTTGATCGAAAAGAATTATGTGTCAAAAGGAAATATTATTGGAATGGGTGGATCAGCTGGAGGATTGTTAATGGGAGCTGTAGTCAATCAATCTCCTGAATTATTTTTAGGAATTATAATGGCTGTTCCTTTTGTGGATTCTTTAACAACAAATCTTGATCATTCTTTACCTTTAACTGTGGGAGAATTTGACGAATTTGGAAATGCAAAAGAGAATAAAGAACACTTTGATTATATTTTTTCATATGCGCCCTACAACAATATTAAAAAAATGGATTATCCACATATTTTTATTACAACAAGTTTAAGTGATAATAGAGTTTTATTTGATGAACCTGCAAAGTTCACAGCAAAACTTAGAGACTATAAAACAGATAATAATTTGCTTCTCTTGAAAACCGAAATGAATGCTGGTCATGGTGGAAAATCAGGAAGAGATGGCGCAATAGAAGAAATTGCTATTGACTATGCGTTTGCATTAAAAATTTCAAAAAAAATTTAGTACACTTTAAATCTTGAAAAAAACAAATTAATTCCCATATAAACTTAGTAAGTCGCCTAATGGGGCTTGCAAAAATAAACTTGCTTAACAAAGGAGGATATTATGACAAGTAAGGATCTATCTATATTTAACTCACTTAGACCTTTTTCAATTGGTTTCGATGACATGTTCGACCAATTTGAAAATATGTTGGGAAATGGGAATTTGACGATGCAGTCAAATTATCCACCATACAACATCCGAAAGACAGGTAAAGACAACTATGCAATTGAAGTAGCATTGGCTGGCTTTAGCAAAAAAGACGTTGAGGTTGAGTTCGAGGACAATTTATTAACAGTAAGAACAAAACAAGTTAATAAGTCTGAGGACAGTGATGTTAATGGAGAAATTATTCATAAAGGTATTTCTCAAAGACAATTTGCAAGATCATTCACTATTGCTGATGATGTAAAAGTTAATGGTGCTGAACTTAAAGATGGTCTTTTAACAATATCTTGTGAAAGAATAATTCCAGAACATAAAAAAAAGAAGCTTATTGAAATTAAATAAGTCTTAAACCTTGCTTGTGGGGATTTCTCCCCACAAGTTTAAGTTAATTATTTCTTTGCCATTATAGCATTCAAGGCAAATGCTAATAATCCAGCAGGTATTAGTCCTGTTGTTAACAGTAGTTTTAAACTTATTCCAAAATCTGGAATATTTTTCACAAAGTCTGGTAACAATGACATCCCAATTCCAAAAGATAGAGATAGAGCTAAGATTAATAAATTTCTTTGATCCATTTCTGCTCTTGAAATCAATTTAATACCAGCAGCTACAATCATCCCAAACATAATAATTGCTGCTCCACCTATCACAGACTCTGGCATCGCTGCAATTATTCCACCTAATTTTGGAAATAATCCCATAAGAACCAAAACTATTCCAGCTATAGTTCCAACGTGTCTACTTACAACTCCTGTAAACGCAACTAGTCCAGCATTTTGTGAATAGGATGTATTTGGCATCGCATTAAATATTGCACCAAATGCAGTACCAACACCATCTGCCATAATTCCACCTGATATTTCTTTATCTGTTGCTTCTCGTTTAGCACCACCCATTGTCGTAGCACTTATATCTCCAATTGTTTCAATTGTTGTAACAACTGACATAAACAACATTAGAATTATTGCACCAGGTACAAAATCAATTCCATATTGAAGTGGCATTGGAAATGCAAACCATGCTGCAGATGCAATTTTGCCGTAGTTAACCATTCCTAGTGCTGCTGCAACTATGAAGCCAGCTACTATTCCAATCAAAATTGAAGCTGCAGAAGCCATTCCTTTGCCTCTAAGATTAAAAAAGATAGCAACTATAAATACTGAAGCGGCAACCGTTAAATGATTTGCATTTGCAAAGATTTCAGGTTTATTATTCATTAACCATCCACCTCCACCTGCATACATAAAACCAACTTTAAGCAAACTAAATCCAATCATTAGCACAACTATTCCTGTGACTAATGGTGGGAACAGATGTCTTATTGGTTTTAAAACTTTTCCAATAAAAATTTGAAAAATTCCTCCAATGAACGCTGCTGTAAATACCGCGCCTAATCCTGCTGCTTTAAATGGTAGCATGATTGGTATAAAGGCAAAACTTGTTCCTTGAACAATAGGAAGTCTTGCACCAATTTCTTTGTATCCAACTGTTTGGATAATTGTTGCAACTCCCGCTACAAACAAAGCCATTTGAATCAAAAATATTTTTTGCTCAGGCGTTTGACCAAAAACTCCAGCCACAATAATAGGAACCGTTATATTACCAGCAAACATTGCTAGAACGTGCTGAATTCCTAAAGGTATGGATTTATTTAATGGAAGTTTTTTATCCGGACTGTTTGTAGAGCCCGCTTTTGTTTTTCTTGAAGCCATATAACCTCCGTCGTTAACTAAACAGACGTTACATTATTAGCTATGAATTAATATAAAAAAAAAGATTAGTTTAGAAGAACTCCACTTTAGATACTAAAAAAAACCTATAATGAGCAGATTTATTTTAATAAATAAATTTTAAAAGCAACCGTTTGAAACAAAACCCACAACTATATTTTCTGAATTTATTTCAAATCTACGTTCACATGGAACAAGGTATTTTTTGCTATTATAAACAAGCTCAAAGTTCCCTTTAGCGTTTTTAAAGTCTTCGTCTGGTTTTCCAAGTTCCATTTGAAGTTCGCTTGCTGATTTTCCAAGAAATTTACTTAATTTTTCATTTTCCTTTTCAACAATAGCATCTGTTTTATCTTTAACAGTTTGGCACCCTGAAAAAAAAATTAATATAACTACAAAACTTATTGCCGATTTTAATTTTGACATAATTTTAAATTAACATTTTTTGTTTCATAAATTATTAACTTTTAAGTTGTATAAATAATTTATTTCTTATTCCTTTTAAGTTTATTTATAGTAACAATTGTGTTCTTTATTTGATGGTCCAAGCATATGAATGAAAAAGCCTTAGAAAAGATACTAAATATATTTTTAAAAGAAGTTTTACCCTTAACTGAACAAGGTGTTGCTAAAGGTAGTAAAATATTTGGTGCCGCAATAATTAAAAAAGATGATTTATCTATTGTAGTTGCAGAAACAAACAATGAAATAGAAAATCCATTGTGGCATGGTGAGATGCATGCTCTTAAAAAATTTTATGAATTAGATGCAAATACCAGACCAAAAGAAAAAGACTGCATGTTCTTAAGTTCACATGAGCCTTGCAGTATGTGTTTGAGTGCAATCACATTTTCTGGATTTGATAATTTTTATTATTTGTTTCCGTATACTGCCACAAATGATGAATTTAATATTCCACATGATTTAAATATACTCAAAGAAGTATTTAAAATTAATGATGGAGAATATAATAAAAAAAATTCCTATTGGAAAAGTCAGAATATAAATTTACTTATTGAAAATTTACCTTCTTCAAAAAAAGAAAATATTTTAAATCAATTAGACAAAATTAAAAAAAAATATCAAAAATTATCAAATCAATATCAGGAAAATAAGGATGGAAATTCTATACCATTAAATTAATTAATGAATACAAACCTTAAAATTTCAAATGTAACTAAAATATATCCTGGGTGTGTTGCAAACGATAATGTTTCACTCGAATTTAATAGTGGTAAAATTTATGCTCTTCTTGGAGAAAATGGTGCTGGAAAATCTACACTAGTTAAAATTCTATCAGGCGTAATCATTCCTGACGAAGGTAAAATTTATTTAAATGAAAATAATCTAAAGCTTAATTCGCCATTAGATGCAAAAAAAAATGATATCGGAATGGTATTCCAGCATTTTAATCTTTTTGAAACTTTGTCCGTATTTGAAAACTTAATAATAGATTCAGATGAACAAAGGGAAAGTTTAAGAGAAAAAATTGATACAATTATGAAAAAATATAATTTTTCAATTGATCTTGATATTCCTGTTCTAAATCTATCAGCAGGTCAAAAACAGAAAGTGGAAATAATAAGATGCCTAATAAGGAGTCCAAAAGTTTTAATTATGGATGAACCAACTTCTGTATTAACAGAACAAGAAACAAGTGAATTATTCTTATCTTTGAAAAAATTTTCAGAAGAAGGAATTTTAATTATTTATATTACACATAAACTAAAGGAAGTTATGCAGCTTTGTGATGAAGTTGCTGTAATGAGAAAAGGAAAGTTAATTTCTGTAAGTGAAATAAAAAACGAAAATATTGAGTCACTTGCTAACAAAATGGTGGGTCAGAACCTAAAAACAATTAAGAAAAAAAAAGCAAAAACTTCGTCAGATAAATTAATTAAAATAACAAATCTTAATTTTACAAGTGAAGATCCCTTTGAAACAAATTTAATGGATATTAATTTTTCTGTTAATCGAGGGGAGTGCTTGGGAATTGCCGGTATATCAGGAAACGGACAAAGTGAATTATTTCAAGTATTAAGTGGTGAAATTATTTCGGAAAAGGACTCTATAGAATTTAACAATAATTACATAGGAGATTTAAGTCCTCAAGAAAGAAGAGAATATTTGATGGCCTTTTCTCCAGAGGATAGGCTTGAGCAGGCTGCAATTCCACAAATGAAAATTTTTGAAAATGTAGCTCTAAACAATTTTAAATCATCAAATTTTTTTAATAATGGATTAATAAACGAAAACAAAATTAAAGAACATTCCAAAAAAATAATTTCAGATTTTAACGTTAATACGGACAACATTGAGTTAAAAAGCCAATTTTTGTCTGGAGGTAATCTTCAAAAATTAATTATTGGAAGAGAATTAATAACTTCTCCAGATTTATTAATTTGTTTTAATCCAACTTGGGGTCTAGATGTTGGAGCAATAAATTATATCCACGAAACATTGATTAAAATCAATGAACAAAATAAATCAATTATATTAATATCTACAGACACTGATGAATTATTAAAATTAAGTGATAAAATTTCAGTAATTCATAAAGGAAAATTGTCAAAAATTATGAATGCTGAAGAAGTTACCTCTGAAAAACTTGGAATACTAATGGGAGGAGCAAATTGATTAAAATCGTAAAAAGAGATCAGCCATCAAGAGCTATTTTTTTCTTTACACCCGTGTTAGCAATTTTTCTAACATTAGTAGCGGGAGGTTTGATTTTTTTTATTTTAGGTTTTAAACCATTTGAGGCTCTTAAATTTTTTTTCATAGTTCCAATTGCAGATAAATATGGTTTTAGTGAATTACTATTAAAAGCTACACCTCTTTGTTTAATTGCAATCGGTTTATCTTTTTGTTTTAAAAGTAATAACTGGAATATTGGAGCTGAAGGGCAATTAACCTTCGGTGCGATAGTTTCAGGAGGAGTTGCATTATTGTTTTATGAGCAAGAAGGATTTTACATTCTTCCGTTAGTAATTTTAGCTGGTGCAATCGGTGGTATGCTATATGCATCCATACCCGCAATCTTAAAAACTTACTTTAATACAAATGAAATATTAGTAAGTCTTATGTTGGTATATGTTTCAAAATTAATTTTGGACTATCTTGTTGTTGGTCCTTGGAGTAATCCAGAGGGATTTAATTTTCCTGAAACCAGACAGTTCAGTGACTCTGCTAAACTTCCGTTATTATTTGAAGGACTAAGAATTCACGCAGGAATATTTTTAGCTTTAGCTGCAGTGGTTATCAGTTGGTTTGTTTTTTATAAAACGTATTTAGGGTTCCAAATGAAAGTTTCAGGTTTTAGTTTAAAGACAGCAAGATATGCCGGATACAAAGGTAAAAAAATGATCATACTCGTTTTTTTAATAAGTGGTGCTTGCGCAGGTTTAGCTGGAGTTGGAGAAATAACCGGACCTATTGGACAGCTTCATAGAGAAATTTCTCCAGATTATGGTTTTACTGCTATAATTGTAGCGTTTTTGGGTCGTTTACATCCTGTTGGTATCATCTTTGCATCTTTAGTTGTTGCCATAACTTATCTGGGTGCTGAGACAGCTCAAATATTTATGCAAATACCTAAATATACTGGTCAGGTTTTTCAAGGAATGATTTTATTTTTTCTTCTTGCATCAGATTATTTACTTTTTTTCAAAATTAAATTTATAGGTTCAAAAAAATGATCATCGATATAAATTTTATTGGACTGATAATTGCATCAATAATGGCCTCCGCTGTTCCTTTGATTTTAGCTTCTTGTGGCGAACTGATTACAGAAAGGTCTGGAGTTCTAAACCTTGGTGTTGAAGGAATGATGATCATTGGTGCTATTTCAGGTTTTGCATTAATGACTGTTACAGGAAGTTTAATTATTGCAATTTTTGGGGCAATGTTAGCTGGAGTTTTAATCTCAACTATTTTTGCATTTCTGACTCAAACATTAATTACAAATCATGTCGCTACTGGTTTAGCGCTTACCATATTTGGAATTGGAATATCAGCGATGATAGGAAAAAATTTTGTAGGTATTCCTGGAAAAGAATTTCCTGTTTTATTTGAAAGTTTAAAAGATACAATACCACTTATAGGTCCAATATTATTTGGACATTCAATTGTTTTTTATTTTGCTTTTGCCCTTCCCTTCATAACTAGCTATTTTTTAAAAAAAACGAAAATTGGATTAATTGTAAGAGCTGTAGGAGACTCACCTGATTCTGCTTCTAATCAAGGAATAAATGTTAGGTTAGTTCGTTACGCTTGTATACTTTATGGAGGCGCAATGAGTGGACTTGCTGGTGCATATTTATCCATGATTTATACTCCTCAGTGGATTGAAAATATGACGGGTGGAAGAGGTTGGATCGCATTAGCTCTGGTGGTTTTCTCAACGTGGAACCCAATTAAAATTTTAATTGGTGCTATGATTTTTGGTGGGTTAACAATTATTCAATTTCATATGCAAGCAATTGGAGTAAGAATTCCTGTGCAATTTTTAACAGCTCTACCATACATCGTTACAATAATAGTTTTGGTTGTAATTTCTCGTGATAGTAGAAAAATAAGGCTAAGTACTCCTAGTTCTCTGGGGAAATCTTTTCATAAAGACAATTAATTATAAAATAATTATTTTTTTTTAGATAATTTAATCTAAGTTTAGTCTTATTAAAAAATCAAAAGGGGAAATAAATTTATGCATAAATTTTTTATTCGTTCTTTCGTCTCTTCTTTAGTTTTATTATTTACGTTTACTGTAGCTGCAATTGCAAAAGATGTTAAAGCAGCATTTGTTTATATTGGCCCAACTGGTGACCATGGATGGACATATCAGCATGATGTAGGTAGAAAAGCTGTTGAAGCTGCCGGATTTAAAACAACTTACGTAGAAGGTGTTCCAGAAAGTGCTGATGCTGAGAGGGTTCTTAGACAATTAGCTAATTCTGGTCATGACATTATCTTTACAACTAGTTTTGGATACATGAATCCAACTAACAAAGTTGCAAAAGAGTTTCCAAATGTAAAATTTGAACATGCTACTGGATATAAAAGAGAACATCCAAATGTTTCTACATACGCAGCTAGATTTTACGAAGGTAGAACAATTTTAGGAACAATCGCTGGAACTATGACAAAATCAAATGTTATTGGTTATGTGGCATCTTTTCCAATTCCTGAAGTTATCAGGGGTATCAATTCATTTACTTTAGCGGCTCAAAAAGTTAATCCAAATATTAAAACTAAAATTGTTTGGGCTTTCACTTGGTACGATCCAGGTAAAGAAGCAGAAGCAGCAAAAGCTTTAATTGACCAAGGTGCTGATGTAATTGCTCAACATACAGATAGTACTGCTATTGTTCAAATGGCTGAAAAAGCTGGAGTATATGCTTTTGGACAAGCAAGTGATATGGACAAGTTTGCTCCTAAAGCTGTATTGACTTCAGTTGAAAACAATTGGGGTCCATATTACGTGGACAGAGTTAAAGCTGTTGCGAACGGTACATGGAATCAAAAAGATACTTGGCATGGTATTGGAGATGGTATGGTTGTGATATCAGATTTAGATTCACAAATGCCAGCTGACCTAAGATCAAAAGTTAAAAAACTTCAAGCAGATTTAGCATCTGGTAAAGTTCATTCTTTCACAGGACCAATTTATGACCAGAAAGGTAATTTAATGGTAGCAGAAGGAAAAACTGCAGATGATGGAATGCTTGCAGGAATGATGACTTACGTTAAAGGTGTTGAAGGAGATATACCTAAGTAATCAGTTTTCAATTTAAAAATTTTAAAAGGCCGGTTTTTTAACTGGCCTTTTTTATATCTGATGTTTTTTTTTGATTTCTTCAATCCTTAATTCTTCATAAATTTCAAAGGGCTGCACTATCCAAGGATTATCAGGAAGTCTATTTGCACAGAAGTCTGGCTCAAATGTTGATTTCTTTTTTTTAAATAATGTTGCGGTTTTTATGTCTTCTATTTTATCCTTAATGGGTTCGTATTTTTTTAACCAATCTATACTTTTGTTAAAAGTAATTCCTGTGTCAGATAAATCATCACATAAAAGTATTTTTCCACCCATATTAGGTGCTATCGAGCTCATTTCTCTTGAAAACACAATATCGCCCTGTTCATCCTCTACTCCCTTACCACTGTAAGATTCGACTGCAAGATACGCACATTTTAATTTAAAAATTCTACTTAAAACATCTATCATAGGCGCTGCTCCACGCATTATGCCAACGAGTATTGTTGGTTTATATCCACTCTCATCAATTTGGATTGCTAGTTTCTCAACAGTTTTGTTGTACTCGTCCCAGCTAACAATCATTTTTTCAGACATAATTTTTTATATCTAGTTATTTAAATAATAAAACTAAAACTGCAAGAACGATAAGTGCTATTATTGAAGAAATTAAAATATACAACCTATGAATGTTTCTTCCTCTTAAATTAAAATAATGTCTTGCTACACCAGAAATAACTGCAATTGCACATAATATTAACCAATTATATTGATGATAAACTAAAAAGCTTGAATGCCCAGAAAGCATTATAAACAAAACTAAAAAAGTTGAATAATTATTATGAATTGATCTTTGTTTAGCTGCTAAAGATAAGCTCATATCAAATTTTTCACCTCTTTCGCTGCTACTAATTATATTCATTTGATTAGGGATAATTACTGTGAAAACATTGCCAAACATATTGGATCCAATAATTAATCCAACACTTAAAATTGCAAATTTTGGTCCAAATAATTTTGTAAGTCCAAATGATACAATTGCTAGCAAAATTATTCCCGTGGATATAAATAAAATATTATTCTCAATTAATTTTGATTTACATAAAAGATCGTAAACAAACCAAGAAATAATCAATGATAAAAGTGAGATAATAATTGCATAACTAGGGGGTATTAACAGGACACGTTTATCAACCATTAATACACCAGCGTTATAATAGTAAATTACAACTAATAGCAACATTCCGGTTACAAAGGTTAAGTAACTTTGCCATTTGAAGATTACTAATCTATTTAAGTAATCCTGAGGTGGAGATGTTTTTAACCTCGAAAGTTTGTAAAAAAAACCTGAATGCATCAGATATCCTTCACCATCGATATCATCACTCGTTATATTTTTATTTAAATTATTATCTAAGTAATTAAATAAAAAACTATTACCTACCCATAATATTGCAAATAATACATGGCCCCATCTTAGAATAACTTCTAACCATTTTATTGTATAAGGTAAAAATTCCATCAATATTTTATTTTATCTACTTTTTTATGCCAAATTTCAAATGCTTTTAAAGCTTCATCTCTTAGCATTTGTACCATTTTAATTTTCCTATCATCAATTTTTTTTGGAATTTCTGTATAGATAAATGAGTCATCGAAATCTATATTTTTTGCATCTTCTCTAGTATTTGCATAATATATTTTATCTAATCTTGACCAATAAATTGCTGAAAGACACATCGGGCAAGGTTCACAAGATGTGTAAATCTCACATCCAGAAAGATCGAAAGTATTTAAATTTTGGCAGGCTTCTCGAATTGCTACTATTTCTCCATGCGCAGTTGGATCATTTGAAGAAGTAACTTTATTAGAACCCTCTGCAATAATCTTATCATTTTTAACTATAACACTTCCAAAGGGACCTCCAATGGTATTCGCGCTATTAATTGATAGCTCAATTGCTCTTGCCATAAATTTTTTTTTATCTTCCATTTTAATTTTTAATTTTATTTTTAATTTTGTTAATACTCATTAAAATTCTTTCAGGAGTTGCCGGTGCATTAAGTTCTGGTACAAACTGATAATTTCCAATTGAAGCAACTGCATCTTTAATTGCATAAAAAACACTCATGGCTAGCATCAAAGGAGGCTCACCAGTTGTTTTTGCTTTATTAACAACTTTTTCTTTATTTAATCCCTCTTTAAAAATTTCTACATTAAATTTTTTTGGAATATCACTTACCGCAGGTATTTTGTAAGTCGATGGAGAAAAAGTTGTAATCTGACCATCTGATTTCCAATTTAATTCCTCTATTGTTAGCCATCCCTGTCCTTGCACAAAACCACCCTCGATCTGACCTAATTCTAGTGCAGGATTTATTGGTTTTCCGGCATCATGCAAGATATCCACTCTTTCCAGTATATTTTCACCCGTTAATGTATCTACAGTTACTTCCGAAACAGCTGCTCCATAACAAAAGTAATAAAAAGGTCTTCCTCTAAATTTTTTTTTATCAAAATTAATTTTTGGTGTTGAATAGAAGCCTGATGATGAAAGAGATATTCTATTTAAATATGCCTCTTGAATTATGCTTTTAAATTCAAATTGTCTGTTTCCAAATATTATGTATTGGTCTTTATATACTGCCTCTTGATTGTAGATCTTATATTTTTTCTTAATAAATTTTTCTAAATTTAATTTAATTTTTGCTACTGCATTTAGAGCTGCTGCTCCATTAAGGTCTGTAGTTGACGAAGCAGCGCTAGCTGAAGTATTTGGAACCTTGGCTGTATTTGTTGATGAGATATGAACTAAATTATATGGTAATCCTAAAGAATTTGCCACTAACTGAGCAATCTTTGTGTGAGTCCCCTGACCCATTTCAATTCCTCCATGATTCAAATGAACACTTCCATCTGTGTAAATATGAACTAAGGCTCCAGCTTGATTTAAATGAATTGTAGTGAATGAAATACCAAATTTTAAAGGTGTAATAGCTATCCCCTTCTTTTTAAATTTATTTTTTTCATTAAATTTTCTTATATCCGAATATCTTTTCTTATAATTAGATTTATTTTCTAATTTTTTAAATATTTCATTAATAACATTATCTTCAACTGTCATTCCATAATGAGTTACATTCCTTTTATCTTTTTGATAAAAATTTTTCTTTCTAACTTCTATAGGATCTTTTTTTAAGTACCTTGCGATATTATCTATAATATTCTCTATAGCCATCATCCCTTGATTTCCACCGAAGCCTCTAAATGCAGTTGAGGTTGGAATATTTGTTTTAC
Source organism: Pelagibacteraceae bacterium AG-390-A23 (assembly GCA_003279775.1). Classification (GTDB taxonomy): domain Bacteria; phylum Pseudomonadota; class Alphaproteobacteria; order Pelagibacterales; family Pelagibacteraceae; genus Pelagibacter. Next base: position 33,448 of record QCGW01000006.1, read on the forward strand.
ATAAATTATTTGTTACCTCGATATCTGAAATATAATATGCATTGTCCACATGAAGCAAAGCTCTCTCGTTTATTGCAGCTGATAAATCGGGTGACATTCCACAATTTGAGGATAAGTTTATTTTTAATCCTTCAATAATTCCTTCATCATTAAAACCAACTTCATATTCAGATAAAAATTCATGTCTTTTACCAGTCAATATTATGTCATCATCTCTATCTAATCTTAGTTTGACTGGCTGTCCTGATTTTTTTGCCAACAACGCACAAATACACGCTGTCATGAAATTTGTTTCTTTTCCCCCAAACCCACCTCCAATTCTTCTAACTTCTACATTTATTGAATTACTTTTTTGATTAAACATTTTTGCAATTAATTGTTGAGTTTCTGACGGATGTTGTGTTGAACTATAAACTAAAAAATTATCGTCTTCCTTAGGAACAACAAAAGCTGCCTGGCCTTCTAGATAGAAGTGCTCTTGGCTTCCAGTTGTAAAATTTCCTTTTAAATTATTTTTTGAATTTTTTATTTTTTTAGAAGGGTTGCCTTTTTTAACTTTTCTAGGTTTAAATAAGAATTGCTTCTTATTTAAAGCTTCTTTTATTGTGATAACCGGTTTTAAATCTTTATAGGTAATTTTAGCTTTTAATACTGCCTTTCTAGCAAGTTCTGTAGTTGTGGCAGCTACAGCAAATAATGGCTGACCAAAAAACTCAACTTTTTTTTTCGGAAATACTGGATCACCATCAAAAACTGGACCCACATCATTCCTGCCCGGTATATCAATTTGAGTAACTACTGTTATCACTCCTTCACTTTTTTTTACTTCAGTGAGGTCTATATTTTTGATTATTGCATGGGCTTTTTTGCTTAAACCAATAGCACCATAAATTGTATTTTTAGGTTCATTGATATCATCAGTGTACTCTGCATATCCACTCACATGCTTATACGCACTATCATGTGGTCTTATTTCCTCAATATAGTTCTCTTTGCTCATTTAATTTACTCTTGATAACTTATTAGAATTTATTTCTACAAAACATTTCATCAATAAATTTTTTGCTATCTCTAGTCTGTATTCTTTACTAGCTCTCATGTCTCCAATAGGACTTAAATCTTTTTCTAAATATTTTTTTGCTTGATCAAAAGTATTGATTGTAGGAGGTTTATTTTTGAGAATTTTTTCACATGCTTTAGCTCTTTTTGGTACAGCAGCCATACCTCCATATGCAATATAGACCTCTTTAATTTTATTATTATTAATCTCAAAATTAAAAGATCCACAAACAGATGAAATATCATCATCAAATCTTTTTGAGATCTTAAATGCCTTAAAAATATTTTTCTTAAATAGTGGTATTTTTATAGAATGAATAAATTCATTTTTTTTTAATTTGGTCTTTCTATAATCAAGAAAAAAACTATTTATAGGCAAAACTCTTCTTTTATTAAAACTTTCAATTAAAACTTCAGCATTTAGAGATAATAAAATTGGCAATGAATCTCCTATTGGAGATGCGGTTGCAATATTGCCGCCTATGGTTCCCACATTTCGAATTTGAACAGAACCATACCTTTTAAGAACCGAGTTAAAATCTGGATAATGCTTTTTAATTTCTTTTTCAAATTTTATTAAAGGTGTAGCTGCACCAACCTCTAAATAATTTTTACTTACCTTGATAAAATCTAATTCTTTAATTTCTTTTAAATCAATTATAAATGGAATTTCTTTTCTCTCCTTTGTAACTTTTAAAGATAAGTCGGTACCTCCAGCAAGAAGACTAAAATTAGAATATTTTTTAATTATATTTTTTAAATCTTTAATGTTTTTTGGTGAAAAATAAATTTTATCATCTTTTTTAATATAAATACTTTTTGGTTTGATTTTTTTTAATAGTTGAATAACTTTATTTTTATTTTTAGAAAATTGATCATTCTTGTTTATCTTATTTAAACTTTTAGCAGCATCAATTATAGGTCTGTAACCAGTACAACGACATAAATTACCAGATATGGAATCTGTTATTAATTCAGTATTAAGATTTTTGTTATTTTTAAACATTGAAAATAACGACATAACAAATCCTGGTGTGCAGAAACCACATTGTGAGCCATGAAATTTCACCATTGCATGTTGCACAGGATGAAGTTGTCCATTTTTAGAAACTAAATCTTCAACAATTATAAGCTGTTTACCATTCAGTATTGGGACAAACGAAATACAAGAATTTACTGCTTTATATATTATTTTATTTGCTACTAATTCGCCCAAAACGATTGTACATGCACCACAACCACCCTCTGAACATCCTTCTTTAGTTCCAGTCTTTTTTAATTCAGTTCTAATATAATTAAGTAATGTTTGATTTGGATCAGGATTTTTAATTACTATAATCTTATCATTTAATAAAAATTTAACAGAGTCTGATATCACTTAACTACCTCTATAAGTAGAATAACTCCAAGGTGAGACTAGTAAGGGTACATGATAATGCTGTGTGGGATCAGAAATACCAAATCTGATAATTACATCATCCAAGAATGGTAGATCGCTTACAGAAGATGTATTTTTAAAATAATCACCGATATAAAAAACTAATTCATATTTGCCCTTTACAAAATTTTCACCCTCTACCAAAGGAGAATTTGCTCTGCCGTCGTCATTAAGTTTTATTGAATTTATTTTTTTTCTTTCTGTATTGTTTATAAAAAATAATTCAACATGGATACCCTTACCTGGTTTCCCTGAATATACATCTAAAACATGAGTTGTGAGCTTTGTCATAAAATTATAGTATCATTAAAATTTCAAACTTAAATTATTTAAAATTATATGGGAACAATAGATAACATTAATGATCTTAACAAGTCTGATTTTTTGTCTATTTTTGGTAATGTTTTTGAAAAAACTGAGTCTGTAGCTCAAGAAGCCTTTGAGTCAAAACCTTTTAAAGATTTTGATGATATCGTATTTAAAATGCTAGACATTTATGAGAATTATAAAAAAGAAAAAATTTTAGAAATTTTAAATGCTCATCCTGAACTTGCTATTGCAAAAAAAATGACCTCAGAGTCTATATCAGAACAAGCTTCTGCAAAATTAAACGAATGTTCAGATGATGAATATGAAGAATTTAAAAAATTAAATTTTGAATATAAAAAAAAGTTTAATTTTCCATTTATTATTGCTGTTAAAGGTAAAAATAAAAATGAAATATTAATGAATTTTAGACAAAGAATAAAAAATGATGTAAAAAGTGAATTCCTTGAAGCAAAAAAACAAGTGAAAAAAATTGCAACTTTTCGTCTTAATGAAATAAATAAAAAATGAAAAAATTTATAAGTGCAAAAATGATAAATTTAGCAGATCCAAGAATTGGATCTAAAATAATATTTAAGACTGATGATTTTTTTGCAGCTGCCCATAGAATTTTAAAAACTGATATCCCCGTCTTTAAAGATGGATTATTTGATAAACATGGTAAATGGATGGATGGATGGGAAACCAGAAGAAGAAGATCAAAAGGATATGATTATTTAGTTTTAAAATTAGGTAAACCTGGAAAAATATTTGATATAGACATTGACACATCACACTTTAACGGAAATCAACCTACTCACGCATCATTAGAAGGTTGTTTCAGTAGGTCAAAACCAAATAAAAAAACAAAATGGACAAGATTACTGGGTAAAAAAAAACTTGGGCCTAACAAAAATCATAACTTTAAATCTCAAAACAAATCTACTTTCAATTATATAAGATTAAATATTTTTCCAGACGGTGGAGTAGCTAGACTTAGACTTTATGGAAAAATTGAAATAGATAAAAAGACTATTAATAACAAAAATATAAATTTAACGTCAGTTTTAAATGGTGCTTCAATTGTTGGTTGTAATAATGAACATTTTGGAAGAGCTGAAAATATAATAGCCCCTGGTAAAGGAAAAAATATGGGAGATGGCTGGGAGACAAGAAGAAGTAGAGGAAAGAACTTTGATTGGCTGATAATAAAATTTGGAAAACCGGGTTTGATAAAAAAATTAGAAATTGATACCCATCATTTTAAAGGAAACTACCCTGACTCATGCTCAATACAAACTGCAATTATTAACAAAGATTTATCTAATAATTTGATTGTTAAAAATTCAAAAAATTGGAAATTTATTTTAAATAAATCCAAACTATCTGCACACAAAAAACATGTTTTTAAAAAGTTCTTAATAAAAAGAAATAAAGAAAATTACCTCAAAATAAATATCTATCCAGATGGTGGAATTTCTAGGATAAGAGCATTCGGAAGTTTTAAATAATGAAAATAATTAAACCAATAAAAATAACCAAAAAAAATTTTGCTAAGTTTGGAGAGTTAATAAATACAAAAAAAGGAAATCCAATTAATATTAACAATGGGTATGCAAAAAGATTTCATGATCTGATAAATATAAATACTGATAAAAAAAAGGGAAAAACAATAGTTAGTATTTTTAAAGCAAAAAAGAGAAAATTTCCAATGAGAGTAGATATGATGGAAAAACATCCTCTTGGGAGTCAAGCGTTTGTACCTATGGAAGATTCTAGTTTTTTAGTATTTGTTGCTCCGAAAGGAGAAAAACCAAATATAGAAAAAATTAAATCTTTTATAGTTCCAAAACAAAATGGAGTTAATTACAAACCCGGTATATGGCATTTTCCTTTAATATCGACAAAAAATATGAATTTTCTAGTTATTGACAGAAAAGGTGTTGGAAACAATTTGGTCATTCATAAATTCAATAAAGAAAAAATTTTATTAAAAAAATGATTAAAAAATATCCAAGAGATTTAGTTGGCTATGGATCAAAAACATTAAAAGTTAAATGGCCTAAAAATGCAAAATTAGCTTTGCAATTTGTATTAAACTACGAAGAAGGAGCTGAAAATAATATCTTACATGGAGATAAATATTCAGAAACTTTTTTATCAGAAATTATAGGAGCAAAGCCAATCAAAGGTCGAAACATGAATATGGAGTCAATTTACGAGTACGGATCTAAAAGAGGATTTTGGAGAATCCATGAACTGTTTAAAAAGAAAAAAATTCCTTTAACAATATTTGGTGTTGCAATGGCATTAGAGAGAAATAAAGAAGTTTGTAATGCAATGAAAAAAGCGGGTTATGAAATTGCTTCTCATGGATATAGATGGATTGATTATCAAAATGTAAACAAAGCTAAAGAAAAAAAGGACATGCAACTTGCTATTAAATCAATTAAGAAAATTTTTGGTTCTAAACATATTGGTTGGTACACAGGAAGATGTAGTGAAAATACTTTAGATCTAGTTATAGAAAATGGTAATTTTTTATACTGCAGTGACACATATAGTGATGATCTTCCGTACTGGATAAAAAAAGGTACAAAAAAACAACTAATGATACCTTATACACTAGACAATAATGATATGAGATTTGCTACCAACCAAGGATTTAACTCTGGTGAACAATTTTATAATTATTTAAAAGACAGTTTCGACGCTCTTTACGAAGAAGGAAAATCTTCTCCAAAAATGATGTCTGTTGGTTTGCATTGCAGATTAATTGGAAGACCTGGTAGAATACAGTCCCTTAAAAAATTTTTAAATTATATTTCAAAATATAAAGATATTTGGATATGTAAACGTTCGGACATAGCTAAACATTGGATAAAAAATTATAGTTAAAATTTTTATTATTGTTCTGCAGCTATTGAAGTATAGTGAGCAACCGCTTCTATTTCCTCATCAGTTAGTATACCCTCCATTGCGGGCATTACTCCTATACCGTTTCTAACTGCCATTAAAATTCTTTGAATATCAGGTCTAATTTCATTTAGATTTGGACCAACCATTGCGTTCGATCCAGCATCAGTAAGCATATGGCATGCTGCACAATTTCCGGCCTCCAGAAAAACTTCTTTTCCCTTATTAAACAATTCATCAGCATTAACGTGCGTTAATGATAAAAATATCAATAATAATGATGTACCAAAGAAATTTAAAAATAATTTTTTCACATAAATTTGGTATCATAATTAAAAAAATTTAAAAAGGAGAATTATGAAAGCTTATTGGGTTGCAAATTATACTGAAATAAAAGACGACGAAAGACTTAAAAAATATGCCGTTAAAGCAAAAGAAGCGGTTGAAAAATATTCTGGTAAAATAATAGCGAGAAGCGCAAATAATGTAACTTTAGAAGGTAGAGAAATGGTAAGAGTAGCTCTTGCAGAATTTCCTGATATTGAAACAGCAAAAAATTGTTACAATTCTGAGGAATATGTCGAGGCTAGAAAACATTTAGAAAATAATGCTACTAGAGAACACATAATTTTTGAGGGAATGTAAGCTAATAAAGGTTTAATACTGAATAGGTTCAGGATCTATACTTCTCCACAAATACCAAGTCGCTACAGAACAGTAAGGGGAAAACTTTTTGTTTAAATATGTCACGTAACTTTCGGGTGGAAGATATTTTTTATTATAATTTTTTGAAATAGCTCTTAACAAACCAATATCTTGGATTGGCCAAATATTAGGACGATTATAAGTAAATAGCAAAATCATTTCTGCTGACCATCTTCCAATTTGTCTTAATTGAGACAGATAAATTATGGCATCTTCATCAGACATTTTTGAAATAAGTCTTGGATTAAACTCTTTACTTAATATTTTTTGGGCTAAACTTTTTATTCCTTTCACTTTCTGTCTACTTAGACCGCAACTTTTGAGCTGAATAGATGATAACTTGCTTACCGTTTTTGGGTTAATTTTATTTTTGCATTTTTTCTTAAATTTTAAAAAAACTGAATTAGCAGCAGCTACGCTAATTTGTTGTCCAATTATACTTTTACATAGAGAGAAAAAAACATCTTTTCTTGAAGTTAGCACTGTCTCTGAAGGGGATTTATATTTTTTAATCAAAGAACACATAGTTTTATCTTTTGCAGATAAATATTTTTTTGCTTTATTCCAATATGATGGGGTTTTACTCATGTCTAGAAACAGATAACTTTTTTTTCAAATACATCTCTCTTCTAAATATAATAATGGATGAAACTATAACTAATAAGGCACCTAATAATGTTTTAGAAGTTGGTATTTCGTTCCAAATAAAATATCCAAATATTATAGCGAAGACTAATCCAAGATACTTTAAAGGGGAAACTAAACTTACTTCTGAGTACTTGTAAGATTGTGATAACCATAAATTTGCAAGACCACCTAATATACCAACCATTGATAACAAAAATAAATCTAGTAAACTTGGCAAGATCCATCCCTGATAAAAAGATAAAAAACTTAGAAGCATTATCGAGAATGAAAAGAAAAAACTAATTAACCAAGCGGGCTCGGTTGATGATAATTTTCTTATAGCAATAGCTACATAAGATAAACCTAAGCAAAAAATTATAGGATAGATATAATATAAATTTAAAGAGCTAAAACCTGGTTCAGTGATGAAAATTATACCAACAAATCCTACTAAAACTGCTAACCATCTATAAATACCAACTTTTTCTTTTAATAAAAAAATTGAAAATATTGTTATAAATATTGGTGCTGCAAAAGAAATACTTACAACTGTTGCTAAAGGTAAATTTCTTAATGCTATAAATATAGAAACCAAAGCAATTAATCCTGCTAAACATCTTTTAAAATGAAGAAAGGGTCTAGTTGTTTTATAAAAATCTAAATATCTGTCTTTAGGAATAAGAAATAAAATAGGAATTATTCCACAAAATCCTCTGAAAAATAATACTTGTCCAACGGGATAATCCTCAGACCATTTAACAATCACATCCATAAGTGAAAATGCACATACCGATATGAACATGTAAAAAAAGCCTAATTGATTTTTTGATAGCATATGATTAACTTTAGATTAATTAAGTTAATTATCAATGGAAATAGCAATTTTAGGATTAGGATGTTTTTGGGGACCAGAAATTAAGTTTAGTAAACTTGATGGAGTTATAAAAACAGAGGTAGGTTATTGTGGAGGTCATAATGCTGAAACAAATTATCAAGAAGTATGCACAGGCACAACAAATCATGCAGAAGTAGTAAAATTAGATTTTGATCCTAATGTAATTTCTTACGAGAAAATTCTTGAATATTTTTTTGAAATTCATGATCCAACAACATTAAATTCTCAAGGACCAGATTTCGGAACTCAATATAGAAGTGAAATATTTTATTTAAATGATCAGCAAAAAATTACTGCTGAAAAAATAATAGAAAAAGAAAACGTCAAATTATCAGGAAAAGTAGTAACAAAAACTTCTTTAGTTAAAAATTATTGCCCAGCTGAAGAGTATCATCAAAGATATTTGGAAAAAAGATAAAATGTCATTAGTTGATACAAGTTGGTTAGAAAATAATATTGATAAAGTAAAAATTATTGATTGCTCATGGCATATGCCTCAAACTCAAAGAAACGGTTTTGAGGAATATACAAAGGAACATATTCCAAATGCTATTTTTTTTGATTTAGATAAAAATTCTAAATTAGATACTGATTTACCACATATGCTTGCTGATAGTAAATCTTGGGAAAAAATAATGAACAACATGGGTATAGAAAATAATGATCGAATAGTAGTTTATGATAACTCTGATGTTATTAGCTCTTGCAGATGTTGGTACAATTTAATTTATTATGGACATGATCCTAAACTAGTTCATGTTCTTGATGGTGGATTAAAAAAATGGAAAAAAGAAAATAAATCTACAGATAACAAAGAAGTGACCACTCAAACTTCTAAGTATACATGTAAAGAAAATAAAGAACTTGTTAAAAATAAAAAACAAATAGATGAAAATATTGATACCCAAAAATTTAATGTTGTTGATGCAAGAAGTAGAGAAAGATTTGAAGGCAAAGTTGCTGAACCAAGGAAAGGTCTTAGAAGTGGTTCAATAAAAAATTCTTATTGCCTACCTTTTTCTGAATTAATAAACGAAGACCACACTTTCATCAGTAAAGACAAAATACTTGAAAAGTTTAAGTCATTTAAATTTGATCATGATAAAAACATAGTATTTTCATGTGGTTCAGGAGTGACTGCAAGTGTTTTGGCACTAGCTTATTCTTTAATAAATGCTAAATATATGCCGACCATTTACGATGGCTCTTGGGCTGAGTATGGAAAAAACTAAACTATGAAAACATCAACAAAAATAACAAGTATAGTAATTATTTTTTTTCTTATAATTGCAACTGTGATTATTGGAAGAACAATGATCGGAAATCATTTCAAAAAAAAATTCAGTAAAAGACCACCTCCTGGAATAATAGTAACTACTACTCAAGAAAGAGTTTTTGAAAATGTTATTAGTACCTATGGGACTGCAACTCCAATTCAAACACAATCATTTAAAATTGAAAAATATGAAATATTAAAACCTATAAAATTTAATCAAAAAGTTAAGAAGGGTGATGTAATTGCTGAGCTTAAAAATCGAAAAGTTATTGCACAATTTGATGGTGTTATTGGAAAAAGAGAATTTTCAGAAGATATAGAGGTTTCAAAATCTTCAATATTAATTAATGTTGAAGATACTAGCTCAATATATTGTGATGTAGATATACCTGAAATTTTTGTAACTTTTATTAAGGTTGGTCTGCCAGTTGATATTAAATTTTCTGGATATAAAAATAAAATTTATAAAGGTGAAGTAGACTCTTTTGCTAGCAGGATAAGTGAAGATACAAGGGCTTTAGCAACAAGAATTAAGATGGACAATTCATCAGGTGAAATATTACCTGGCTCATTCTTAGAAATATCAATTAAATACGATGTAAGAAATGGCTTAAGTGCTCCTGACACTAGTACAATTGTCGAGGGTGAAAATGTTTTTATTTATAAAGTAGATGAAAAAAATAAAGTAATGAAAACAAAGGTAACAATTGGTGACAGATACTTAGGCTTTGTAGAAATATTAGATGGATTAAATAATGGAGATAAAATTGTTGCAGAAGGAACAAAAAAAGTAAGACCAAATTTAACAATCAGGCCTATAGATAAAGGTGCTAAAAAAAAACAAGGAAACTCTAGTTGGGGTAAAAAAGATAAATCAAAAAAAGCTGAAGATAAAAAAGGTAAATTTGATTGGTTGAAAAATATTTTTAAAAAATCAGATAAAGAGAAAAAATAATTAAATGTATATAACTGAAGTTAGTATTAAACGACCTGTGGTAGCTTGGGTCATGTCTTTAATATTAATTATTTTTGGTATTTTTGTCTTTTTAGAATTGCCAGTAAGAGAACTTCCTGATGGTATACAGCCTCCAGTAGTTCAAGTTCAAACCGATTATAAATCTGCTTCAGCTGAAATTGTTGATGAAGAAATAACTCAAAAATTAGAGGACGTAATTGGTGGAGCTGAGGGTATCAAAAATATTGACTCAAGTTCTCTCAATGGAAGAAGCAGGATTAATATTCAATTTAACACAGACATTGATTTAGATGATGCTGCTAATGATATAAGAGAAAGAGTTGCAAGGGTTGTAGATAATTTACCAAGTGAGTCAAACCCTCCACAAATTTTAAAACAGGCAGCAGGTTTTACAACTACAATGTGGGTAGCTTTATCATCTCCGACTTGGAATGATTTAGATCTTGGAGATTATGCTGAAAGATATCTAATAGATGCTTTCTCAAGTGTACCAAACGTAGGTCGAATTTTAGTTGGTGGATTAAGAGAGCTTAGTGTTAGAGTTTGGATAGATCCAATAAAACTAGCTGCAAATGATCTTACAATTCAAGAAGTTGAAAGAGCTCTTAGAAATGAGAATATAAATCTTCCAGCTGGAACCTTAGAAGCTAATAACAAAGACTTAACTTTAAACATTGATAAATCCTATTCTAATATTGATACTATTAAACAATTACCACTTAAGAAAAATAAAGAAAAAGTTATCATTTTATCTGATGTGGCTAATATAGAATTTGGACCTGTTTCAGAAAAAACTTTATTTAAAGCACAAAGAAAAAATGCAGTAAATTTAAAAACTGTAGGAATTGGAATTTATGCAAAAAGTGGGGCATCAACGGTAGAGCTCTCTAAACAAATAAAAACTAAAATCAAAGAACTTAACAAATCCTTACCTGATGGATTAAAGTTAGAAATAGCATTTAACAGAGCAACCTACATTGGTGCTGCGATTGAAGAAGTATATAAAAGTTTGGTAATTGCATTTGTATTAGTTGTTTTAATTATTTATCTTTTTTTAGGTAACCTCAAAGCTGTAATAGTTCCTGCGGTTGCTTTACCAGTTAGTCTTATTGGATCATTTCTAGGGTTATATATTTTTGATCTATCAATTAATATTTTTGTATTACTAAGTTTTATTCTAGCAATTGGTATAATCACTGATGACTCTGTGATCATGACTGATGCGATCTACACAAGAATTGAAAATGGTGAAACACCTTTGGTGGCTGCTTACAAGGGTTCTAAACAAATTACATTTGCAATTATTGCAACGACTTTAATTCTTATAGCAGTATTTTTACCTTTAATTTTTATTAAAGGAATATCAGGAACTTTGTTTAAAGAAACAGCAATAGCCTTATCTTTTTCAATTGTTGTATCTTCTTTTGTGGCATTAACATTATCTCCAATGTTAGGAAGTAAATTTTTAAACAAAAAAGAAAAAATTAATTTCTTTGTAAAAAAATTTAACAATGGATTTAAATCTTTTACAGGATTTTATGTAAACTCTCTTAAATATTGGGTGAATAAACAAAAAACTATTTCAATATTTATAATTTTAATTGTTGCTGCCTCAGCTTATTTATTTAGTTTTTCTAAAAAAGAATTGATACCAGTTGAAGATAGAGGCGCTTATTTAATTATTGGATCAACTGATGAAGGAAGTTCATTTGAATATACCCAAGAAAAAGCACAAATAATTGAAGGAAGAATATTAAGATTATTGCAGGCAGAAGACAGTCCATATGCAAGACTAATCATGAGAGTCCCTGGTTTCGGAAGATCTGCAACGTCTTATAACAGTTTTATAATTATTGCATTACTTGATGAATGGAAAAATAGAGAAAAAGGTAGTCAACAAATCTTGAGAGAGGCTATTGGACAGGTAGTTTCGGTGCCTGAAACTTTTGCTTTTCCAATTTCTCCACAATCAATAAGAGTATCTAGTTACAATAAGCCCGTTCAGATGGTGATATATGGATCTAGCTACGAAGAATTAGAAGAAATTCAAAATAGTGTCTTAAGAGAATTAAGAAAAAATAGAAATATGTCTAGAATTGAAAGTGATTATACAAAAAATAAACCTGAGGTTAAATTAATCACTAATAAAAACAGAGCAAATGATTTGGGAGTTTCTACTGAAAATATTGGAAGAACCCTTGAGACGCTTTATGGAGGAAAAAGAGTAACAACTTTTAGTAAAGAAGGAAGAGAATACCCAATTATTTTACAACAATATTTAGCAGACAGAAGAGATAAAGATGGTCTTTCAAAAATATTCGTAAGATCTGAAACAACAGGTAAGCTAGTTTCGATAGCAAGTCTTGTTGAGTTTAAAGAAAAAGGAACTGCAGAAGCATTACCAAGATATAATCGTCAAAGAGCTGTTACTATTTCTGCTGCACTTGCAGAAGATTACACTCTAACAGAAGCAATAAAATACCTTGAAGATGTAATGATTAGAGTTGCTCCTCAAAATCAAATCACTTGGAAAGGAAAATCTGAAGAGTTAAAAGAAACAACAAATGAAATATACTTAATTTTTGCTCTTGCTTTGTTAACTGCCTATTTAGTAATGGCAGCAACATTTAACTCTTTTGTTCATCCATTTATTATTATTTTAACAGTTCCACTAGCTGTATTTGGTGGATTAGTATTTATTTTATTTTTAAATAGTTCAGTAAATATTTTCTCTCAAATCGCTTTAATAATACTGATTGGTATATCCACAAAGAATAGTATTTTGATTGTAGACTACACAAACCAGATAAGAACTACCGGTGTTAAAATTCAGGACGCTATAATTAAAGCTTGCCAACTTAGAATTCGACCAATCATAATGACCTCACTTAGTACAATGATAGCAATGCTTCCATTAGTTATTGGAAATATTGGCCCAGGTGCAGGTGAAGGCTCTAGATTAGCTGTGGGTTCTACAATTTTAGGAGGAATGATTATTTCAACCTTCTTTACTTTATATGTAACTCCAACAATGTATTTAGCTCTTGCAAAAAATACCAAGCGAATTGATGCAGTTGATATTGAATTAAAAAAACAGCTAAATTAAAAAATAATATATTTTGAAGTTGATAAAGAATTTTTGCATTCTGATAATTGTTGCTTATAAATATTTGATTGTTTCTCCACTCTTTTGGCTAAATTAATTACTTTTTTATTTTTTTTATAATTTTTATAGTTGCCCCACCCTTCATGATAAGCAATATACTGCTTGAAAGCATCTTTTTTTGAAACTTTTAAAATTTTTTCAGTTTTATTAGTATACCAACCAATAAAATCTACACTGTCTTTAAATCTTGTCCTAGCAGCAAGCTTGTTCCCAGTTTCTTCTTTATATTGTTTCCATGTTCCTTTTACAGCCTGTGAATACCCAAAAGAACTTGATGGTCTCTTATAAGGCACTACTTTAAATAATTTCTGTCTAGGAGGTTTTGCTAACCAATCAAAACTGGATTCCATTTTTATAATTGCAAGCTGTAAATAAACTGGGGTTCCCCATTTTTTCTCAGCTTTTTTTGCATGTTTATACCACATGTATCTTTCATGAAATATAGAACAACTATCCGCTGTATTTTTTGGAACAGACGAGCAACCTGAAATAAAAATTATTAAAATAAATAAATAATTAATTTTTAAAATTTTCATTTTTTTTTAAAAAAGTAAAATAGTATTATGGCTATAATTACACCTGCTAGATTTCCAAACAAATCCGAAAATTCAAAACTTCTATTAGGCACAAAGTATTGTAACACCTCAAGTACAATAGATAAAAATATTAAATAAACACTTAAAATATTAAATTGATTATTTTTTTGGTAAGTTAGAAAACCAATAATTGAAAGAACTATATATGCATACAAATGATTTGTTGCAACAATATAATTTGCAGTTATTTGAGGTTGGATTTTACAATCATTGTAAATATAACAGCCAAGTAAACTACCTGGAAACAAATATAAAATAATTAGAATGAAATTGCATAAGTAAAAAATAAATTTATATTTTGAAAAATAATTAATCATTAATAATATAGTTTTATTTATCAAATTGATTTAAAAGATAAACAAATGAGTTATTTAATTTTAGTAAGACACGGTCAAAGTGTGTGGAATCTTGAAAAGAAATTTACTGGATGGGTTGATGTAGATCTGACAGAAAATGGAAAATCAGAGGCAAAAAAAGCTGGTGAATTAATAAAACAAAAAAAAATTGAAATTAATGTGTATTACTCCTCTTTTCAATTAAGGGCTAAAAACACTTTAAAAATTATACAGGAAGAATTGCAAGATTTTAAAGAAGTAAAGAGCGCATGGGAATTAAACGAGAGACATTATGGAGCTCTTACAGGGTTAAATAAAGATGAAATGAAAAAAAAACTTGGAGAAGAAAAAGTTCATCAATTTAGACGCTCTTGGGATCTTAGACCCGAACCTTTAGATAAAAAAAATCCATATCACCCACTAAATATTGAAATATACAAAAAAATTCCTTTAGAAAAAATTCCTGATACCGAGTCACTAAAAGATACATATGAAAGAGTAATAAAGTTTTATAGTAAAGAGATAAAACAGAAATCAAGTGAAAATATTCTTATTTCAGCTCATGGAAATTCCATTAGAGCTCTTTGCAAATATTTGTTTAATTTAAATAACAATGAGATCTCTAAACTTGAAATTCCAACAGGAAACCCACTTTTAATTGAATTAGAAAACAGCAAAATTTCTAATTGCAAATATCTTGATCAAGAAAGAGCTAAAGATCTTTTAGTTTTTTAAAAATATCCAGATCAGTTAAATGATAAAAATTTTTTTGGCTTTCATAACCAAATAATTTTTTTTGATCTAATAAATTATTCCAAATTTCCAAAATTGAGTAATTTTCTATTTTCTCTTTAATAAATAATTTTTTATTAATTATTTGACATCCAATGTAAATAAATTCTTTTTCAACCTCTTTGTTAATTAAATTATTTTTTAAATTAAAATCACCTTTTAACTTTTTATCAAAACTAAATTTTTTATTTACTAAAAGAAGAATGTTTTCTAATTTTTTAGAAAAATACATTTTTTCCATTTTTAATATCTCATCTTTATAGTCATTACTCCAAATTGTATCTGGATTAAAAATTATAAAATCCTTTTCATAAGAGTCTTTAATCATATTTTGAATACCTCCTCCTGTATCTAAAATATCCTCACCATCCTCAATTATTTTGATATCAATATTGAAATTTTTACTTTTTAAAAAAACTGAAAATTGATCCTTTAAATAAAAAGTATTTATTAAGATTTTTTGAATACCTAGTTTTTCAATTAAATTAATACATCTCTCCAGCATGCTTACATCTTTAATCTCTAATAAGGGCTTAGGAGTATTTAAAGTAATTGGGTTTAATCTCTTACCAAAACCTGCACATAAAATTAAAGCTGTATTTATTTTCACAACTTTACCTTATAAATTTTGGAAAATTATTTTTTAATAGCAACATCAAATTATTCAATTGATTTTGTTCTTTAATTCTGTGATTAATCAATTCCCAAGCGTAAGGAATTAATTTAAGATATTTTTTTTTATTATCTCTTTCAGCTAAACGCATAAATATACCAATTATTTTTAAATTCCTTAAAACAGATAATATTTCAAAATCTTTTTTAAATCGTTCTAAATCAATTTTTTTATTTGTTTTGACGTAAAACTTAAATACTTTCTCTTTTAATTCATTGGGTGTTTTTAATCTTACATCATCAATTAAGGATGCTAAATCGTAAGCTCTATTGCCAATTAGTGCATCTTGACTATCTATTACCGCAATTTTTTTGTTGTGATACATCAAATTTGAAACATGAAAATCTCTATGAACAAATGTAACATTTTCATAATTTAATTTTGATAATAATTTTTTTATCTCTAATCTAAATTTTTTTTTAAATTGAATATTTTTGGATTTAGATAATATCTTTGGTGCATACCAGTCACAAAAAAGTTTAGTTTCATCAAATAAAATTTTGTTTTTATATTCTTGAACTTTGTATAATTTGTTTTTAAAATTTTTTACTTTTTTATCTTTAATTAATTGTATTTTGTTTAAAATTTTTATTATCTTTTTAAAAATGACATATTTATTATTCTTTTTATTTTTTAAAATTTGAAACAAAGTTTGATCTCCAAAGTCATTTATTTCTATATAATTATTAATGTAATTTTCACTTATTAGATTTGGTGCTGAAATTTTATTTTTAATTAAAATTTTATTTATAGCATCGTAAATTAAAAGATTTTTTAACTTTTCTTTCTTAGATATTACAATAATAGATTTATTTTCTCTATTTCTGTAAAATTCTCTGAGAGATGCGTCACCTTTTATTTTTTTTAATTTTGCTAAGCTTTTCATCAAAATAGGTCTTAATTTAAACTTTTATATCTACAGTTCTATCATTTAATTGATTTAGATAATTAAATGTTAAAGTTATAAATTTTATATCTTGTTTGTCAGCAATCAATTGTGGCCATTCTATAAGTGTTATTAATTTATTATCTTTTTCAAAAATATCTAAATTATTAATATCTTCTTTCCTATTAATTCTAAATAAATCATAATGTTTTATTCTTATATCTTTCACCTGATACTCATTTAATAAACTAAAAGTAGGGCTTGTGATTTCTGATTGTGTCAAATTATTTATTTTTTGATACTCATTTATAAAATATTTAACAAAGGTTGTTTTACCAACACCCATCTCTCCAAATAAAAAAACAAACTCCCCACCTTTAAGATATTTTGTAAATTCTTTAGCTAATTCTTTAGTTAACTTCTCTGAAGTGATATCGATTGTGCTATCTTTAATAGCGATAGGCATCTGGTTTGAAAGGACCTTCTGTTCCAACGCTTATATAATCTGCTTGCTCTTTTGATAATTTTGTTAGTTTTGCACCAACTTTTTTTAAATGCAAAGTTGCTACTTTTTCATCCAAGTGTTTTGGAAGCACATAAACTTTATTTTCATAATTTTTATGATTATGCCAAAGTTCTATTTGAGCAATAACTTGATTGGTAAATGATGCGCTCATTACAAAACTTGGGTGTCCTGTTGCACAACCAAGATTAACCAACCTTCCTTCCGCTAAAAGAATAATTCTTTTGCCACTTGGTAACTCTATTTCATGTACTTGAGGTTTTACTTCAGTCCACTTATAATTTTTAAGAGCTTCAACTTGTATTTCATTATCAAAGTGACCAATATTACATAAGATAGCTCTGTCCTTCATATCTCTCATATGGTCTGCTGTAACAATGTCTTTATTACCTGTTGCTGTTACAACGATATCAGCTCTACTTATAGCCTCCTCCATTAATACCACTTCATAACCTTCCATTGCAGCTTGAAGAGCACAAATTGGATCTGCCTCTGTAACTAAAACTCTGGCTCCACTCTGTCTTAAGGATGCAGCACTTCCTTTTCCAACGTCTCCAAAGCCAGCAACAATTGCAATTTTTCCAGACATCATTACATCGGTAGCTCTTCTTATCCCGTCAACTAAACTTTCTCTACATCCATATAAATTATCAAATTTTGATTTTGTGACAGAGTCATTCACATTTATTGCCGGAACCAAAAGTGATTTATCTTTTTCCATTTTATTTAGTGCTTTGATTCCAGTGGTAGTCTCTTCTGAGACACCCTTGATATCTTTCATTAAATCCTGATACTCGTTATGCATGATAGCTGTTAGATCTCCACCATCATCTAATAACATGTTGGGCTTCCAATCTGGTTTTCCAATTATAGTTTGTTTAATACACCACAAATATTCTTCCTCTGTTTCACCTTTCCAAGCGTAAACAGGGATACCAGCCTTAGCAATTGCAGCAGCTGCATGATCTTGAGTTGAAAAAATATTACAAGAAGACCAACGAACTTCTGCACCTAATGCAACTAAGGTTTCGATTAGTACAGCTGTTTGAATTGTCATATGTAGACATCCAATAATTCTTGCACCATTTAAAGGTTTTTCCTTAGAATACTCTTCTCTTAATGCCATTAAACCA